>NZ_DATFZD010000154.1:0-75315 GCF_035314665.1 Mycobacterium sp. | reverse complement strand
CACTACCAGCAGACCAAGAACCTGATGGTGTCGTACTCCCAGAAGGCGCAAGGATTCTTCTGATGACGCCGCGGGTGGTGGTCACCGCCGCTGCCGCCAAGCTGCTCGGTGAGCTGGCCGACCGGCACGGCCCGGTGATGTTTCATCAGTCCGGCGGCTGCTGCGACGGGTCGTCGCCGATGTGCTACCCGGACGGAGACTTCATCGTGGGTGACCGCGACGTGCTGCTCGGTGTCCTGGACGTGGATGGGGGGGTGCCGGTGTGGATCTCCGGGCCCCAGTTTCAGGCCTGGAAGCACACCCAGCTGGTCATCGACCTGGTGCCCGGCCGCGGCGGCGGATTCAGCCTGGAAGCACCCGAGGGGATGCGGTTTTTATCCCGCGGTCGCGCTTTCAGCGACGCCGAGAACGCGGAGCTCACGGCCACCGCGGTGATCGCCGGGGCCGATTACGAGCGCGGCGCGCGCCCGCCGGCACGTTCACCGGTGGTGGCTGCCGCCGCGGACGCTTGCTCAGTACCCGCAGGGCGCGCCGCGCCGGTAAAGCGGTAGCGGGCAGCCGCGGCAGTATCGTCAAAGCGTGATCCCGCTGCCGCGGACCTGGCTGCTCACCAGCGCCATGCTGCTCGGCGTCGCGGTCGGGGTGCTGGGCGGAACCGCCGCGATGACGGTGGATCACGGTCGCATGCGCCCGGACGTCGCGATCGCGTTGGTCGTCGGGTTTCCCAGCGCCGTCGGGCTGCTGGTGATCCTGTTGTCCCGGCGCCGATGGCTGACCGCACTCGGCGCGTTCATCCTGGCGCTGGCGCCGGGATGGTTCGGGGTGCTGGCGGTGATCGAGGTGACTACCCGTGGCTGACGAGAACGGCGTGGATACCGCATCGATGCCGAAGACCGAGGCGTACACGCCGATCTTCGACACCGGCGCACATCCCAAGGCCGAACCGGCGGTCATCGAACCGGAACCGAAGGCTCGGCGACGCAGGTGGTGGCAACGACGGTCGGACACGTCGGCGACCCAGACACCGGACGAGCCGACGAGCAGCCCCGCTCCGGTGACTGAGGCCGCGACGGACGAAGCGCCGCCGTCCGGGTCGCTGCCCGCGCCGGCACCGCCGATCGCCGTGCCCGGCCGCTACCACCACTTGAGGTGGTGGCAGTTCATCCTGATGCTCTGGGCGGTGTGGGTTCCGGCGGGGACGATCGGTGTCGGCCTGTTCTACTGGTGGACCCACGACCACTCCGCACACAAGACCGCGGTGGTGTTCGTGGTGTTGGTCTACGTCGTGGTGTGCGTGGTCGCGGGCTTGATGCTGGCGATGGTGCCCGACCGGCCGCTGGTGTCAGCGTTGGCGATCGGGGTGATCTCGGCGGTGTTCGCCTCGGTCGTCGCCGCGGCCCCGTTCTACGGCGCGTTCTATTGCGACCACAGCCAGCGTCCTTGCCTGATGGGCGTCTTCCCGCACTGAGCCAGTCGATGGCGGCTGTGCAAGGCTGGCGGGGTGAGCGACACGTCGGCCTCCTACACCCCGGCCGATCGCAACCTCGCCTCAATCGCAGACTTGATCGAAGATCCGGCGCGCGCGGCGATGCTCGCGGCCCTCGCCGGCGGCCGGGCGCTACCGGCGGGGGAGCTGGCCCGGCGGGCCGGCGTGCATCCCGCCACCGCCTCCACCCACCTGCGCCGGCTGACCGAAGGCGGGCTGATCCGGGTCCGAGCCCAGGGCCGGCATCGATACCACGAAATCGTCAACCCGGAGGTGGCCACCGTGCTGGAGGCCATCGCCCAGATCGCGCCGCCGGCTCCGGTCCCGCTAAGTCAGCATCGCGCCGCCCGGGCGCTGTTCGAGGCGCGGACCTGCTACGACCACCTGGCCGGCCGTCGCGGTGTGCAACTTCGAGATCGGCTGTTGGTCACCGGGGCCATCCGCTGCCTCGACGACCGGGACCACGAGCTCACCGACCGCGGACAGCATTTGGTCGACGCGCTGGGCATCGACCTGGCCACGCTGCGGGCCAGCCGACGGGTGTTCGCCCGCTCATGCGTTGACTGGACCGATCGCCGGGTCCACCTGGCGGGAGCGCTGCCCGCCGCGATCACCAGCGTTTTCCTCGCCCGCGGATGGCTTACCCGCGGACGCGGCCGCAGCCTGCGCGTCGCCGACGGTTACAACCACAACGTCGAAAACTGGCTGGCCAGCTGACGAGCGGGCCGAGCCACTAGGGTGGGGGCCGTGACTTCTCACTATGACGTTGTCGTCCTCGGAGCCGGACCCGGCGGATATGTGGCGGCCATCCGCGCAGCGCAGCTGGGATTGAAAACGGCCGTCGTCGAACCCAAATACTGGGGCGGAGTCTGTCTCAACGTCGGCTGCATCCCGTCGAAAGCCTTGCTGCGCAACGCCGAACTCGCCCACATTTTCAATAAAGAGGCCAAGGCCTTTGGCATCAGCGGCGAGGCGACATTCGATTACGGCGTCGCTTATGACCGAAGCCGCAAGGTGGCCGAGGGCCGGGTCGCCGGCGTGCATTTCCTGATGAAGAAGAACCAGATCACCGAGATCCACGGATACGGCAGATTCACCGACGCCCACACGCTGGCGGTCGAGCTCAACGACGGCGGGACCGAGACGGTCACGTTCGACAACGTCATCATCGCCACCGGCAGCAGCACCCGGCTGGTTCCCGGCACGTCGCTGTCGGCGAACGTCGTCACCTACGAGGAGCAGATCCTGTCGCGGGAGCTGCCGGAGTCGATCGTCATCGCCGGGGCCGGGGCCATCGGCATGGAATTCGGCTACGTGCTGAAGAACTACGGCGTCGACGTGACCATCGTCGAATTCCTGCCGCGCGCACTGCCTAACGAAGACGCCGAGGTGTCCAAGGAGATCGAGAAGCAGTTCAAGAAACTCGGCGTCAAGATCCTCACCGGCACCAAAGTCGAGTCGATCGCCGACGACGGATCCGTTGTCACGGTGACCGTCAGCAAGGACGGTAAATCCGAGGAGCTCAAAGCTCAGAAAGTGTTGCAGGCCATCGGATTTGCTCCCAATGTCGAAGGCTACGGCCTGGACAAGGCCGGGGTCGCGTTGACCGACCGCAAGGCCATCGGGATCACCGACTACATGCAGACCAACGTCTCGCACATCTATGCCATCGGCGATGTCACCGGGCTGTTGCAGCTGGCGCACGTCGCCGAGGCCCAGGGCGTGGTGGCGGCCGAAACCATCGCCGGCGCAGAAACTTTGGCACTCGGCGACTACCGTATGCTGCCCCGCGCGACGTTCTGCCAGCCGAATGTGGCCAGCTTCGGGCTCACCGAGGAGCAGGCCCGCGACGAGGGCTACGACGTGGTGGTCGCCAAGTTCCCGTTCACCGCCAACGCCAAGGCGCACGGCGTGGGCGACCCCAGCGGTTTCGTCAAGCTCATCGCCGACGCCAAACACCTCGAGCTGCTCGGCGGGCACCTGATCGGCCACGACGTGTCCGAGTTGCTGCCCGAGCTGACCCTGGCGCAGAAGTGGGACCTGACCGCAAACGAGTTGGCCCGCAACGTGCATACCCACCCGACGATGTCGGAGGCGCTGCAGGAGTGCTTCCACGGACTGACCGGGCACATGATCAACTTCTGACGCCGATGCGTACCGAATCGATTTGGACCGCCATCGGCGGAGTGATCGTCGGCTATGTCCTGTGGCTGGTCGCGATCTCGATCGGTGACGCCGTCAGCACGGTGAGCATGTGGAGTCTGGTCGTGCTGCTCGTCTCGGCGATGTTCGCGTTGTGGGCGGTGTTACGGGGACGGCGGCTGCGGCGGCAGCGGAACCTCGCGCTGGCGTCGTTTGTCTTCGCGTTGCCGGTTCTTCCGGTGCTGCTGTCGTTGGGCGTGCTTTTCCGCACCTACCTGTGATGGACCGGCTAGCTAGGGTTGTCCAGCGGAATGTGCAGGGCCGACATGGTGGCGGCCAGGCCGTCGTATTGTCCTGCGAGCATGCAGAATTCGATAAGTTGACGCCGATCGAGGTGGCGGGACAGCTGCTGCCAGACCTCGTCGCTGATCGCGCGGTTGTTGATGAACTCGTCGGTGGCGTTCAGCAGCGCTTGCTGCCGGTCGGTCAGCTCGCCGGTGGAATTCGGCCAGGCGAAGATCGCGGCCTGGGTCTG
Source organism: Mycobacterium sp. (assembly GCF_035314665.1). GTDB lineage: Bacteria > Actinomycetota > Actinomycetes > Mycobacteriales > Mycobacteriaceae > Mycobacterium. The sequence goes on along the minus strand of NZ_DATFZD010000154.1, from coordinate 71,152 downwards.
ATCGTCGAGTCCGCGACGGCGCCCCATCTTGCGGTGGTGCTGCAGCTCGTATTCCGAATCGCGCAGATGCGCGACCCGCAGGATCACCAACTCGGTGTCGACGAGCGGCAATCGGCCCCGCAGCAGCGCCGCGGCGTACGGCATCATCGCCAAGAACAGCCGCTTGTGTTGACCCAGCGTGGTGAACAGGTGCATCTGCGGCGCGCCGACCGTGCGGGCGGCGGACTTCGCCAAAATCCAGTTGATCAACCCCAAGTCGCGGAACCGTGCCGGCGGAATACGACCGACCTGACCGGTCTCCGTTGGGCCGGTCATGCTTGCTTGACCAGGTAAGGGGAGACCGTGCTGCGGTGCTCGTTGAGGTCGAGTGCCCGGCCCAATGCGGGGAACGCCCGCTGCGGGCAGTTGTCGCGTTCGCAGACCCGGCAGCCCGCGCCGATCGGTGTGGCGATGTCGCCAGACAAGTCCAGTCCTTCCGAGTAGACGAGCCGGTGGGCGTGCCGGAGTTCGCAGCCCAGCCCGATCGCGAAGGTTTTACCGGGCTGACCATATCGTGATGCCCGCCGCTCCACGGTCCTGGCCACCCACATGTAATTACGGCCGTCGGGCATCTGGGCGATCTGCACCTGGATCTTGCCCGGGTTGGCGAACGTCTCATAAACATTCCACAGCGGACAAGTTCCGCCACTGGACGAAAAGTGAAAACCGGTGGCGGACTGGCGTTTTGACATGTTTCCGGCCCGGTCTACCCGGATGAAGGAGAACGGCACGCCCCGCATGGACGGCCGTTGCAGTGTGGACAGCCGGTGTCCGATCGTCTCGTAGCTCACAGAGTAGAAGGCCGAGAGCCGCTCGACGTCGTAGCGGAAATTCTCCGCGACGTCGTGAAACTGCCGGTACGGCAGCACCGCGGCGGCGGCGAAGTAGTTGGCCAGCCCGAGCCGGGCCAGGGTGCGCGACTCGTCGCTGGTGAACTTGCCTTCGGTGACCATGCTGTCGATCAGGTCGCCGAACTCGAGATACGCCAGCTCGGCGGCCAGCTTGAACACCTGCTGGCCTGACGAGAGGTGGTTGCTGATCTCCAGCGTCTTGGTGGCCGCGTCGTAGCGGTGCAGTACGGTGTCGCCGAGGTCGATGCGCTTGTTGATGTGCACGCGGTGCACCTCGGTGAGCCGGCGGGACAACTCGCCGGCCAGGTCGCCGTGGTGCAACCGCATCCGGGTGGTCAGGTCCTCGGCGGCGGTGTCCAGCTCGTGCAGATAATTCTGCCGCTGGTAGAAGTAATCGCGCACCTCTTCATGCGGCATGGTGATCGACCCGCTGCCGCTGCCGTCGGAGAACCGTTCCTCGGTGGCGGCGGCCAGCTGCGCGGTGGTGATCCGGTAGCGGCGATGCAGGTTGACCATGGCCCGCGCGAACCCCGGGTGCCCGTTGACGATGTCGGCGACTTCGGACAGGTCGACGTCGATGTCCAGATCGCGGTCCATGGTCACTTCGCGCAGTTCGGCGACCAGCCGGGTGTCGTCTTGGGAGGCGAAGAACGTGGCGTCGACCCCGAAGACTTCGGTGATCCGCAACAGCACGGCCACCGTCAGGGGACGGACGTCGTGCTCGATCTGGTTGAGATAGCTCGGTGAGATCTCCAGCATCTGGGCCAGCGCGGCCTGGCTGAAGCCGCGCTCGCTGCGCAGCTGGCGAACCCGCGATCCGACGAAGGTCTTGGACACCTGGCCAGCCTACCTGCGTTGCGAAGATGTGGTTAGCAGAGTTGGCACGGTGCTCTGGATTGGCGTCGCAGCAGCGACGTTTGGCATGATTCTCGGTTGGGGGTAGCTAGCTAGGCCGTCTAGCAATGCGACGGATCGGGCCGGCGTACGCAGCAGCGGGGAGTGAAACGGTGACCCTGGACAAAGTCATGATGCCGGTTCCGGACGGCCATCCCGACGTCTTCGACCTTGAGTGGCCGCTGCGCGTCGCCGACATCGACCGTGATGGGCGGCTGCGCTTCGACTCCGCGGCCCGTCACATCGTGGACATCGGCCAGGATCAGCTTCGCGAGATGGGCTACGAGGAAACCCATCCGCTGTGGATCGTGCGTCGGACCATGATTGACCTGATCCGCCCGATCGAATTCGGCGACATGTTGCGGATGCGCCGGTGGTGTTCCGGAACGTCGAACCGATGGTGTGAGATGCGGGTCCGCATCGACGGACGCAAGGGCGGCCTGATGGAGTCCGAGGGTTTTTGGATCAACTTCAACCGCGACACCCAGACGCCGGCACGCATCGCCGACGACTTCCTCGAGGGTCTGCGGCGCACCACCGATGTCGACCGGCTGCGGTGGAAAGCCTATCTGCGCGCCGGCAGTCGCGACGACGCCGAGGAAATCCGCGAGTTTCCAATTCGATTCACCGACATCGACTTCTTCGACCACATGAACAACTCCGTGTACTGGAGCGTGGTCGAGGACTACCTGGCGTCGTATCCCGAACTACTGAAGGCGCCGCTGCGGGTGACCATCGAGCATGACGCCGCGGCGGCGCTGGGCGACAAGCTGGAGATCATCTCGCACGTACACCCGGCCGGATCGACCGATCGATTCGGCGCTGACCTGGCTGATCGCACTGTTAGAACGCTCACATATGCCGTCGGTGACGAGACCAAAGCGGTCGCGTCGATCTTCGCGCTTTAGCAGTACGCCCGTCACGCAAACGTAAGCATTGACCTGCGCATTCATGTTACTGGTCGGTAGAAACTGAAACGGTTCAGTTCTCCCGGTCTTCGCAACCTTTGCAAATTGGCGCGAAGTCCTAGCCAAAATTGGCAAAAGAAATCGGTGGACCTGCGAAGCTAACCTGTGCCATCTTCGACTTAGCAGATGAGCAAAGACGCTGAGGGCCTTAACAAGCCTGGAAATCCGACCCTCAGCTCAATAACCTTTCGATACCTTTGAGGAGCAAGCCCAATGTCTAGCGTTGGCACGCCGAAAAGCGCCGAACAAATCCAGCACGACTGGGACACCAACCCCCGCTGGAAGAACGTCACCCGTAACTACACCGCCGCCGACGTCGTCGCCCTGCAGGGCAGCGTGGTCGAGGCGCACACGCTGGCCCACCGTGGCGCGGAAGTGCTGTGGAACCAACTGCACGACCTGGAGTTCGTCAACGCGCTCGGCGCGCTGACCGGCAACATGGCAGTGCAGCAGGTGCGCGCCGGCCTGAAGGCGATCTACCTGTCGGGTTGGCAGGTCGCCGGCGACGCTAACTTGTCCGGCCACACCTACCCCGACCAGAGCCTGTACCCGGCCAACTCGGTGCCGCAGGTGGTGCGCCGCATCAACAACGCGCTGCTGCGCGCCGACGAGATCGCCGCGGTCGAGGGCGACACCTCCGTCGAGAACTGGCTCGCCCCGATCGTGGCCGACGGTGAGGCCGGCTTCGGTGGCGCGCTCAACGTCTACGAGCTGCAGAAGGCCATGATCGCCGCCGGTGTCGCCGGTTCGCACTGGGAAGACCAGCTGGCTTCGGAGAAGAAGTGCGGTCACCTCGGTGGCAAGGTGCTGATCCCGACCCAGCAGCACATCCGGACGCTGACCTCGGCTCGCCTGGCGGCCGACGTCGCCGGTGTTCCGACGGTCGTCATCGCCCGCACCGACGCCGAGGCGGCCACGTTGATCACCTCCGACGTCGACGAGCGCGACCGCCCGTTCATCAGCGGTGAGCGCACGTCCGAGGGCTTCTACCGGGTGAAGAACGGCTTGGAGCCGTGCATCGCTCGTGCCAAGGCCTACGCGCCCTACTCCGACCTGATCTGGATGGAGACCGGCACGCCGGATCTGGACCTGGCCCGTCGGTTCGCCGAGGGCGTCAAGAGCGAGTTCCCGGACCAGATGCTGGCCTACAACTGCTCGCCGTCGTTCAACTGGAAGAAGCACCTGGACGACTCGACCATCGCTCGGTTCCAAAAAGAGCTTGGCGCAATGGGATTCAAGTTCCAGTTCATCACGCTGGCCGGCTTCCACGCGCTCAACTACTCGATGTTCGACCTGGCCTACGGCTACGCCCGCAACCAGATGAGCGCTTACGTCGAGCTGCAGGAGCGCGAGTTCGCCGCCGAGGAGCGCGGTTACACCGCGACCAAGCACCAGCGTGAGGTCGGTGCCGGTTACTTCGACCGCATCGCCACCACGGTGGACCCGACCTCGTCGACCACCGCCCTGGCCGGCTCGACCGAAGAGGGTCAGTTCCACTGATGGCTTGAGCCACTGAGGACGAGCGGGCTTGCCGGCGAGGACGAAGTGGAACCGATGGGCTTGAGCCACTGAGGACGAGCGTGACAAACGAGCTTCTGAGCGGTTTGATCCCGCTAAGTTGACAGCGCAGGCCCCGCCCGGCGAACCTGGGCGGGGCCTGTTCCTATCCGCCGGGTCAATGGGACCGCGGAGCCTGAAGGAGAAACGTGCCGATCGAACGAGTGGGAGTCATCGGAGCCGGCCAAATGGGTGCCGGCATCGCCGAAGTATCGGCCCGCGCAGGGGTTGACGTGCGTGTGTACGAGCCGACTGAGGCACTCACGACTGCCGGGCGCAATCGGATCGTCAAGTCGGTCGAGCGCGGTGTCAGCGCCGGCAAGATCACCGAGCGCGAGCGCGACGCTGCGGTCGCCAAGCTGAAATTCACCACCGATCTCGCCGAGTTGGCCGACCGACAGCTGGTCATCGAGGCGGTGGTCGAGGACGAGAAGGTCAAGACCGCCATCTTCGCCGAACTGGATCGCGTGATCACCGACCCCGACGCCGTCCTGGCGTCGAACACGTCGAGCATTCCGATCATGAAAGTTGCTGCCGCCACAGCCAATCCGGGCCGGGTGTTGGGTTTGCACTTCTTCAACCCTGTTCCGGTGCTGCCACTGGTGGAGTTGGTCAGCACGCTGCTCACCGACGAGGCCGCGGCCGCACGCACCGAGGAGTTCGCCAGCGCGGTTCTGAAGAAGCAGGTTGTCCGGTGCTCGGACCGTTCCGGCTTCGTGGTGAATGCGTTGCTGGTGCCGTACCTGCTTTCGGCGATCCGGATGGTTGAAGCCGGTTTTGCCACCGTCGAGGATGTCGACAAGGCGGTTGTCGCCGGGCTGTCGCATCCGATGGGCCCGCTGCGGTTGTCCGATCTGATTGGTCTGGACACCCTCAAGCTGATCGCCGACAAGCTGTACGAGGAATTCAAGGAGCCGCATTACGGGCCGCCGCCCCTTTTGCTGCGGATGGTCGAGGCGGGTTTGCTGGGAAAGAAATCCGGTAAGGGCTTCTACTCTTACTAACGGTTGTCGAGTTGCGTTGGGCGCCACGGCATTCGGCTGTGCTGCCTGTTCCCGCTGCGGTATGGTGCTTATGCACGGGTCGGGGCAAACTCGATAGGTAGTGCTGGAATGAGTGGGTTAAGGCCGTTCTACGAAGAGTCGCAGGCGATCTACGACCTTTCTGATGAGTTCTTCTCATTATTTCTCGATCCCACCATGACCTACACGTGCGCTTATTTCGAGCGCGACGATATGACGCTCGAAGAGGCGCAGAAGGCCAAACTTGATTTGGCGTTGAACAAGCTCAACCTCGAGCCGGGAATGACGCTGCTCGACGTCGGCTGCGGCTGGGGCGGTGCACTGGTCCGAGCCGTTGAGAAGTACGACGTCAACGTCATTGGCATCACGCTCAGCCGTAATCACGCCGAGTACAGCCAGGCCAAGCTGTCCGGCATCCCCACCAAACGGAGCGCGGAGGCACGACTGCAGGGCTGGGAGGAGTTCGACGAAAAGGTCGACCGGATCATCACCGTCGAGGCTTTCGACGCGTTCAAGAAGGAGCGCTATCCGGCATTCTTCGAACGCGCCTACGACATAATGCCCGGCGACGGGCGGATGCTGTTGCACAGCATTTATACGCATCCCTGGACCTATTGGCACGAGCACGGCGTCAAGGTGACGATGACCGACCTGAGATTCATGCGCTTTATCCAGCATGAAATCTTTCCTGGTGGCCAGCTACCGTCAAAAGAAGACATCGAGGAGTATTCCCGTGCCGCCGGGTTCGCCTGCGAGCAGGTCGAAATGCTGCACCCGCACTACGCACGGACCCTGGATACCTGGGCAGCCAATCTCGAGGCCAACCACGGTCGCGCCCGAGCCATCCAGCCCGAAGAGGTGTACGAGCGCTACATGCGCTACCTGTTGGGCTGTGCCGACTTCTTCCGCCGGGGAATCACGGAGGTCGCCCAGTTCACCCTGACCAAGTGACGCCAGCTAGGCGGCTGGTTTTTCCATTGTGAACTGGCACACGTTGGTGTAACCGTCGCGGAACAGCTCGCGGCAACCGGTTAGGTACTTCATGAAGGTGTTGTACTCGTCTTCGCCTTTGAGCTCGATCGCCCGGTCCTGATGCGCTTCGAGCCCCTTGGCCCACGTGTCCAAGGTGCGAACGTAGTTGTGCCCGATCATGTGATGACGGGTGATGTCGAAGCCGGCCGCGGTCGCGTATTCGTCGACAACGGGAATTGTCGGCAACCGCCCGCCGGGGTAGATCTCCCTCCGGATGAAGCTGATGAACCGGATCAGCGACATCGTTCGCTTCAGCCCCATCTGCTGGCCTTCTTGTTCAGTGGGCACAACGATCGTGTGCAGCAGCATGACGCCGTCGTCGGGCAGCACGTTGTAACACATCTTGAAAAAGTCGGCGTATCGCTCGAAAGTGCCTACGCCGTCGGCGAAGTGCTCGAATGCGCCCAGCGACACGATGCGGTCGACCGGTTCGTCGAACTCCTCCCAGCCGTGCAGCCGCACGTCCTTGATACGCGGTGAGTCCATTTCGGCGAACTTCTGTTTGTTGTGGGCCAGCTGGTTTTCGCTCAACGTCAGCCCGATCACGTTGACGTCGTACTTCTCGATCGCCCGTCGCATGGTGGAGCCCCAGCCACAGCCGATGTCGAGCAGCGTCATACCGGGCTGCAGCCCCAACTTGCCCAGCGACAGATCGATCTTGGCCCGCTGCGCTTCTTCCAGCGTCATGTCATCGCGCTCGAAGTACGCGCAACTGTAGGTCATCGACGGATCGAGCCACAGCTTGAAGAACTCGTTGGACCGGTCGTAGTGCGACTGGATGTTATCGACGTTCGGCTTCAGAGCCGTGTCGCCGGTGTTCTCACTTGCGCGTGTCATCATCGCGAACGTATACCCCTCGTCAAGCCGCGGCAATCGGTGCCGACGTTAGCCCATTTGCTGTGCTCAGAATCCAGCGACCCGTCGCCACCGGATCTACGCTGTATTCGGACTCGCAAGGGGACCGGATTGGTGGAAAGGGGCGTCGAGGCCGGGAAAGGAGCTTCGAGGCCGGGAAAGGAGAGGGCGGGCAACGCTATGGCGGGGCTCTCAACCGGAAATGGTTTGCCCGATGTGGTTGTCACCGGCATCGCGATGACGACTGCGCTGGCTACGGATGCCGACAGCACCTGGAAGAAGCTGCTGGACAAACAGAGCGGGATCCGCAAGCTCGATGATCCATTTGTCGAGGAGTTCGACCTCCCGGTCCGCATCGGTGGACACCTGCTCGAGGATTTCGACCATGAACTGACGCGGATCGAACTGCGCCGCTACCTGTTCCTGCAGAAGATGTCGACACGGCTCGGCCGGCGGGTATGGGCGAGCGCCGGCTCGCCCGAGGTCGACACCAACCGGTTGATGGTGTCCATCGGCACCGGGATGGGCTCGACCGAGGAATGGATCGCCGCCTACGACGAGATCCGCGAACGCGGTATTCGAGCTATTTCCCCGTTCGGTGTGCAGAAGGCCATGCCCAACGCCGCGGCCGCCGCTGTCGGGCTGGAACGTGGCGCGAAAGCTGGCATCACCACCCCGGTGTCCGCCGATGCCTCCGGGGCCGAGGCCATCGCCCAGGCGTGGCGCGCAATCGTGGTCGGTGAGGCGGACATCGCAATCTGCGGGGGTGTTGAAACCAGGATCGAGGCCGTCCCCATCGCTGCGTTTGCTCAGTTGGGTTTGCTGTCGATGAACAACGACGATCCGGCCGGCGCGTGTCGCCCGTTCGACAGAGACCGCGACGGCTTGGTATTTGGCGAAGCGGGTGCACTGATGGTGGTCGAGTCCGAGGACCACGCAAAAGCGCGCGGCGCCAAGGCCTTTGGTCGACTGATGGGCGCTGGCATCACCTCAGACGGCTATCACATCGTGGCTCCCAATCCTAATGGTGCACGGGCCAGCCACGCGATCGTCCGGGCGATTGAGCTTGCCGGGCTGACTCCTGGCGATATCGATCACGTCAACGCGCACGCGGCCGGTACCATCGTCGGCGACCTGGCCGAGGCGAAGGCAATCAACAACGCGTTGGGCGCCCACCGGCCGGCGGTATACGCGCCGAAGGCGGCGCTGGGCTATTCAATCGGCGCCGTCGGTGCGGTGGAAGCGATTCTGACGTTGTTGGTCCTGCGGGACGGCGTCATACCGCCGACGTTGAACCTGCGCAATTTGGATCCGGAAGCCGATCTGGATGTGGTGGCCGACGAGCCGCGCGCAGGTGACTACAGGTATGCGATCAATAATTCGTTCAGTTTGGGCGGCCACAACGTCGCTCTGGCATTCGGAAAATATTGACGCCGTGTAGCAGGATCCGAGGAAGGACGTTATACAGTTCGTGTGCAACAGCGCAGCCTGGCGACCGAACAGATTCACTTGAAGGGTCAATTTCTCATGACGGACAGCGGGGCGGGTGGCTCGTCGAGATTGCGGCCGGCCTACGAGGACGTTCAAGCCCATTACGACATCTCCAACGATTTCTTTGGGTTATTCCAGGACCCGACGCGCACCTACAGCTGTGCGTTCTACGAACGCGACGACATGACGCTGGAAGAGGCTCAGATCGCCAAGATCGACCTCGCGCTGGGCAAGCTTGGCCTACAGCCCGGAATGACTCTGCTCGACGTGGGCTGCGGCTGGGGCTCGGTGATGAGGCGCGCAGTCGAACGGTATGACGTCAACGTCGTCGGGCTGACCCTCAGCAGGAACCAACGCGCTCTGGGCCAACAGCTGCTCGATCAGATCGACACCGACCGCTCCCGGCGAATGCTGCTGCGCGGCTGGGAGGAGTTCGAGGAGCCTGTCGACCGCATCGTCAGCATCGAAGCATTCGAGGCCTTCCCCAAATCGCGCTACAAGGCCTTCTTCGATTTGTGCTATCGCCTTATGCCCAGCGACGGTCGAATGGTGCTGCAGACGATCATGGGTCACCCGCTCAAGCGCTGGCCGGAGATGGGCATCCCGATCACCATGACCGATCTTCGGTTTATGCGGTTCATCGCCGCAGAGATTTTTCCTGGCGGCGCAGTGCCGTGCGACGAAGACGTCGTCGAATACTCAACTAACGCAGGGTTTTCGGTAGAAGGTCTGCAAAAAATGACCGCCGACTACGTTCGCACACTCGATACCTGGTCGCAGAAGCTGGAAGCCGCTCGTGACGAGGCCATCGCGGTGACCTCCACCGAGGTCTATGACCGTTACATGCGCTACTTGACCGGATGCTCTGACTTTTTCAATCGGAACGTCTCTGAGGTGGGACAGTTCACCCTCGTCAAGGGTTAGGGCCGAGTTCGCCCGGGCGGGCGACACCGGGCACCGGGCGTCAAACCTGATACAGTTCCCGTTTGGCTATGAGGCCAAGCCCGGATTAATACATCGCTCGTAGTGAGCGACACGGCTGCCACGTAGGACGTTCTGCTGGATTGGCGTGCTGGACGTCAGGTTCACACTGGTTAAGGGTGAGGTAACTGTCGCAAATGTCAAAGTTGACGCCGTACTACGACGAATCGCAATCGATCTACGACGTTTCGAACGAGTTCTTCTCGTTATTCCTTGACCGCACTATGGGTTACACCTGCGCATACTTCGAGGGCGACGATATGACCCTCGAAGAGGCACAAAACGCCAAGTTCGACCTGGCCCTCGGCAAGCTCAACCTCGAGCCGGGAATGACGTTGCTGGACATCGGCTGCGGGTGGGGCGGCGCGATGCAGCGAGCGATCGAGAAGTACGACGTCAACGTCATCGGCATCACGCTCAGCCGCAACCAGTACGAGTACAGCACGGCCAAGCTGGCCAAGATCCCCACGGGACGCAACGTTGAGGTGCGGCTGCAGGGCTGGGAAGAGTTCGACGAAAAGGTCGACCGGATCGTCACCATCGGCGCCTTCGAAGCGTTCAAAGCCGCGCGATACCCCGCCTTCTTCGACCGGGCATACGACATCCTTCCCGATGGCGGCCGGATGCTGCTGCACACGATATTGGCGCATACGCCTAGGTACTTCCGAGACAACGGCATAGCAGTGACAATCAGCGACCTGAAGTTCATGCGGTTCATCGGGAAAGAAATCTTCCCTGGCGGCGAGCTGCCCTCCGTCGAAGACATTCTCGAGTTGTCGGAGGCCACCAACTTCGTTCTGGAGAAGATCCAGTTGCTGCGCCCGCACTACGCGCGCACGTTAGACATGTGGGCGGCCAATCTGTGCGGCAACCGCGAACGTGCGATCGCCATCCAGTCCCAGGAGGTCTACGACCGCTATATCCGGTACCTGACCGGCTGCGCGGACTTCTTCCGGCGAGGCATCACCAATGTCGGTCAGTTCACCCTGATCAAATAGCGGCTGCCTCAAACAGTCCGCAGCAGCACGCCGATGGCCAGGCCTACCACCAGCAATGCACCCGCCAGGCGTACGTGGACCCAGGCCAACGCCGCGTACCACAGTGGCCACACCGGGAACTTGGCCGGCGGCTCGTCCGGCGGCGGACGGCGGAAATACGGCCACACTTTGACCAGCCGGGGCAGCGCGGCGACGACCAGCAAGGCCGGCCACGGCATCGCCTTGGCCAACACCGCCGCCACAATCAGCAGGTAGAACCCGACCATCATCCCGAGCGTCACCGCGCGAGCACGCGCTTCCCCCAATACCACCGGCAACGTGCGGATGCCAAGGGGCTCGTCGTACGGGATTTTGTCGATGTGCTTGCCCATCAGCACTGTCGTGCACAACAGCCCGTAGGGCAGCGACGCCAGCAGGACGTCCCAGCCGACGCTGCCGACCGCCGAGTAGTACGTTCCACACACCATCAGCGGACCCCAGACCACCAGCACATCCGGTTCGCCGAGGCCACGCTTCTTGAGTCGTACCGGCGGTGCCGTGTAGGCGACGCTGAGCACGAACCCGGACAACGCGAACGCCACCACGGGCCAGCCGCGTGCCCAGGTCAGCACGATCAGGATCGCCAGGTCGGCGAGATTCACCACGCCGATCGCGACGAGCAGGGTGCGGCGGCTGACCAGCCCTGAGAGCACCGGGTGCGGCGCGTAGAGGGCGCGCGGGTAGCTGTCGCTGTCGAGGCCCGTCTGGGTGTCGAAAAGGTCGTTCATCAAGTTATTGACGGTGTGCGCCAACAGGATTCCGACGATTGCGAGAACTAGCCAGCGCCAATCGAATCCGGGTCGACCGATTGCCAGCAGCGCTGCGACCAAGCCGGCGAACAGGGTCATCGGCAACACCGCGGCGCGGGTGACGACGATCCAACGGGTGACCAGGTCGACCGGTCCGTCCGGTGGCGGGTTGGTGGTGCGCAGGGCATAGCCCCAGGAGCTGAGCCGGGAGCGGACCGTCACGTTAGCCATAGTCAGGAACCTAGCGGCGGCACGATCGGCGACGGGTGCGGTTGGCCGCGGAACTTCTCCAGCGAGCCGGCGACCTCGACGATCCCGCACAACGCGCTCCAGCTCAACATCGTCAGATAGTCGATCAGCTCATCGGCACTCATTCGTGGGTCGAGCAACCACGAGTGAGTGGCCAATTGGACGCCGCCAACGATGTGGTACGCCCACGGCTCCACTCCGCCGACGTCCATCCCGGCCGCCTTCATCCGGCGGCGCAGCACCACCGCGAGCATGCGGGCGATGATCCGCTCGGAGTCGGCGATCACCTTGCTCTTGCTGGCCGAACTGTTGGACATCACGAACCGGTACGGTTCGGGTTCGTTTGCCACGGTGTGCACGTACACCCGGATGATCTCGCGAGTCAGCTCGAAGCCGTCCAGGTTCGACGACAGGGCCGCCGACATGTTGGGGATCAGGGTGATTTGCGCGAAGCGCATCATCACGGCGGTCGTCAGATCGTTCTTGTCAACGAAGTATCGGTAGAGCACGGTCTTGGAGACGCCGATTTCACTGGCGATCTCATCCATACTCACGAAGCGACCACGGCGTCGGATCGCCTCGATCGTCCCGTCGATCAGCTCATTGCGGCGTTCCACCTTGTGCTGGTGCCAACGTCGCTTCCGGCCATCGGTTTTTACCGTCCCGGCGGAGACGTGCTTTGCCACTATTTGCCGATTCCCATTCACTCGATCTTCTTGATAGTACGGCTTATCGACGCAGCTTTCTCGCCCTGCACCTCCTATGATGGTGTTTCGTCGTCAGGCCGGTAACAGTTACCGGCCCCGATCGTCGGGCTTTGGTGTCGCGGCCAGCGAACCCGCAGGCCGCGCATTGTTGCCGCCCCGCCCTCTTGTTCGGCTCCTTCTCGGGCCGTGAACGGCCCGCATTGTCGCCGAAGAGCAACTCCGATAGCGGATGATGGTGTGGTGGCACTGGGACTGAACGACAGACCCAATCCGGGACCCAAACACCGAGCCGATTCGCGGGGCCCGCAGGCGGCGCGCAGGGATCTGGCAACCCTGCCGGCGCTGGAGTCCCGCAAACCCGCGTCCTTAGCCGAGTCGTTCGCCGGGGCCGATCCGCAGGCTGATGCCGAGCGGCGTCGGGCACTGCGCCGAATGAAAGTGGTGGCGCTGAGTTTTCTCGTCGGCGCCACCGCGGTGTTCCTGGGCTGCCGGTGGGCGCAGTCCGCAGGCGTCACCGCCACCTGGGTGGGCTATGTGGGCGCCGCCGGGGAGGCCGGCATGGTCGGTGCCTTGGCGGACTGGTTCGCGGTGACGGCGCTGTTCAAGCACCCGCTCGGGATCCCGATACCGCACACCGCGATCATCAAGCGCAAGAAGGACCAGCTGGGCGAGGGCCTGGGAACCTTCGTGCGGGAGAACTTCCTGTCGCCGGAGGTGGTGGGGACCAAGATTCGCGACGCAGAGATCCCCAGCCGGCTGGGCAAGTGGCTCTCGGAGACCTCGCATGCCCAGCGGGTAGCCGCCGAGACGGCCACCGTGCTGCGGGTGATGGTGGAGCTGCTGCGCGACGAAGACGTCCAGACCGTCATCGACCGGATGATCGTGCGACGCCTCGCCGAGCCGCAGTGGGGTCCGCCCGTGGGCCGCGTGTTGGCCACGTTGCTGGCCGAGAACCGGCAGGAAGCCCTGATCCAGTTGCTCGCCGACCGGGCGTTTCAGTGGTCGCTGAACGCCGGCGAGGTCATCCAGCGGGTAGTCGAGCGCGATTCGCCGACCTGGTCGCCGCGGTTCATCGACCATCTCGTCGGCGATCGCATTCACCGCGAGCTGATGGACTTCACCGACAAGGTGCGCCGCAACCCGGATCACGAGCTGCGCCGGTCGGCGACCCGCTTTCTGTTCGAGTTCGCCGACGACCTGCAGCACGACGAGGCGACGATCGCGCGGGCCGAGGCGGTCAAAGAGCAGTTGATGGCCCGCGAGGAGGTCACCAACGCCGCGGCGACGGCCTGGAAGACGCTGAAACGCCTGGTGCTCGAGGGGGTGGACGACCCGTCCAGCGCCTTGCGCACCCGCATCACCGACGCGGTGGCACGCATCGGTGAATCGCTGCGCGACAACGCCGATCTGCGAGACAAGGTCGACAACTGGATCGTGCGGGCCGCCGAGCACTTGGTCGCCCAGTACGGCGTCGAGATCACCGCGATTATTACCGACACCATCGAGCGTTGGGACGCCGAGGAAGCCAGCCGGCGCATCGAGCTGCACGTCGGCCGTGACCTGCAGTTTATCCGGATCAACGGCACCGTCGTGGGCTCGCTGGCGGGGTTGGTCATCTACGCAATCGCACAGCTGCTGTTCTGAGCACTGCTAACTAGTGCTTGCAAAAGTTAGCACTAGGTTTTACTGTGGGTTACGTTCGTACCGACGATTGACGCAAGGAGTCGCTGTGGCGCAGGAGGAGAAGCTCGCCGCCGTGGTGTCTACCGCTGCGTCCGACATCGGCAGCTTCATCAAGGCGCAGCGCGAGGCGGCGCAAGTGTCGGTGCGACAGTTGGCGGAAAAGGCCGGTGTCAGCAACCCGTACCTCAGCCAGATCGAGCGCGGGTTGCGTAAACCATCCGCTGATGTGCTCAACCAGATCGCCAAGGCGCTGCGGGTCTCCGCGGAGGTTCTCTACGTGCGGGCCGGGATTCTCGAGCCGAGCGAGCCCAGCGAAGTCCGCGACGCCATCGTCACCGACACGGCGATCACCGAGCGGCAGAAACAGGTCCTGCTGGACATCTACACGTCCTTCATCCAGCAGAACGAAGCTGCCCGTGAGGAGACAGCCCCTGCGTAGACCTTGCTTAACCCCGCCTAGCTCGTGATTGAGCAATGCCAACCATTGACACATAGGAAAACACGAAAGGAAACACCATGGCAGAAAACCCCACCATTGACGACCTGAAGGCCCCGCTGCTTGCCGCGCTGGGCGCCGCCGACCTGGCCCTGGCCACGGTCAACGACCTACTTCTCGAATTGCGCGAGCGCGCCGAAGAGACCCGCACCGACACCCGCAGCCGGGTTGAGGAGCGCCGTGCCCGCCTGACCAAGCGGCGGGAGGAGCTGCCCGAGCAACTGCGCGATCAGCTTCGCGAGCTGCGCGAGCGGTTCACCGCTGACGAGCTGCGCAGCGCCGCGGAAGGCTATGTCGAGGCCGCGACCTCTCGGTACAACGAGCTGGTCGAGCGCGGTGAGGCCGCTCTCGAGCGGCTGCGCAGCCAGGCCGGCTTCGACGACGCGTCGGCGCGTGCCGAGGGGTACGTCGACCAGGCCGTCGAGCTGACCCAGGAGGCGCTGGGCACCGTTGCCTCGCAGACCCGCGCGGTCGGCGAGCGTGCCGCCAAGCTGGTCGGCATCGAGCTGCCGAAGAAGACCGACGCCGCGGCCAAGAAGGCCCAGAAGGCTGTCGCCAAGAAGGCTCCGGCCAAGAAGGCTGCGGCCAAGAAGGCTCCGGCCAAGAAGGCTCCGGCCAAGAAGGTCACCCAGAAGTAAGACGCGGTCCGCGCTGCCCGGCAAGGGCAGCGCGGACCTGCTCCACCTCGACTCCGAGTCGCCCAGGTAGGCGGCTCGGAGTCGACGTTTTCGGCACCGCCCGCTTACGCTTGTTCGGTGACCGACCTAACGCTTACCGTCGTCTTCGTCTTGCAGGTTGCCGTGGCGATGACCGCGCTCTATGCCTTCGTGCACGCGGCAATGCAACGACCCGACGCCTACACCGCCGCCGACAAGATGACCAAGCCGGTGTGGCTGCTGATCCTGGGCGCCGCGGTGCCGCTGACGATGCTGCTGAGCGCGCTAGGGGCCGCCATCGGGGCCTGCGCGGCGGGTGTCTACCTGGTCGACGTCAGGCCGAAACTCCTTGAGATTCAGGGCAAGTCGCGATAGCGGCATGCGATTTGTGATCCTGGCGGCGACCGCGATCGTCGTGCTGTCGGGTGCCGCGCCGGCGTCTGCCGATCCGGGCGCCGCCGGCGCGGGAGCGCCGCAGGATCCCCGGTACCCGCCGCCGTTCGTCGATCACACGCAGTGGGCCCGGTGGAACCACCTGCCCAGCCTGCGGGTTTATCCGACGGCGTCCGGGCGTGCGGCCGCCAGAAGCCTCGGTTCGGCGGGGCCCGACGCCGACGAAGCGTGGTCCGAGGTGCTCGCACTGGCACCCGATGCCGGCACACCGGGCATGCGCGAGCAATTCCTCTGCCATTGGGAATTGGCCGAGGTCCTGCAACCCGGCAAGGTCAGCTGGAACCTGGAGCCGTGGCGGCCCGTCGTCGACGACACCGCGATGATCGGCTCCGGATGCAACCCCGGCGGTTCCGAAGAGCGTTTCTGATGCCCGGCCGACCGACCCGCGAGCAAGTGGCAGCCGTCGTCGACCACACCCTGCTCAAACCCGAGGCCACCGCCGCCGATGTGGCCGCGGTGGCAGCCCAAGCCGCTGCGCTGGGCGTCTACGCCGTCTGCGTCTCGCCGTCGATGGTGCCCGATGCCACCGGCGCGGGAGTGCGGGTCGCCGCGGTAGCCGGGTTCCCGTCGGGCAAGCACCTACCCGAGATGAAGGCGCGGGAAGCAGCGCTGGCGGTGGCCTCCGGCGCCAGCGAGATCGACATGGTCATCGACATCGGGGCAGCGGTTGCCGGTGACGTCGACGCGGTGCGGTCAGAGATCGCGGCGGTGCGCGCCGCCGTGCCGGCCGCCGTGCTCAAGGTGATCGTCGAGTCGGCGGCACTGTTGACGCTGGCCGACGAGCAACTGCTGATCGACGTCTGCCGCGCCGCCGAAGACGCCGCCGCGGATTTCGTGAAGACATCGACGGGATTTCACCCGGCGGGCGGGGCGTCGATCGCTGCCGTCGCGCTGATGGCCGACACCGTCGGCGGCCGGCTTGGAGTCAAGGCCAGTGGCGGCATCCGCACTGCCGCCGATGCGCTGGCGATGCTTGACGCGGGCGCCACCCGGTTGGGGCTGTCGGGCACCCGCGCGGTGCTCGACGGACTGAGCTAGGCCCGATTGCCCGGCTCCTCAGCGGGCCGCTTCGTCGGCCCGCATCGTCGACCGGCTAGGCCCGTCAGAGGTTGCTGAAACAGGGATCCTGGCTGCCGCCGGCGGGGATGGTCGCGTTGCTGGTCGAGAACGCGCCCTCGATCCCGGTGCTGGTGACCCGCACGCTGTCGGCGTGGATGCCCAGCGGATAGTTCTGGGTCGCCTTCGACGTGAGGTTGTCCAGCTCCGTTTGGATCGTGTTCGTCGACATCGTGGAGCCCAGCGCGGTCAGGCTGACGATTTGCAGCGACAGCCCGTTGTTGACGATCTGCGGTTTGACGGTGGCGCTGTCGAACGTGCCCTTCAGCGTGACGGTGCCGTCACCCGGGTTGGTGGTGACGTCGCCGCTGACAAACTTCCCCAGCAGCGGGAGGGCGGCCTGGATCGACTGCTTGATGCCGTCCGCGGACCAGGAGACGGTGCCGCTCAGCGACCCGATCGTGCCCTGAGAGTTGTTGGTGTTGTTGAGTTTAATGTCGCGGATGTCTAGGTTCACCTTCATGCCTTTGGCTGATCGCACCTGATTGCCCGCGGTCTGCACGGAGATGTCGCTGTAGTGCCTGGACAGGTCTTGCCACAGCACCGGCGGGGCTGCGCCGAAGGAGACGCTGGCGGTGTCCTGCACCTCGCACTGGACCGCCTGAGCCACCTTGCTGCTCGCCAGGTGGCGGGTATACAGCTCGGCGCCGATCGCGCTCGCGAGGACCAGCAGCACGACGATCGCCAGGATCAACATGATCGCCGTCCGGTTGGCGAAAAAGCCGCGCTTGCCGGTCGCGGGTGGGTCCGCCAACGGAGGCGGTGTCGATATCCGGGTGGTGGTGGTGTTTTCATGCGGAGGTGGCGGACCGGGCTGACGCGGCCGTGGATTGGGCGGCAGACCCGGTTGTTGCGGCGGCCAATTCTGCGGGGGACCCAGATCGCTCCTCGGCGGAACCGGTTGCTGCGGTGGGCGATTCGGCGGCCCGGGCTGTTGCGGACGCGGCGCATCACGGACGGCCGGATCCGGCTGGCGGCCGGGCTGACGGATGTGGCGAGTCGGCGATTCGGACGGCGGCACAGGGGGCTGACGGCGCGGCGGCGCACCCCGGTTGGGGGGCCCGGGCGGCCTGGTGGGACGAGCCCATTCCGACGGGTCGTCGCTCGATGGCCCTCGCGAGTTCGTCATGAGTGCGACTCCCTGTACCCCAGACCGTCTGAGTTAAACATGGGCGAAGCAGGGGTCGGTCTGGGCGGTCGGGATCGAGGCGTTGCGCGTCGAAAAGTGGGCCACCACACCGTCATTGGTGACTTGCACGCTGTCGGCGTGAATACCCAGCGGAAACTCCTTGTTCAGCGTCGCGGTAAAGGTGTCCACCGCCGTTTGCGCGGTCTCATGCGGCAGCGTTGCGCCCAACGCGGTGACCTTGACGACCTGCAGTGACAAGTCGCTGCTCGCGATCGTCGGCTTCACGGTGACGGTGCCCAGGACCCCGCTGAGTTCGACGGTGCCGGCACTGGGGTCAGTCGAGACACTGTTGACCAAGCTGCCGATCAGCGGAAGAAAACTCTGTGAGGTTTCCTTGATGCCGTCCGACGTCCAGGTGATGGCGGCATCGAGTTCGCCGATGGTGCCCTTCGAGTCGCCGCTGCCGTGCAGGTCGACGTTGTTGATGTTGACGTCGGCCTTCATGCCCTTGGCGCTGCGAATCTGGTTTCCGGCAGTGTGGATGGAGATGCCGTTGTAGTGACCGCGCAAGTGTTGCAACAGGAATGGGCTCGGACCGAAGGACACTTTGGCTTTGTCCTGCACCACGCATTGGGTGGCCGCGGCCACCACGCTGTTGGCGCGGTTGCGGGCGTACAGCTCGCCTGCGATCAGACCCGCGACGGCCAACGCCGTCACGATAACCAGAACCAAGATGATCGACACCGGGTCGCCGATGAAGCGGCGTTTGGTTTTCACGGCCGGCGGGTCCTGCGACGGCGGCTGGTCGTACGGCGACGCAGCCGGGAACTCCAGAGTGGGCGGCGGCAACGTCTGCTGCGTGGGCTGGGCCGGTGGTTCATACGCGTAACCAGTCTGCGGCCCGCCGTGGCCGGAAGCCACCTGGGTGGGCGACTCGGCGTGCGGCGCCGGCTGGGTAGCCGGACCCTGGGCGCCCGGACGAGCCCATACCGACGGGTCCTGATGCGGGGGTCCCTGCGGATTCGTCACCTGCGCGATTCTGCCTTATCGCCATGAGCGCAGGCTGAGTAGTTGCGCAACACCGCGATCTTCTCGCGGGCCTCGGAAACCCGATCCAGCGCGATGTCGGTGACCAGCAGCTGCGGGTCGGCTCCCGCCGACGTCACCACCTCGCCGAACGGCGAAACCACCAGGCTGCCGCCCACCCCGGTGGGCGCTTCCGAGGCCAGCGGCTCACCCGGGTAGGCCTGCCCGGCCGCGACGATATAGCTGGTGGAGTCCAGCGCCCGGGCCCGGGCCAGCAGCGTCCATTGCTCCAGCTTGCCGGGGCCCGATGCCCACGATGCACTGACCACGATCAGCTGGGCCCCGCGGCGCGCCAGCGTCGTGAAGAGCTCGGGGAAACGAAGGTCATAGCAGGTGGTCAACCCGACCCAGACGCCGTCGACGGCGATCACGACCGGCTCTCGGCCCGGTGCGACGGTGCGCGACTCGGTGAAGCCGAAGGCGTCGTAAAGGTGAATCTTGTCGTAGTGGCTGTCCAGCCGATTGACGGCGCCCGTCCCTTCTGGACCCACCGCCAGCAGCGTGTTGAAAACCCGCCCGTCGTTGGCCGGGCTGAACATGCCGACGATCACGGTGATGCCGGCATCGGCCGCGATCCGGCGCACACCGTCGGCCCATGGGCCGACGACCGGCTCGGCGATCGGCGCCAGCGGAACCCCGAACCGGCACATCGTCGCTTCCGGGAACACCACCAACCGCGCACCGGCGTCGGCGGCCCGCCCGGTGTAGTCCCGCACCAACTGCAGGTTGTCGGCCGGATCAGTGCCGCTGAGGACCTGTGCTACCGCGATCCGCATGACCGCCAGCCTAGGGGTGATCGCAAGCGCGGCGAAGCCGGGCGCAGCGGGTCACCCCCATGCAGCCTAGCGGTGATCGCAAGCGCGGCGAAGCCGGGCGCAGCGGGTCACCCCCATGCAGGCTAGGGGTGATCGCAAGCGCGGCGAAGCCGGGCGCAGCGGGTCACCCCCATCAAGCGCGAGGCGAAAACCGCGGATGCCAGAATTCAGTGACCTAGCGGAAGAGAGGAACCATGACGGTGGACAACTGGGTATTCGGGAGCGTGGTGGGCCGATGATCGAGTTCACTCTCACCCGGACCACGACGGCGCCGATCGAGACGGTGTTCGACGCCCTCACCGACCACCGCGCGATCGCGGACCACGCGCGGTTGTGCCGTCGCAGCACGCTGGATCGCGAGGGAGTCCCCGCGCCGAACGGTGTCGGTGCGGTCAGGCGCCTCGAAGCGGTTGGGCCCGCAATTGTCGAAGAGATCATCGAGTATCAGCGACCTACGGGCTACGCGTACAAGTTGGTCTCCGGGGCGCCGGTCCGGGATCATGTCGGCACGATCGAGTTGCGCGAAGCCGGCACGGGAACCGCGGTCAGTTGGCACCTGCGGTCGACACCCAAGATCCCCGGTCTTGATTGGCTGCTAACACCGGTGCTCAAGAGGGTCATCGGGGACCTCTTCAACGGCGCCATCGACGCCGCGGAAGGCCGCGCCTGAGCGCGATCTTGCTACCCGGTTTCACCGATCCAGGTGGTGGTGAAACGCTGCTCGGCGATCAGCAACTCGACGAGCTGGTTGCCGATGAAGTTCTCCAGCTTGCCGCCGACCAGCGGGATGCGCACTTCGATGGTAGCCCGCAGCTTCATCCGGGCCCCGCCGGTTTCCGCCACCGGCTCCAGCACCGCATTGCCCGTCAACGACGCGGGCGAATCCAGGATCGATCCGGTGACGTTCGCGGTCGCCGAGCCGTTGGCGATCGGCTCCCATCGCTCCTCGCGGCGGATCCGCAGAGCGCCACGGTGGAATTGGGTGATCAGGCCCGGCAGCCGATCGGCGCGCAGCACCTGCGTGGTGATCACGTCGATGCTGCCATCGTTGCCGGACGGACCGCCGAGTTGCATCGAATCCAGCGTGGTGTCGTCGGCGCCCGAATCTGAGAGGCGGGCCAACCAGTACTGCTCGTCGCTGAACGCCCGGAGAACCTCTTCGACGGTCACCGCATAGTCGGTGGACATGTCGAACGAACGCGGCATAGCAGGTCAGGCTACCGTTGCGACTCGTGGTGGGAACACTTTTCGCCGGTGCGCGCGTCGACGAAGCGGTGCCGCTGGCGCCGCTGACCACGTTGCGGGTCGGCCCGGTCGCACCGCGGGTCATCACCTGCACCAGCACCGAGCAGGTGGTCGCCACGCTGCGCCGGCTCGACGGCGAGGGTTGCCAGCCGCTGCTGGTGTTGGCCGGCGGCTCGAATGTGGTGATCGCCGAGACGCTGACCGATCTGACCGTCGTGCGGTTGGCCACCGACAAGATCAGCGTCGACGGCAACATCGTGCGGGCCGAGGCCGGGGCGGTGTGGGACGACGTGGTAGTCGCGGCCATCGCCGCGGGACTGGGCGGGCTGGAATGCCTCTCCGGCATACCCGGCTCGGCGGGTGCCACGCCGGTTCAAAACGTCGGCGCCTACGGAGCCGAGGTGGCCGACACCATCACGCGGGTCCGGCTGCTGGACCGGCGCAGCGGCGCGGTGCGCTGGGCGCCACCCAGTGAGCTGGGGTTCGGGTATCGCACCAGCGTGCTCAAACACTCCGACGCGGCCATCGTTTTGGAGGTCGAGTTCGCGCTGGACGCTTCGGGCCGCGGCGCGCCGCTGCGCTACGCCGAATTGGTCGCCACGCTGGGCGCGACGGCGGGGGAGAGCGCGGATCCCGCGACCGTCCGGGACGCTGTGCTGAGTTTGCGCGCCCGCAAGGGCATGGTGCTCGACCCGGCGGATCACGACACCTGGAGTGTGGGCTCGTTTTTCACCAATCCGGTTGTCGCGCCGGAGTTTTACCGCCAGCTGGCTGACAGCGTCGGCCGCGCGGTGCCGCACTATCCGGCGCCCGACGGCGTCAAACTCGCCGCCGGCTGGCTCGTCGAGCAAGCGGGTTTCGGCAAGGGTTATCCGGACGTCCCAACCGCGCGCTCTCGGCTGTCGACCAAGCATGCGCTTGCTTTGACGAATCGCGGCGAGGCCAGCGCCGACGACGTGATTTCGCTGGCGCGCACCGTCCGAGACGGCGTCTGTGATGTGTTTGGTGTCACACTCACACCCGAGCCGGTGCTGGTCGGCTGCTCGTTCTAATCCGCGTGTGCGAGCCGGGGTCAATTTCGCCGGTATCTTTTGAGTCGTGGATACCGCGCGCGGCCTCACGCCGGTGAATCGGCGCCGGGCTTTGACGACCCTTGCGGTCGGCATCTTCGCGCCGAACGTGCTGGCCGCCTGCTTCGGCGGGTCGAGTAAGCAATCGGAGAAGGCCAAGCCGCCTGCCGAGGTCAGCGTGACGTTCCGCCCGGCCGACAAGACCACCGAGGTGTTGCCCACCGCGCCGATCACTGTCGAGGTGCGCGACGGCTGGTTCCAGCACGTCGCATTGACCAACTCGTCGGGCAAGGTGGTCGCCGGCGCGCTCAATCGAGACCGCACCATCTACACCATCACCGAGCCGCTCGGCTACGACGCGACATACAACTGGAGCGGGTCGGCGGTCGGCCACGACGGCAAGGCCGTCCCGCTAAAGGGCAAGCTCACCACCGTGGCGCCCACCAAGGTGATCGACGGCGGGTTTCAGCTCGCCGACGGGCAGACCGTCGGCGTCGCGGCGCCGGTCATCATCCAATTCGACGCGCCGATCGCTGACAAGGCCGCCGTCGAGCGGGCCTTGAAAGTCACCACCGAGCCGCCCGTCGAGGGCGGCTGGGCGTGGCTGCCCGACGAAGTCGGGGGCGCCCGCGTGCACTGGCGCACCCGCGAGTACTACCCGGCCGGCACCAAGGTCAACGTCGACGCCAAGCTCTACGGGCTGGCGTTTGGCGACGGCGCCTACGGCAAGCAGGACATGAGCCTGGCCATCGAGATCGGTCGCCGCCAAGTCGTCAAAGCCGAAGTGTCCTCACACCGCATCCAGGTGGTCCGCGACGAGGGCGTCATCATGGACTTCCCGTGCAGCTACGGCGAAGCCGACAAGGCCCGCAACGTCACCCGCAACGGCGTTCACGTGGTCACCGAGAAGTACGCCGACTTCTACATGTCCAACCCGGCCGCCGGCTATTCGAATGCACACGAGCGCTGGGCGGTCCGGATTTCCAACAATGGCGAGTTCATCCACGCCAACCCGGCCAGCGCCGGCGCGCAGGGCAACAGCAACGTCACCAATGGCTGCATCAACCTGTCGACCGCCGATGCCCAGCAGTACTTCAGCAGCGCGATCTACGGCGACCCGGTCGAGGTGACCGGCAGCTCGATCGAGCTGTCCTACTCCGACGGCGACATTTGGGACTGGGCCGTCGACTGGGACACCTGGGTGGGCATGTCGGCGCTGCCGCCGGCCAGCGGAGCCAAGCCGTCGCCGGTGTCGATACCCCGCAGCGCCCCGGCCACCCCACACAATGCGCCGACGCTGTCGGGCACCCCGACGACACCTAGCGGCCGACCCGGCGGCTAGCGGTTGCCTGGTCGCGCGGCCGGATGACGATCTGGTCGAGGTTGACGTGCGACGGCCGGGACGCCACAAACCCGATCACCTCGGCGATGTCGGCGGCCACCAACGGCGTCATGCCCGTATAGACGGCGTCGGCACGCTGCTGGTCGCCACCGAATCGGACCAGTGAGAACTCGGTTTCGACCGCTCCGGGAGCAATCTCGGTGAGCCGCACCGGTTTTCCCAACAGTTCGCCGCGTAGCGTGCGATGCAGCGCGCCCTGTGCGTGTTTGGCTGACGTGTAGCCGGCGCCGCCGTCGTAAACCTCCATCGCCGCAACCGAAGTGATGGTGACGATCAGGCCGTCCCCGGAGTCGATCAACTTAGGCAGCAGCGCACGGGTGACCCGCAGCGTGCCCAGCACGTTGGTCTCCCACATCCACCGCCAGTGCTCCAGGTCGGCGTCGGCAACCGGTTCTAGGCCCTTGGCCCCGCCGGCGTTGTTGACCAGCACGTTCACCCGCTTCAGCTGAGCCGCCAACGCATCAACCGCCGCACCATCAGTGACATCGGCCACAATGGCGGTTCCGCCTATCTCGGCCGCCAGGGCATTGATGCGGTCGGCTCGACGTGCCACGACGACCACGTGAAAACCTTGCGCGGCAAGAGTTCTCGCGGTTGCTTCGCCGATACCGGCGCTGGCGCCGGTGACCACCGCGATCCGTTGCTCAGTGTCATTCACCTGAACAACTCTAGTAACCGTGCTAAGTTCCTCGTGTGTACTCCAGTGCCTTGTTCGGCGCCTGTCCGTTCGCGGACTGCGCGTGTTGTTGCAGCGCAGCTAGCCGCGCCTGAGCGACCTCCCAAAGCGCTCGCCACGATGCGCGGCATGGACCGCCATCGGAACTCAGACAAGGACACACCACGTGCGCTCAACCACATTCACTTCCCACCCTCATAGCCAGCCCAACGGCCGGCCCGGCCGCAGACCACCCGGGCGCCACCGCGTTATTGCGCCGTTGCTGCAGCTGTCCGACGGCGCCGCAGCGTCGGTCTTTCGGGCCGTGCGGCTACGCGGCCCGATTGGCCGCGACGGCGTCGCCCAGATCAGTTCGCTTTCCATTGCGACGGTAAACCGCCAGGTCACCGCCCTATTAGAGGCCGGCATCCTGCGGGAACGCGCCGACCTGGCGGTCTCCGGTGCCATCGGGCGTCCCCGGGTGCCGGTCGAGGTCAACCACGAGCCGTTTCTGACGCTGGGCATCCACATCGGGGCCCGAACCACCAGCATCGTGGCCACCGACCTGTTGGGCCGCACCCTGGACGCCGTCGAAACCCCGACACCGCGCAGTGCCCAGGAGCCCGCGCTGGCCTCGTTGGCCGACGGCGCCCGGCGGTACCTGAGGCGGTGGCATCGACGGCGGGCGCTGTGGGTCGGGGTGGCGATCGGCGGCATCGTCGACGGCGCCAGCGGGCACGTCGACCACGCCCGGCTGAGCTGGCGCGACGCGCCGGTCGGACCCGTGTTCGCCGAGGCGCTGGGTCTGCCGGTGTCGGTGGCATCCCACGTCGACGCGATGGCCGCGGCGGAACTGCTGCTCGGTATGCGCCGGTTTGGGCCCAACGCGACCACCAGCCTCTACGTCTACGCGCGCGAAACCGTGGGTTATGCGCTGTCGATCGGCGGGCGCGTGCACAGTCCCGCCAGCGGACCGGGCACCATCGCCAACCTGCCCGTGCAGTCGGAGTTGCTGGGTGGTTCCGGGCTGTTGGAATCCACCGTCAGCGACGAGGCCGTGCTCGCCGCGGCGCGCCGGATGCGAATTCTGCCGGCCGGTAATCCCGGATCCACCGCTACCGTCACCGAGTTGCTGCGTGCGGCACGCAGTGGCAACCAGCAGGCCACAGACCTGCTTGCCGAGCGGGCCAAGGTGCTGGGTGAAGCGGTCGCCTTGCTGCGCGATCTGCTTAACCCCGACGACCTGGTGGTCGGCGGGCAGGCGTTCACCGAGTATCCGGAGGGCATGGAGCACGTGGAGGCGGCGTTCGTCGCGCGCTCGGTGCTGCCGCCGCGCGACATCCGGGTCACCGCCTTCGGCAACCGGGTGCAGGAGGCCGGGGCCGGCATCGTGTCGCTGGCCGGGCTGTACGCCGACCCGCTTAGTGCCATGCGTCGCGCCCGACCGCCGGTCGTCGCGCTGGAGGCTGCCACCGAGACACCGGCCTGACCTGCGCCTTCGGGGCACGCGGAGCGGTCCTGCAAAGATGAGACCGTGGGCCACACTGATTTTTCTCGGCTGGACACCTCCGAGTTGACCGATCCGCGCCGCATCGCGGTGCTGGCGGTGCACACATCGCCGCTGGCCCAGCCGGGCATCGGGGATGCCGGTGGGATGAACGTGTACGTGCTGCAGAGTGCGCTTCATCTTGCTCGACGGGGCGTCGAGGTGGAGATCTTCACCCGGGCCACCGCGTCCACCGATCCGCCGATCGTGCAGGTGGCACCCGGTGTGTTGGTGCGCAACGTGGTGGCCGGGCCGTTCGAAGGGCTGGACAAATACGATCTGCCGACGCAGCTGTGCGCGTTCGCCGCCGGAGTGCTGCGCGCCGAAGCCGCCCACGAACCGGGTTATTACGACATTGTGCATTCGCATTATTGGCTGTCCGGTCAGGTCGGCTGGCTGGCCCGCGACCGCTGGTCGGTGCCGTTGGTGCACACCGCGCACACGCTCGCCGCGGTGAAGAACGCCGCCCTGGCCGAAGGTGACATACCCGAGCCGCCGCTGCGCACCGTCGGCGAGCAGCAGGTGGTCGACGAAGCCGACCGGTTGATCGCCAACACCGAAGACGAAGCCGGACAACTGATTTCGCTACATCACTCCGACCCCGCCCGGATCGACGTCGCCCACCCTGGCGTCGACCTGGGGGTGTTTCGGCCCGGTGACCGCCGCGCCGCCCGGGCGAAGTTGGGGCTACCTGCCGACGGCGAGGTGGTGGCGTTCGTCGGGCGAATTCAACCGCTGAAGGGCCCCGACATCTTGCTGCGCGCGGCGGCCAAGCTGCCGCGGGTGCACGTCGTGGTAGCCGGCGGGCCGTCGGGCAGCGGACGAGCCGCCCCGGACGGTCTTGTTCGGCTCGCCGACGAATTGGGTATCACTGCCCGGGTGACGTTCCTGCCCCCGCAGTCGCGAGAAGACCTGGCCACGTTGTTCCAGGCTGTCGACCTGGTTGCGGTGCCCAGTTATTCGGAGTCGTTCGGTCTGGTCGCGTTGGAGGCGCAGGCCTGCGGCACGCCGGTGGTGGCGGCTGCGGTCGGTGGGCTACCGGTGGCGGTGCGCGACGGGGTGAGCGGCACGTTGGTGTCCGGTCACGATGTCGACCGGTGGGCGCATGCCATCGACCACATGTTGCGGCTCGGCGGACCGCGTGCCGCGGCGATGCGCCGCGCTGCGGTCGAGCATGCGGCGACGTTCTCCTGGGACAACACCGTCGACGCGCTGCTGGCCAGCTACCGGCGGGCGATCAGCGAATTCACCGCCGCGCGGCGTTCTGTGAGCGATTTGTCGCTGGCCCGGCGGGCCAGAAGACGGCCAACGCGGCGGGAGGCTTGGGCATGACGTGCGCCGACGATGATGATGCCGGCGTGGCCGGGATCGAGGAGTGGCGCCAATGACCCAAGCCGGCGATCGCGGGGCGCCGCCGGTGCCGCACGTTCAGCAGCTGATCGAGGACACGCTGGACGCCAGCGACCTGACGTATTCACGGCATCCCGGCTCGCACGGCGGGTTGCCGGGACTGATCGTGGAGCTGCCCGGGGAACGCAAGCTCAAGACCAACACCATCCTGAGCATCGGCGAGCACTCGGTGCGCATCGAGGCGTTCGTGTGCCGCAAGCCCGACGAGAACCACGAAGGCGTTTACCGGTTTCTGCTCAGGCGCAACCGCCGCCTGTACGGGGTGGCCTACACGTTGGACAACGTGGGCGACATCTACCTGGTGGGCCGAATGGCGTTGGCGTCGGTGGACGCGGCCGAGATCGACCGGGTGCTCGGGCAGGTGCTCGAAGCGGTGGATACCGACTTCAACACGTTGCTGGAGTTGGGTTTTCGGTCGTCGATCCAAAAGGAATGGGAGTGGCGGGTCTCCCGCGGTGAGTCGCTGAAGAACCTGCAGGCGTTCGCCCACCTGATCGAAGACGACGATGCAGAGCGCGAAGCGCGATGAGGTGGGGGCACCTCCCGCTTGCGGGGGAGAGTCGAGCAACCAACTCGACGAAGACGACGACTAAGTCGCGACCGCGCGCAGGAATGCGTCGGCGAACACCACGCACGCCTGATCCAACTCCGGCAGTTCGATCTCGGGGATGTTTTCGACGGCTGGCCGAACCATGGTGTGCACGGCGATCGGCGCTAGCATCTGCTGAATGAGCAACGGCAACGGCAGGTCTCGGATACGCCCCGCGGTGATTTCACCCGCCAGCCACTGGCCCACGCCGGCCAGCATGCGCGGCACGTGGTACTGCAAAAGCGCTTGCACCGCAGGTGAGGTCGGACGGGCCAGCCCTTCGGCTAGCATCGCCGGCGCCACCCGCGGTTCGCGGCTGAACGCCTCTGCCAGTACCCGGTAGACCCGATGCACGGTTTCGCGGAGCTCGGCATTCTGGTCAGAGACCGCCTCGTCGAGATCCAGGATCGGGCCGTAGCGGTCAAAGACCCTGTGCAACAACTCGTCGCGGCCACCGAACACCGCATACAGGCTGTGTACTGAGCAATCGGCTTGCGCTGCAACCGCTTCCAATGTCACGGCGGCCAGGCCGCGGTCGCTGATCAGCGACGCCGCCGCAAGCACAGCGCGTTCGCGCACCGGCGGCCGGCCGCCGGGCTCCACTCCGGCGGCGCGCACGGCGTCGTCCAACGGCTGCCGGGAGCCGTTCAACCGCCGGATCAGCGTGCTGCGCGACATCCCGGCCTCGCGAGCGATGGCGATCAGCGGTACATCGGCGACGTCCCGCCCGAGGCTCTCGGCGGCACGCAGCGCGGCCTCGACCACGTCGGCGGGCACTTCGCCAACCGTTGACGCAGCAAATGCCATGAGCGTCAATCCCTTTCGTTGGAGCTAATCGCGGATACCGGTTGGGGTGCCCGGCGTGCGAACTCCGGAGCGTGTTCAGGCCTGACGCCGACGCCCATCAGGTACGCGGGGATCACCGACAGCTGCGGAAAGCGAGCCACGACGCGCAACAGCTTGTTGGGTGATGGCGTCTTGCCGGAATCGATCGCGCGGCGCATCAGCGCATGCAGGAAGCGTTGAAACGTCTGGGTGACTGCCGTGGGGAACTCGCGGCGGCGCTGGACGGCGGCCAAGTCCCTGGCGGTGACTCGGTGTTCGCGAAGCGGTGCCGCCAGCAGCCTCGCCGCAGCCACCGCGTCCTGGACGGCCATGTTGATGCCGACACCGCCGGCCGGGGACATGGCGTGCGCGGCATCGCCGATGCACAGCAGCCCGTTCGTGTACCACCGCCGCAGCCGGTTGAGCCGGATGTCGAGCAGCTTGACGTCATCCATCGATTCCAGGCCGTTGACGGCCTCGAACAGCTCGGGAATGGCGGTGACGATGTCGCGGCGTAGCGCCTCGATGCCTCGAGCCCGCAGCTGGGCGTCCGCGCCCTTGCGGAGGAAGTAGCCGGTTTGCAGGTAGTCCTTGCGCGGAATGACGCCGAGGAACAAGCCGTCTTTGAACCGTGGCAGCAGAGTGTCGCCGACGCCCTCGGCCTTCGGAAGCCGGAACCACCACACGTCGGCGTCCACCGGGTACTCGCGCGGGACGAGGCCGCCCTCGCGCCGACACAGCGACCAGCGCCCGTCGCAGGCGATCGTCAGGTCGGCGCGCAGCTCGCCCGGCCCACCGGGGCTGTCGTAGCGCACTCCGACGACGCGGCCTGCCTCGTAAAGCAGCCCGGTGACGTCGGTGCTCATCCGCAGGGTGAAAGTCGGCTCCTCCCGCCCGGCTTCGGCCAGCAGGTCGAGCAGGTCCCACTGGGGCACCATCGCCATGTAGCGATGAGGCAAGCGCAGCCGAGTGAAGTCGATGACGGGCGCTTTACGGCCATCGGGCAGGTCTAATCCCCATCCGGTGAGCTTGGTGTGCGGCAGCGCGTCGAACCGTTCGAAGAGGCCGAGCTCATCCAGCAGCCGCAGCGTCGAGGGATGGACGGTGTCCCCGCGGAAGTCCCTGAGGAAGTCGGCATGCTTCTCCAGCACGGTCACTTCCACGCCCCCTCGGGCCAGCAGTAGAGCCGCCACCATTCCGGCAGGGCCGCCGCCGACGACTATGCACGTTGTCTTCTCGCTCATCGAATCCTCCTCGGCCGGACGCTCTGATACTCGGTTACGGAGTAACTGTATACCGGTATCAATCGTCTCAAGCCCGATGTGACTCACCTCACCGCGACCCGGTCCCGCCGAAGGCCGCCGGCGAGGGGTGAGAGACTTGCCACCATGGGAAACGCGGTCGCCACGCTGGTGCTGCTCCGCCACGGCGAGAGCGAATGGAACGCGAGCAATCAGTTCACCGGCTGGGTCGACGTCGACCTAACCGACAAGGGCCGCGGCGAGGCGCTGCGCAGCGGTGAGCTGATCGCCGAGCACAATCTGCTGCCCGACGTGGTGTACACCTCGCTGCTGCGACGGGCCATCACCACCGCGAACCTGGCGCTGGACACCGCCGACCGGCACTGGATTCCGGTGCGGCGCAGCTGGCGGCTGAACGAACGGCACTACGGCGCGCTGCAGGGCCTGGACAAGGCCGACATCAAGGAGCGCTACGGCGACGAGCAGTTCATGACCTGGCGGCGCAGCTATGACACCCCGCCACCGCCGATCGAAAAGGGCAGCCAGTTCAGCCAGGACACCGACCCCCGCTACGCGAACATCGGCGGCGGTCCGCTGACCGAATGCCTCGCCGACGTGGTGGCCCGGTTCTTGCCGTACTTCACCGACGTCATCATCCCGGATCTGCGGGCCGGCAAGACGGTGCTGATCGCCGCACACGGCAATTCGTTGCGCGCCCTGGTCAAATATCTGGATGGCATGTCCGACGAGGACGT
Source organism: Mycobacterium sp. (assembly GCF_035314665.1). Taxonomy (GTDB): domain Bacteria; phylum Actinomycetota; class Actinomycetes; order Mycobacteriales; family Mycobacteriaceae; genus Mycobacterium. Next base: position 40,548 of record NZ_DATFZD010000154.1, on the reverse strand, counting down.
CGTGGGACTCAACATCCCCACCGGCATTCCGCTGCGCTACGACTTGGACGCCGATATGCGGCCCACGGTCATCGGCGGCAGCTATCTCGATCCGGAAGCCGCTGCCGCGGGCGCGGCGGCGGTGGCCAGCCAAGGCGCGCGGTAGCCCCGCTTTCCTGGGCGAAGGGCAAACGTGGCATGAACAGCCGTGGAACACCTGTCTTGTCGCGTGTGACATGTCCGATTTTGGCCTTGCGCTGCTGGGTCGGCGTTCACCGGATTTGTAGGATTTTAATGTGACTGTGTTCTCGGTCCTGTCACTGGCCGGGGTGTTGTTCCTCGTGGCATTGGCCGTCGGCGTCGGCTTAGGCGCACGACTGGCACCGCGGGGTCGGGAGCGACGCCAGCGGGTGGCCGTCGAAGCCGCCGGGATCACCGTCGCGCAAATGTTGGAGCGCATTGTTGCGCTGATGCCGCTTGGTACCGCAGTCGTGGACCGTCACCGCGACGTGGTCTATCACAACAGCCGGGCCAAAGAGCTCGGCCTGGTGCGCGAGCGTCAGCTCGACGACGAGGCCTGGAAGGCGGCGCGCCAGACCCTGGGCGACGGCGCCGACGTCGAGTTCGACCTGCTGCCCGGCAAGCGGCTCGTTCCGGGACGATCGGGCCTGTCGGTGCACGGACAGGCCCGGCTGCTCAGCGAGGAGGATCGCCGGTTCGCCGTGGTCTTCGTCTACGACCACTCCGAATACGCACGGATGGAGGCCACCAGGCGCGACTTCGTGGCCAACGTCAGCCACGAGCTCAAGACGCCGGTCGGCGCGATGGCCGTGCTCGCAGAGGCCCTGCTGGCCTCCGCGGACGACCCCGAGACGGTGCGGCGGTTTGGCGAGAAGGTGCTCGTCGAGGCCAACCGGCTAGGTGACATGGTCAGCGAGCTGATCGAGCTGTCCCGGCTGCAGGGCGCGGAGCGGTTGCCGGATATGGACGCCGTCGACGTCGACATCGTTGTGTCCGAAGCGATTTCACGCCACAAGGTGCCGGCCGACAACGCCGATATCACGGTTCGGACCGACGAACCGAGTGGTCTGCGAATGCTGGGCGAACAGGCCCTGCTCGTCACCGCACTGGCCAACCTGGTGTCCAACGCGATCGCGTATTCGCCACCCGGCTCGCTGGTGTCCATCAGCCGCCGTCGCCGCGGCGAGAACATCGAGATCGCGGTCACCGACCGGGGCATCGGCATCGCCCGCAAAGACCAGGAGCGGGTCTTTGAGCGGTTCTTCCGCGCCGACAAGGCGCGCTCGCGGGCCACCGGTGGCACCGGGCTCGGCCTTGCCATCGTCAAGCACGTCGCGGCCAACCACAACGGCACGATCGGGTTGTGGAGCCAGCTGGGAACGGGGTCGACGTTCACGTTGTCCATCCCGGCATACGACGGCGAGTGTGAACAGACCGACCAACCGCCCCAGCGCGAAATCCGACCCAAGGTTCCCCAACGAGAGGAAGAACTACACCGATGACCTGCGCATACGACGATGCAGAGCGAAGCGATGAGGAGGAGTGGCGCCCGTGACCAGTGTCCTGATCGTGGAGGACGAAGAATCGCTGGCTGATCCGCTGGCGTTTCTGCTACGCAAAGAGGGTTTCGAGGCCACCGTGGTGACCGACGGCCCATCCGCGCTGGCCGAGTTCGACCGGGCCGGCGCCGACATCGTGCTGCTCGATCTGATGCTGCCGGGAATGTCTGGCACCGACGTGTGCAAGCAACTGCGATCGCGCTCCAGCGTGCCGGTGATCATGGTGACCGCGCGTGACAGCGAAATCGACAAGGTCGTCGGCCTGGAGCTGGGCGCCGATGACTATGTGACCAAGCCATATTCGGCGCGTGAGCTGATTGCCCGGATCCGGGCGGTGCTGCGCCGCCGCGGCGACGACGACTCCGAGGTCACCGACGGCGTGCTGGAATCCGGGCCGGTGCGGATGGACGTCGAGCGCCACGTCGTCTCGGTCAACGGTGAGCCGATCACCTTGCCGCTCAAGGAGTTTGACCTGCTCGAGTACCTGATGCGCAACAGCGGACGGGTGCTGACTCGTGGGCAGCTGATCGATCGCGTGTGGGGCGCCGACTATGTCGGCGACACCAAGACACTCGACGTACACGTCAAGCGCCTGCGGTCGAAAATCGAAGCGGACCCGGCCAACCCGATACATCTGGTGACGGTGCGCGGCCTGGGCTACAAACTCGAGAGCTGACCGGGCGCCGACGCGTCCCGTAAGCCGACCTCGGCGTGGCCGGTGCCGATCACCGACCAGCGGCGGTCGTCGATCTCGACGTGAATGTCGGCTTGTTCGGTGTTGGTGCACACCGCGGCGGCGCCGTCAGGATCGGTATAGCCCAAGCTCACGCATCGCTCGGCGGGCTGGTCGACACGGATCAGCACCCGGCTTCCGCCGATACGTCCTGCCAGCTGCCAATGCCGCAAGCCCAGCCTGGTCCGCATCCGTAACGATGGCAAACCGCTTGCCGGCCAATCCTTTCCGTCGATACGGAACCGTACGAATGCCATCGGTGGGAGTCTGCGCAAGGCGGCTTTGCGCGACACCGCGGTGACCACTTCCAGCACGTCGCCGTCGCCGAGGTCGGCATGGATCCACCCCCAGCGCCTCGCGTTGCCGTGCCCGTAGATGTGCGCCACTGCACCGCGCCACCGGTCGACGCGGTGAGCGGTGTCGCCGGTGCTGAGCGAGCCGGTGAACTCTGCGGTCGGGGCGAGCACCACCTGCGCGCCGGGGAGCAGTTCGCGTTCCCACGCCGACCGCGGGAAGGTCCACAGCGGCCCACCGGTGTCCGTCCAGGTCAGGTCCCACCCCAGTGACCCGGCTCGTCCGGCCAGCTCCGCCAAGGCGATTCGAGCATCGGCAACCTTGAGCCAAACTGGCCCCGTGGCCGGCGCTGCGGGTTCGGGACCGAAACGCTCGGTGTGCGGTGGGCCGTCGGCGGGGAACCAGCTCGCCCAGCCGTGCGCATAGGGACCCTCTGCGCTGCCCGACGTCGGCGACACCGTCTCGTAGTGGACCCAGAGCGCGGCCCGCGTTGCGGGATCCGACAGCGTCGCATACCAGACCTCCAGGCGCCCGGGCTGGCCGCGCCAACGTGGTGCGGCAGCCGAGTGCAGCTCCACGCTATTCAGCGGCTCGCGTTGCGGGGTGGACGGCGATGAGCCCTAATGCGCTGCGCCGCTTGCACATTGCCGCCAGCTCCGCGTAGGCCTTCTCGCCGAGCAGTTCGGTGAGTTCGGCCCCCAGGCTCACCCATACCTGCTCGGCCCCGACATGGGCGGCCGGATCGCCGGTGCAGTACCAGTGCAGGTCGGCGCCGCCGGCACCCCAGCCGCGGCGGTCGTACTCGGTGACGGTGGTCTTCAGGATTTCCGTGCCGTCCGGGCGGGTCACCCATTCCTGGCTGCGGCGGATCGGCAATTGCCAGCAGACGTCGGGTTTCATCGTCAGCGGTGCCACGCCGAGGCGCAGCGCTTTGCTGTGCAGCGCACAGCCCGCGCCGCCGTGAAACCCCGGCCGGTTCAAGAAGATGCACGCGCCCTTGTGCTTGCGGGTGCGGAACTGCTCTTCGCCCTCATGCTCGTCGAGTTCGAGATAGCCCTTGCGGCTCAAGCCCTTTTCGCGAAACTGCCAATCCTCATCGGTGAGCTTGGACACAGCGTCGTCCAGCCGGGCCCGGTCGTCCTTGTCGGACAAAAACGCCCCGTGCGAGCAACATCCGTCGTCAGGACGCCCCTCGACGGTGCCCTGGCAGGCTGGAGTGCCGAACACGCAGGTCCAGCGGGAGAGCAGCCAGGTCAGGTCGGCGGCGATCAGATGCTCGGCATTGTCCGGGTCGTAGAACTCCACCCATTCGCGCGCGAAGTCCAATTCGACTTCACCGGGGTGATGGGGCTGCGAATCTGCCACGGTTTTCACGGTAGTCGAATCCAGCGCTGCAGCGCCTCAGCCGTAAGGTTGTGTTTCGTGCGATTAGGAGTGCTGGACGTCGGCAGCAACACGGTCAATCTGCTAGTGGTGGACGCCCGCCGCGGCGGACATCCAACGCCGATGAGTTCGACCAAGGCCACCCTGCGGTTGGCCGAGTCGATCGACAGTTCCGGCAAAATCACCCGGCGCGGCGCCGACAAGCTGATCGAGACGATCGACGAGTTCGAAAAAATCGCGGACAGCTCGGGCTGCGCCGAATTGATGGCGTTCGCCACTTCGGCGGTCCGCGACGCCAAGAATTCCGAGGACGTGCTGGCCCGGGTCCGCAAAGAGACCGGGGTCCAACTGCAAGTGCTGCGGGGTGTCGACGAGTCGCGGCTGACGTTTCTGGCGGTGCGTCGCTGGTATGGCTGGAGTGCGGGCCGGATCATCAACCTCGACATCGGCGGCGGCTCGCTGGAGTTGTCCATCGGCGTCGACGAGGAACCCGAGGTCGCGTTGTCGCTGCCGCTGGGTGCCGGGCGGCTCACCCGCGAATGGCTCAACGATGATCCCCCCGGCCGGCGCCGGGTGGCGATGCTGCGTGACTGGCTGGACTCCGAACTGGCTGACGCCAGCGCCAAAATGCTCGATGCCGGCACCCCCGACCTTGCGGTGGCGACGTCGAAGACGTTCCGTTCGCTGGCCCGGCTGACCGGTGCGGCGCCGTCGGCCGCGGGACCGCGCGTGAAGAGGACACTCACCGCCAACGGCCTCAGACAACTCATATCTTTCATCTCTAGGATGACGACCGCTGACCGTGCGGAATTGGAAGGAGTTAGCGCCGAGCGAGCGCCGCAAATTGTGGCGGGAGCTTTGGTCGCAGAGGCGAGTATGCGAGCGCTGTCGATAGAAACGGTAGATATTTGTCCGTGGGCGCTTCGAGAAGGTCTCATTTTGCGCAAACTCGATAGCGAAGCTGACGGAACCGCCCTCGTCGAGACTTCTGTGCGGGATGCTGGTAGCCAGCGAGTTGATCGGAATGCGGTTGACCGATCGAGAGGCAACACACGATGACCGAATCACACGACAGCGCGAATACCAGACCCATCTCGGTTGCCGAGTTGTTGGCCAAGAATGGCACGATCGGCGCCCCGGTTCCTAACCGCCGTCGCCGACGTCGCGGCAACTCCGATGCGGTGACTGTCGCCGAATTGACCGGTGAAATACCCATCACCGATGACGACATCGAACCCGAAGCGACCGGTGAGTCGACTCCCGAACCGCATGCGCAGCGCGCCAACGGGTCTGCTCGGCTCGACGAGTTGGTTTCCGACGCGGCGGACGAGAAGTCGCGCTATTGGTCCGAAGCCGAGCCGCGTTGGCCGCAGTCGCCGCCCCCTCGTCCGCGTGAACCACGGCCAGAGTCGCGGGATTCGCGTCCCGAGCGCAGTCCCTACCCGCTGCCGTCGCGCAACACCGTCGGCGCCAACGGCGGCCGTTCCGGCGGCGAAGACCAGTCGGTGGATCGATCCGGCGCCGAGGGGATGAACCCGGACCCGGTGGAGGACTACGCGGGGATGTCGGTGGACGTGATGGACACCGAGGTGCGGGACGCCGAACTCGCCAACGAAGACTCCGCCTACGTGCGCTCGTACCTGCGTTCCGCTGCCGGTCGCTCACGAGGCAAGGACGCCGCTGAGGACTTCGAACCGCATCCTGGCGCGGACTACCGCGACATCGCCGAGGAGGAGGACTACCCCGAGGACGACATCGCCGATCTTCACGGCGCGGATTCCGCCACGTGGTCCCGCAGCGAGACCATGCGGGCCGGCGGAATGGTTGTCCTGCAGTCGATTCTGGCCGTTGGATTCGGCGCCGGGCTGTTCATCGCGTTCGACCAGCTGTGGCGGTGGAACAACATTGTGGCGCTGGTACTTTCGGTGCTCGTCATTCTCGGTCTGGTGGTCGGCGTCCGGGTGGTGCGCAAAACCGAGGACATCGCCAGCACGTTGATCGCAGTGGCTGTGGGGGCGCTGGTCACGCTGGGGCCGTTAGCGCTGTTGCAATCCGGCTAGGCGCGCAGCAGAACTCGCGTGCGCCCAGCAATCAAGGTCGGTCTGTCGACGGCCTCGGTCTATCCGATGAGGACCGAGGCCGCTTTCGAGTATGCGGCCAATCTCGGCTACGACGGCGTCGAGCTGATGGTGTGGGGCGAGTCAATCAGCCAGGACATCGACGCCGTGGAGAAACTGTCGCAGCGCTACCGGATGCCGGTGCTGTCCGTGCACGCGCCGTGTCTGCTGATCTCGCAGCGGGTGTGGGGCGCCAACCCGATTCCCAAGCTTGAACGCAGCGTGCGGGCCGCCGAACAGCTCGGCGCGCAAACCGTCGTCGTGCATCCGCCGTTTCGCTGGCAACGGCGCTACGTCGAGGGGTTTACCGAGCAGGTCGCCAACTTGGAGGCAACCAGCGACGTGCTGGTGGCCGTGGAGAACATGTTCCCGTTCCGGGCGGACCGGTTCTTTCGGGCCGAGCAGTTGAAGGAACGGATGCGCAAACGCGGCGGCGGCCCCGGGCCGGGGATCTCGGCGTTCGCGCCGTCCTACGACCCCCTGGACGGCAACCACGCGCACTACACGCTGGATCTGTCGCACACCGCAACGGCGGGTACCGACGCGCTGGACATGGCGCGCCGGATGGGCTCGGGTCTGGTGCACTTGCACCTGTGCGACGGCAGCGGACTGCCGGCCGACGAGCATCTGGCGCCGGGCCGGGGCACCCAGCCGGTGGTCGAGGTGTGTGAGATGTTGGCGGGTAGCGACTTCGCCGGCCATGTCATCCTCGAGGTGTCGACGTCCGGAGCGGGTTCGACCCACGAGCGTGAGGCCGTGTTGGCCGAGTCGCTGCAATTCGCCCGCACGTACCTGCTGCGCTGAGCGCCCAAAGGAACCCGAAGGAAACCGCAGGAGTTCATGACCGCGTTATTCAGCTCTGCGATGGCGCTGCGCGAGGTCGACCCCGGCGTCTTTGCCGGTGAGTTGAACAAGCACTGGACCATCGGGCCCAAGGTGCACGGCGGGGCGATGCTGGCGTTGTGCGCCAACGCCGCCCGCAGCGCCCACGGTGGGCGCGTCGAGCCTGTCGCGGTGTCCGGCAGTTTCCTGTCGGCGCCCGACCCCGGCCCGATGCAGCTCGTGACGTCGATCCGCAAGCGCGGACGCCGGATCAGCGTCGTCGATGTGGAGCTCATTCAGGGTGACCGCGCCGCCGTGCACGCCGTGATCACACTCGGCGAGCCCGAGCACCTGGCACCGCCGCTGCTGTCGGCCAATCCGGTGGTGGGCCTGATGGACCCCGAGCCGCCCGGCTATGTCGCGCCGATCGGTCCCGGCCACCCGCTGGCCGGGCTGGTCAACCTGGCCGAGGGCTGCGATGTGCGGCCCCTGATCACCACGCTGTGCCCCACCGACGGCCGGCCACCGGTGATCCAGCTGTGGGTGCGGCCGCGCGGCCTGGCGCCCGACGTGCTGTTCGCGCTGATGTGCGGAGATGTTTCGGCGCCGGTGACTTTCGCGGTGAACCGCACTGGCTGGGCGCCGACGGTGCAGCTGACCGCGTACCTGCGGGCAGTGCCGGCGGACGGCTGGTTGCGGGTGGTGTGCACCTGCATGCAGATCGGGCAAGACTGGTTCGACGAGGACCACACCGTCGTCGATTGCGAGGGCCGCATTGTGGTGCAGGCCCGCCAGCTGGCGATGGTCCCCGCGGCGCAGGCCTGAGTATCGCGGGCGACCCGCTGCGCCCGGCTTCGCCGCGCTTGCGATCGCCCGGTACCCGCGAAACCCTTAGTCGTCTGCCATGCTGTGCGACATGGCGAGAATCGCGATCGTCGGCGGGGGCAGCATGGGCGAGGCCCTGCTGTCGGGCTTGCTGCGCGCCGGCCGCCAAGTCAAGGACCTGGTGGTGGCCGAGAAGATGCCCGATCGCGCGCGATACCTCGCGGAGACGTATTCGGTGCTGGTGACCTCAGTGCATGATGCGGTTGAGAACGCGACGTTTGTCATCATCGCGGTGAAACCCTCCGACGTCGCTTCGGTGGTCGCCGAGATCACCGCGCTGGCCGCCGAATCCAGCGACGACGTCCCCGAGCAGGTGCTGATCACCGTCGCGGCGGGGGTCACCACGGCCTACCTGGAGTCCAAACTGACGGCCGGGACGCCGGTGGTCCGGGTGATGCCGAACGCGCCGGCATTGGTCGGCGCCGGGATCAGCGCCATGGCCAAGGGCCGGTTCGCGACCAATGAGCAGCTCAAAGAGGTCGCTGCGCTGTTCGACTCGGTGGGTGCCGTGCTGACGGTGCCCGAGGAACACCTGGACGCCGTGACGGCGGTATCCGGTTCCGGTCCGGCGTATTTCTTCCTGATGGTCGAGGCGTTGGTGGACGCCGCCCTCGGAGTCGGGTTGAGCCGCTCGGTGGCCACCGAGTTGGTCGCCCAGACGATGGCCGGGTCGGCGGCGATGTTGCTGGACCGAATGGAGCAGGACCGCGGAGCACCCGGTGAGAAGGCCTCGGACCTATCCCTGGACACCACCGCCGCGCGGCTGCGCGCGATTGTTACCTCGCCCGGCGGTACTACCGCGGCTGCGCTGCGGGAACTGGAAGGCCGCGGTTTGCGGGCGGCCGTCGACGAGGCCGTGCGGGCCGCAAAAACACGCTCTGAGCAGCTAAGAATTACATCAGAGTAATTTATAGAATTTTATTTATTTGCTCTCACCCGTCGCAGTAACCCCACTAGTCCCGCTATTCTCCTCTTGGTATGCACCTGTGGGTGCCAGCGGAGGGGAAGCCGCTGGGACTGCAGATGCCTGACTGATTGGGTTGCGATGACGTCTATGAACGGGCCATCGGCACGGGATTCGGCTGGCGGTAAATCGGGACGTGATACAGGTTCCGTAGACGGCCAGCCGCCCCGGACGCAATTCCTGACTGTGGCCGAAGTGGCAGCGCTGATGCGGGTCAGCAAGATGACGGTCTACCGGCTGGTTCACAACGGTGAGCTGCCGGCAGTCCGAGTGGGGCGATCCTTCCGGGTGCACGCGAAGGCCGTGCACGACATGCTGGAGAGCTCCTACTTCGACGCTGGCTAACGCCGGCAGTTGGACCGCGACACTTAACCCTCGCGGACACGCCGATAGGCGTCGCAGTGGCTTAAGTCTCGCGGTCATCGGATGCTGCGCGAGTGATCGGTGGTTTTGGTGTTCGACGCGCCCACCCGGGTAGAGTGTGCGGGTTGTTGCACATGGTCGACCATGGCGGACTCGTGCCGTCACACAGATAGCGGAGTTATGGGTTCAGTAATCAAGAAGCGGCGCAAACGGATGTCGAAGAAGAAGCATCGCAAGCTGCTTCGCCGTACCCGGGTGCAGCGCAGAAAACTCGGAAAGTAACTTCCGCCAACGGTTGCCGCAGGTCGCAGGAGACGCCTCGGCAGCTGAGAGGTCGCTAGGCTAGCAACGTGGATTTGTCGGGCGGTGAACCAGACACCGGAACGGGCACCCGGACAAGTGGCACTGACGGTAGTGCGAGTGATTCCGTGCATTACCCGAAGGTCGTATTGGTCACCGGTGCTTGCCGGTTCTTGGGTGGTTACTTGACCGCACGCCTGGCGCAGAACCCGCTGATCAACCGGGTCATCGCGGTTGACGCGATCGCGCCCAGCAAGGACATGCTTCGCCGGATGGGCCGTGCCGAGTTCGTCCGCGCCGATATCCGCAACCCGTTTGTCGCCAAGGTGATTCGAAATGGCGACGTCGACACCGTGGTGCACGCCGCGGCGGCGTCGTTTGCGCCGCGCTCCGGTGGCGGCGCAGCGTTGAAAGAAATCAACGTGCTGGGCGCGATGCAGCTGTTTGCGGCCTGCCAGAAGGCGCCGTCGGTGCGTCGAGTGGTGCTCAAGTCGACGTCAGAGGTCTACGGGTCCAGTCCGCACGATCCGGTGATGTTCACCGAGGACAGCAGCAGCCGTCGTCCGTTCCGCGAAGGGTTTCCGAAAGACAGCCTGGACATCGAGGGTTACACCCGCGGGCTGGGCCGGCGTCGGCCCGATATCGCGGTGACGATTCTGCGGCTGGCCAACATGATTGGTCCGGCGATGGAGACCACGCTGTCGCGATACCTGGCCGGGCCGCTGGTCCCGACGGTGCTCGGCCGCGACGCACGGCTGCAGTTGCTGCACGAGCAGGACGCGCTGGGCGCCCTGGAGCGCGCCGTGATGGCCGGCAAGGCGGGCACCTTCAACATCGGCGCCAACGGGGTCATCATGCTGTCGCAGGCGATCCGCCGCGCCGGGCGAGTCCCGTTGCCGGTGCCCGGATTCGGGCTGTGGGCGCTGGACTCAATACGACGAGCCAACCACTACACCGAGATCAACCGTGAGCAATTGGACTACCTGAGTTACGGCCGGGTAATGGACACGACCAGGATGCGACAGGAGCTCGGATACCATCCCAAGTGGTCGACTGCGGAGGCTTTTGACGATTATGTTCGCGGCCGAGGTTTAACTCCCATTATCGATCCAGAGTGGGTACGCTCGATCGAAGGTCGGGCCGTGGCAGCAGCGCAGCGCCTTGGTGGCCGAACCAAAATCAACTAAGGGGTGGGGGCAGGGTCTTTTAATGGCGGGCGATTCGAAGGCGAAAGTTATTCCGTTGCACTCGAATTCGAGCCGTGCAGCGGCGCAGCGGCGCGCCGACCAACGTACCCAAACTTCTCGTCAACATCCCTCGCTGCTTTCCGAACCCGGCTCGCGCGCTTCGGCCGATCAGATCGCCGCCGTGGTCCGCGAGATCGACCAGCACCGTCGCGCTGCCGGCGGCAAATCCGACACCCACGAGCCCGCCAACGAGCTGACGCACAAGGTCAGTGCCGTCGCCGAGTTTCTGCGGCAACGCCTGACCGGCGATTACAGCGTTGACGAGTTCGGGTTCGATCCGCACTTCAACGACGCGATCGTGCGGCCGCTGCTCAGGTTCTTCTTCCGGTCGTGGTTCCGGGTCGAGGTCAGCGGAGTCGAGAATCTGCCCGAGACCGGCGCGGCGTTGGTGGTGGCCAACCACGCCGGCGTGCTGCCGTTCGACGGGCTGATGGCCTCGGTAGCTGTTCACGACAAGCATCCGGCCCATCGCGATCTGCGGCTGCTGGCCGCCGAAATGGTGTTCGACCTGCCGATGGTCGGTGAGGCTGCCCGCAAGGCGGGTCACACCATGGCGTGCACCGCCGACGCCCACCGGCTGCTGGCTTCCGGGGAACTGACCGCGGTGTTCCCCGAGGGATACAAAGGGCTGGGCAAGCGCTTCAAGGACCGCTACAAGCTACAGCGGTTCGGCCGCGGCGGCTTCGTGGCGGCGGCGCTGCACACCAAGGCGCCCATCGTGCCGTGCTCGATCGTGGGCTCCGAGGAGATCTACCCGATGCTGGCCGACGTCAGGCTGCTGGCGCGCCTATTCGGTCTGCCCTACTTCCCGATCACGCCGCTATTCCCGCTGGCCGGTCCCGCCGGGCTGGTGCCGCTGCCATCGAAGTGGCACATCGCCTTCGGCGAGCCAATCTCCACCGAGCATTACGCGGCCGCTGACGCCGAAGATCCGATGGTCACCTTCGAACTGACCGATCAGGTGCGCGAGACCATTCAGCAGACGCTCTACCAGCTGCTGGCCGGCCGCCGCAACATGTTCTTCGGCTGAGCCCGCCTACGCCGCCGGTTTGACCAACGTGAACTGGCAGACGTCGGTGTTGCCCTTGCTGAACAGGTCGGCGCAGCCGGTCAGGTACCTCATGTAGCGCTCGTAGACCTCTTCCGACTGGATCGCGATGGCCTCGTCCTTGCGCGCCTCCAGCGCCGCCGCCCAGATCTCCAGGGTGCGTGCGTAGTGCAGCCGCAGCGACTGCACACGGGCCACCTCGAAGCCGGCCTTGTCCGCGTGCTTTTCGACAAGCGCCACGTTGGGCAGTCGGCCGCCGGGAAAGATCTCGTTCATCATGAATTTGACGAACCGTGCCAGCGTCATCGTGATCTTGATCTCGCGCTGCTGGATTTCCTCGACCGCGGGGACCACGATCGTGTGCAGCAGCATCGTGCCGCCGGCCGGCAGCGCGGTGAAAGCCATCTTGAAGAAGTCGTCGTAGCGGTCGAAGCCGAAGTGCTCGAATGCGCCGATGGAGACGATTCGGTCCACCGGTTCGTGGAATTGCTCCCAGCCTTCCAGCAGGACCTGCCTGGAACGTGGGGTGTCCAGCTCGTCGAGCGATTTCTGCGCATGTGTGGCCTGGTTCTTGCTCAACGTCAGGCCGATCGCGTTGACGTCGTAGCGCTCGATGGCACGCCGCAACGTGGCGCCCCAGCCGCAGCCGACGTCGAGCAGCGTCATCCCGGGCTGCAGGCCCAGCTTGCCCAGCGACAGGTCGATCTTGGCCAGCTGGGCCTCTTCCAGCGTCATGTCGTCGCGTTCGAAGTACGCGCAGCTGTAGGTCTGGCTGGGGTCCAGGAAGAGCCGGTAGAAGTCGTCGGAAAGGTCGTAGTGCAACTGGACGTCGTCGAAGTGCGGCGTGAGATTCGTGCTCATCGGTTTCTGCTCTCCCCCTAACAGGTCCCGGCCGACACTATGCGCCGCTGCGGATAGAAGCAATTGCTGCAATCGTCGCAGCTGCGTCCGCATCAGGGTTGGACGACTCGCCGAGCATGGTGACGATGCTGGTGATCACCGGATTGGCGTCGGCGTCTGTGACTTCGCTGCGGATCTCGGCGATTACGGTTCCGTGGGATTCGATGACGTTGTCCAGATAGGTGTCGAAATACAGCCGGTCACCGGCCATGATCGGCCGGTGAAAGACGAATTTCTGGTCCCGGTGCAGCACCCGCGCAAGGTTGATCGGGATGTCGAACTTGGTGAAGACGTCCAGCTGAACACGCCGTCCGGCGACCGCAAGAAAGGTGAGCGATGCCACAGTGCTGTCGTAGCCGGCCTCGGCGGCCGACGCCTCGGAATAGTGCGACGGATGGTCGTCCTTGACGGCCTGTGCGAGCTCGCGGACCTTTTCGCGTCCGACGTCGAAGTAGTCGGGGAACCGGTAGTGCGTTCCGATGAGTCCTTCGGCGCCCTCGGGAAGTGACATGCGTTGATCTCCACTCTTAGGGGGTGCTCAGCGGCGCAGCTTATCAGCGCGATTGGCGTCGGGACGCGACCGCGGCCAGTGCACCGCCCGCTGCACCCAGCGCCAAGGCCGACGGCACGCCGATCCGGGCGGCCTTACGCGCCGTCCGAAAGTCACGGATCTCCCAGCCCCGTTTGCGGGCAAAGTCACGCAGATGGCTGTCGGGGTTGATGGCGACGGCCGTCCCGACCAGGGAGAGCAGCGGCACGTCGTTGTAGCTGTCGGAGTAGGCGGTGCAGCGCTTCAGGTTGAGACCCTCCCGGATGGCCAGCGAGCGCACCGCGTGCGCCTTGCCGGGGCCGTGCAGAATCTCGCCGACCAGCCGGCCGGTGAACACGCCGTCGACCGATTCGGCGACCGTGCCCAGCGCGCCGGTCAGGCCGAGCCGGCGGGCGATGGTGATGGCGAGTTCGTACGGTGTGGCGGTGACCAGCCAGACCTGCTGGCCGGCATCGAGGTGCATCTGCGCCAGATCGCGCGTGCCGGTCCAGATCTTCTCGGCGATGATCTCGTCGTAGACCTCTTCGCCGAGTCTCTCCAGCTCTTCGGTGCGCCGGCCTTCGATGAAGGCCAGGGCCTTGCGTCGGCCCGCGGCGACGTCGTCGCTGTTCTCCCGTCCGATGAGCTGAAACTTGGCTTGCGCGTAGACAAATCCGAGCACGTCGCGATATGTGAAGTACTTGCGAGCGGCCAAGCCGCGGCCGAAATGTATCAGCGACGAGCCCTGCACCAGCGTGTTGTCCACGTCGAAGAACGCCGCCGCGGTCAGGTCGACCGGCGGCTGCTCTGGCCCGGGGGTGTCGTCGGTCTGGATGTCCACCAGCGCGCGGTCGGCGCTGGCGTTGGCCGCCAGCGTCTCCAGTTCCAGCTCAGCCGGGTCGGGTCCTGCATTGGGGCCGGGTTCTACGGTGTCCGAGCCGCCGGGAGCGCTCACCCTTCAACAGTATCCGGCCGTCGCGCGTTGGGGTGGTCGGCAAGGCCGGTGGCGCAGGGGAGGTCACCGGAGTTGGCTGCTCGCCTCTAGGGCGGCGCTGCCATACGGGTCTTCCGGTACGCAGAAGACGACCTCGCCCGAGCCGAATCGCTGCGTGCCGCCAATCGCCATCATCTCTCCCGACTGAACACCGACCACGAGCTCTCGCCTGCTCTCGTTGAGCTTTGCATTCATTGGTTCGAAGGAAAGCACATCCCTAGTCAAATCGAGGCTGAGTTTGCCGGCTTCGGAATCAATATCGATCGAAATGAGTGAGTAGTAGTTGTCGTAGGGTTTGCCGAACCAGCCGGTCGGTAGCACAATCCCGATCACGGTGAGTTCTTGGTAGACGTCGAAGAAGGCCTTGATAAGCCCCGACGGGGCGTTCAAATCCATTCAGCAATGCCAACCCAAAATCCTGTGACTGCTACTTGTCATTCGAGGGGCCCCAATATTTGTCAGCATTTGCATTCTCGAGGGCGGTAAGGTCTTGACAAGCTTGTGCGGCTGATGAGTCGGAGAAGAGGTCTTCTATCCGGGATATGTTGTCACGCAACCAGGCTACAGCCTCGACGGGCGAAATTGGATTTCTTTCGTCAAAGCCATCCAAGTGCTGCCGAATTATCGATGCACGGAACCAGTTTTGGGGAGCGGCCAGCTTAGTTGGCGCTAAGTTAAACAGAATCTGTCCTCTGTCATTAGTGATCTGCCAGCTGATTGTGGGACCTGTCACTGTTAACGAGGCGTTGATTGTCTGGGCGCCTGTGGTCGTGGAATCGGTAATGTGGTAATGGCGGTTCAGATAAAGGAAGTCAAAATATTTCAAGAAGAACTCCAGGAGCGACTTCACTACAGTTTTCCTTCTGTCGGTGGAACCAAGGTATCGCCTACCCGTCTGTATCCGTGGGACTCAAAATACCGAATCTCTGCACCCGTGAAGCTATTTGGGCTTATCTTCCCAAACGGCACTGACAGCGTGATGGTGTCATGATTCGCGATTGCCAGGTCAAGTGCGTGCTGGTTGGCGGCGATTCTCTCGATCGGCGTAGCCGCCTCCCAAGCGTCCTCGATATCGAAGTAGCTCGCGTCGAGGGCGTCCGCCATTTCGATGTATGACGGTCCGCCGCCCGGCGGCCGAAATGGTCCGATTACGGTTCTGCCGCTGCCATTGAAGTGTTGTTCGGAGAGTGCCCGCAACTCTGGGCTCATGTGCTCTAACGGGTTGGTCAAATTGAACTCTGGACGACTAGGTGTCGCAATTTCTTGAGGCACGTCGTGGCCTGGTGGGTGTGTCTCGTGCGGTCCGCCGCCGTCCCCCGGTCCGTGATGCGAGCCTTGATGTGGGGGTGGTTCGGGTGGGTGATCGCCCGGTGCGCCACCGTGTGCCCGTGGAGGTGGTGGTGGTTCGGCCGGACGCCCACCGCCGGGCTCGGGGCTGTGGGTCAACGGCCGCTCCGACGAGTGCTGTGCACCTGGCCAATGGCTAGCGCGTCCAGCCTCCGCGGGTCTGGGCTGTGGTGCGTAAGCGGCTTTAGGCGCGAGTTCAGCCGAACGTGCACCGGCTAACCCTGGCGCGAGTGTCGGAGGGGCAGACGCCGCCACAGGTTCGCCCCCAAGCGGTAGGTGGCCCAACCCGGATGGAACTGCCGCTGCGGGTTGGGGTACCGCGTCCACTGGCGTGTGGTCCACCCCGGACGGAACTGTCGCCGTCGGGTGAGGATCCTCAGCTGCTGGGACGTGGCCTTCTCCTGATGGCGTTGACGCCACTGGTTCGTGTGGCACACCTGGCGGCGTGGGCTCTCCGCTGGGTGGGGTTGTCGCGGCTGGTTGGGGTGGTTCGCCCGCCGGTGGCGGGCTCTCGCCGGGTGGAGTTGTCGCCGCTGGGTGCGGCGGCTCGGCGGCCGGCGGCGGACCTTCGCCCGATGGGGGCGGCGGTGATGGCGCGGGTGGCTCGGCCGCCGCTGGCGGGCTGTCGCCGGATGGAGTTGCTGACATCGGGTGGGGTTCGGCGGACGGCGGGGGGCCTCCTCCCGGTGGCGGCGGTGGGCCTCCACCGGGTGGGGGCGGTGGGGGTGGCGGCGGGCCGTGCCCTGGTGCAGCTGGCTCAACCGGCGGCTTGGGACCCTCGCCCGGCCCGGGCCTGTCGGCGGCCGGCGCCTTCGATTCGGTTGGGCTGTGCGGTGGCGTGTCGTGGGGTGCTGGTGCGGGTTTGGCTTCGGTTGGGCCATGCGGCGACGGGCCTTGGGGCGCCAGATCGTGCGGTGCCGGGTCGTGAGGCGCGGGCGGGGGCTCCGCGTGCGGTACGTGCGGTGCCGGTGCAGCAGGACCGGATTTCGCCACATCACCGAGCCCCCGCATCGCCTCGGCTTCCCTGGGGGCCGCCTTCGCTGCAGCTTCCGCTGCGTCAGCGGCAACGTGAGCGCCCTTGGCGGCCGCCGCTGCTTCACCGCCACCAGGAACAAACAGCGAAGCAATGTCAAAGGTGCTCTTGCCGGCGGCCTCGGCAGGGTTGGTTGACCACTCGTCCCAATGGACGGCATTCTTACCCAGGGTTTTCCACGCGTCTGCGACACCGGGCGCGTGGTCGCCGCCGAGACCGACGAGCGGAGCCATCCCGTCGATCATCTGCGACCAGGAGTCGTACCAGCCTTTTGGATCGACGAAAGGTCGTATCGCCCCGTAGGTCCAGCCATCCTTGATCAGACCGCCCGCCTCTTCGGCCAGGCCCTTGCCGAACTGGCCCACCTGGTTGATGGCCCGACCGACTGGGGTGCCGTGCAGGAACTGATCCCACTCCTTCTCGGCGTAGCGACCCATGGTGGTGAGAATCGTCTCCGCTTCGGTGACTGCGGTGGCGATTTGTTGGCGCAGCGCATCGACTTCCGCGGTGAAGTTGTTGACGATCGTGCGAATATCGTTGGCGATTTTCCTGATCTCGTCTTCGTCTTGATCGGTTAGAAACTCCCAGACCTCTTTGAGCCCAGTCGTCGGGTCGCATATACGCGACAACAAATCCAGGATCGCCGCGTGAACCGCATCGATCTTGGCCGCATAGGCAGTCAGCTGAGTCGCGATGGACACGCACTGTTGCAAGATCGTTCCCGCGCTGCGGCCAGCTTCACTGAACGCTGCGGCCATCGCCGAACCTTCGGGTATCTGTTGGGCGCCGATAATGCCCATCGGTCCGAGGGCACCCGTGATTTCGCTGACCTCAAAGTTGGTGCCGGCGCTAATCCAAGCCGCCGCTGCACCCCGCAATTTCGCCGAATCGCCGTTGGGCCAAATCATTCCGATGAAGGGAGCCACCCATCCCCAGCCCGCTGGCGCACTGGTACCTTCCCCGACGGCCGACGGCGTCGCACCCGGCCGCACAGCAGCGGTTTGATGCGGGGCGGGAAGGGCTTCGCCGTGCCCCGACACATTTGAATTCGCGTCGGCGACCGAATAGTTGTGCGCCGACATGCGCACGCCATAACCCAGCCCGCACAATCCATTACGGGTGGTAGCCATTGCCTCGAGCAGTTTGGATGCCGAAGTGTTGTAGCTGCGCCCAAATGCCGCACCGGCGGGATCGTTACCGGCCATCCCGTTGCATCCGCCAAGCGCCGAGGTCAATGTCGAGACGACGGACCCAAGATTCTCGCCAACCGAAATTACCTGAGCACCAGCGCCGTCCAGCGCCGCCGGATCGACGGTAAGCGGAGCCATTAGCTCAGGGCCACATGGCCAGATTTGCTGCCATCGCGCCGGTGTAGTTGTGATGCGCCGTGGTTCCGGCAGTTTTCAACTGCCCCAACGCTTCTCGCATCGTCTTCTCACCATGCGACCAATGCCGGTGTGCCTCAGCGTGAGCGGCAGCCGCCTCGCCTGACCACGTCTGGTGGAGATTAGCCACCAGCGAGTTGATTTCACCGACCACGCTTTCCGTATGCTGCACGAACTCGCCCATCAGCTGCAGCGCATCCGCCAACGCCTCCGGATCCACGCTGAACGGCTCAGTCACGGTCAATCCCGCATAGCTGTTGGGTCGACGCCGACTCTTGAGTCTGGAAGTCAACACCGACGACACCGACCGCCTTCGCCAGAATCGACAGCCCCAAGTGGATCTCACCGGCTCCGCGATGCCACAGGTCCCATGCCTGCCCATAGGCTCCGCCCGCTCCACCCTGCCAGCCGGCCACCATGTCGCGGACCTGGCTATCAAGCTCAATAAGCCTGGAATGCAAGTCTTTTGCCGCACCCGACAACGCCTGCGAAACCCCGTGCATCGCCTCGGGATCAGCCCGCAGAACCCTGGGATCAGCCATAGTGGTAAAGCTAATGCCCAGACGCACGCGGCACAATTCACTCCGGCGTCAAAACACACCACCTGCCACACTGGGGCGATGAGCCGTTCACAGGTGCAGCTGTTGACCCGCGCCGGCTGCACGATCTGCGACGGGGTGCATGCGCAGCTAAAGCAACTGGCCGCCGAACTCGACTTCGACTTGTCGACCACCGACGTCGACGCCGCCGCCGCGGCGGGCGACAGCAGCCTGCGCGCCGAGTTCGGAGACCGGCTCCCTGTGGTCCTGCTCGACGGCCGCGAGCACAGCTACTGGGAAGTCGACGAGCCCCGGCTCCGCAAAGATCTCGAGGGGCCCCGGTGACGACCGCGCAAATTTGGTGGCCCACCTGTAAAACGTCTACCGTGGACCTCAGTTCGATCACTGGTGATAGCAAGGGAGCAGGCCAGGTGATGCAGCCGTGAGCGTCCTGCTCTTTGGGGTGTCGCACCGCAGCGCCCCGGTCTCCGTTCTGGAACAGCTGAGCACCGACGAATCCGACCAGATCAAGATCATCGAGGAGATGATGCAGTCGCCGCTGGTCACCGAGGCCATGGTGCTGTCCACCTGCAACCGGGTCGAGGTCTACGCCGTGGTCGACGCCTTCCACGGCGGTCTGTCGGTCATCGGGCAGGTGCTCTCCGAGCATTCCGGGATGTCGCTGGGCGACCTGACCAAATACGCCTACGTGCGCTACAGCGAGGCCGCCGTCGAGCACCTGTTCGCCGTGACCAGTGGCCTGGACTCCGCCGTCATCGGCGAGCAGCAGGTCCTCGGCCAGGTGCGCCGCGCCTACGCCGCCGCCGAGGCCAACCGCACCGTCGGCCGGGTGCTGCACGAGCTGGCTCAGCGCGCGTTGGCGGTCGGCAAACGCGTTCATACCGATACAGCGATCGACGCCGCGGGCGCGTCGGTGGTGTCGGTCGCGCTGGGCATGGCCGACACCAGGCTTGGCGGCCTGAAAGGCAAGACCGCGGTGGTGGTCGGCGCCGGCGCGATGGGTGCGCTGTCGGCGGCTCACCTGATCCGGGCCGGCGTGCGGGACATCCACGTCGTCAATCGGTCGCTGCCCCGGGCGCAGCGGTTGGCCCGCAGGATCCGCGAATCGGGCGCCGGAGCCGAAGCGCTTGGCCTCGACCGGCTGCCCTCCGCGCTGGCCGACGCCGACGTGGTGGTGAGCTGCACCGGCGCGGTGCGTCCGGTGGTGTCGCTGGCCGACGTGCACCATGCGCTGGCCGCCACCCGCCGCGACGAAACCGACCAGCCGCTGGTGATCTGCGACCTGGGTATGCCGCGCGACGTCGACCCGGCGGTCGCCGGGCTGCCGGGCGTCTGGGTCGTCGACATGGACCGAGTGCAGCGCGAACCGTCGGCTCGTGCCGCGTCCGCCGACACCGAGGCAGCCCGCCACATCGTCGCCACCGAAGTCGCCACCTACCTGGCCGGACAGCGGATGGCCGAAGTCACTCCGACGGTGACCGCGCTGCGCCAACGGGCCGCCGACGTCGTCGAGGCGGAGCTGTTGCGCCTGGACAACCGGCTGCCAGGACTCGACGCCGCACACCGCGACGAGGTGGCCCGCACCGTGCGGCGAGTGGTCGACAAGCTGCTGCACGCACCGACCGTGCGGATCAAGCAGCTGGCCAGCGCGCCCGGCGGCGATAGCTATGCCGAGGCGCTGCGCGAGTTGTTCGAGCTCGACCAGACTTCCGTCGACGCCGTCGCGACCGCGGGTGAATTGCCCGCTGTCCCAACCGATTCCGCAGAGTAGCCGCTTGTCAGACGTGATCCGGATAGGCACTCGGGGCAGCCTGCTGGCCACCACCCAAGCTGGTGGCATTCGGGACGCCTTGGCGGCCAACGGCCATCGCGCCGAGTTGGTGACCATCAGCACCGAGGGTGACCGCTCGTCGGAGCCGATCGCCAGCATCGGTGTCGGGGTTTTCACCGCCGCACTCCGCGAAGCCATCGACGACGGCCGCGTGGACGCGGCGGTGCATTCGCACAAGGACTTGCCGACCGCCGATGATCCACGGTTCGTGATCGCCGCGATCCCACCCCGAGAGGATCCCCGCGACGCGGTGGTGGCCCGCGACGGGTTAGTGCTGGCACAGCTGCCGAGCGGCTCGGTGGTGGGCACCTCGTCGCCCCGGCGGGCCGCGCAGCTTAGAGCACTGGGTCTCGGTTTGGAAATCCGCCCCCTAAGAGGCAACCTTGATACCAGGTTGAACAGGGTAAGTAGCGGTGATTTGGACGCAATCGTGGTAGCCCGGGCGGGTCTGGCCCGACTAGGGCGTCTCGACGACGTCACCGAGACGCTGGAGCCGGTGCAGGTGCTGCCGGCACCGGCTCAAGGTGCGCTCGCCGTCGAGTGCCGCGCCGGGGATTCCCGACTGGCGGCACTGCTGGCCGAGCTCGACGACGCCGACACCCGCGCGGCCGTCACCGCCGAGCGTGCCCTGCTCGCCGAACTGGAGGCGGGTTGCTCCGCGCCAGTGGGGGCGATCGCCGAGGTGGTCGAGTCCATTGACGAGGACGGCCGAGTCTTCGAGGAGCTGTCGCTGCGCAGCTGCGTGGCGGCGCTGGACGGATCCGACGTGATCCGTGCGTCCGGTGTCGGCAGTCCGGATCGGGCACGAGAGCTCGGGCTCTCGGTGGCCGCCGAGCTGTTCGAACTGGGGGCACGGGAACTCATGTCGGTGGCGCGGTAATAAACCCGCACGAGGAAGTACTGGGAGAGACACAGATGACGACGCGAGGGCGTAAGCCGAGGCCCGGCCGCATCATGTTCGTGGGCTCGGGTCCGGGCGACCCGGCTCTGCTGACGACGCGGGCCGCGACGGTGCTTGCGAATGCCCCCCTGGTGTTCATTGACCCCGACGTGCCTGAGCCGGTGCTGGCGTTGATCGGCAAAGACTTGCCGCCAGTGTCCGGGCCTGCGCCGGCCGGGCCGGTGCCGTCGGAGGGCGGAACCACCGAGGGAGCCGGTACTGACGAACAGCCCGCTGCGGTGGTGTCGGTCGGACCCGACATCCGGCCGGCGCTGGGCGATCCCGCCGAAGTGGCGAAGACGCTGGTCGCCGAGGCCCGTACCGGGACTGACGTGGTGCGACTGGTCGCCGGTGACCCGCTGTCGGTGGACGCGGTGATCACCGAGGTGAACGCCGTCGCGCGCGGCCACCTGCACTTCGAGGTGGTGCCCGGCCTGGCCGCCGGCTGCGCGGTGCCGACCTACGCGGGGTTGCCGCTGGGCTCGTCGCACACCGTTGCCGACGTGCGCGGCGACGTGGACTGGGGGGCTCTGGCCGCGGGGCCGGGCCCGCTGATTCTGCACGCCACCTCGTCGCACGTGGCCGAGGCGGCGCGCACCCTGATCGAGTACGGGCTTGCCGACAGCACGCCGTGCGTGGTGACGTCCTCGGGCACCACCTGCGCGCAGCGCTCCGTGGAGTCCACGCTGGGCGGGCTGACGGATTCATCCGTGGTCGTCGCAGCCGACCCCGCGACACCGTCGCCGGTCGTGGTGACGATCGGCAAGACCGTGCACAACCGGGCCAAGCTGAACTGGTGGGAGAGCCGGGCACTCTACGGCTGGACCGTGCTGGTGCCGCGGACCAAGGACCAGGCCGGCGAGATGAGCGAGCGGCTGACCGCGCACGGCGCGTTGCCGATCGAGGTGCCGACCATCGCCGTCGAGCCGCCACGCAGCCCCGCGCAGATGGAGCGCGCGGTCAAGGGTCTGGTCGACGGCCGCTATCAGTGGGTGGTGTTCACCTCCACCAATGCCGTGCGCGCGGTGTGGGAGAAGTTCGGTGAGTTCGGTCTGGACGCCCGCGCGTTCTCCGGGGTGAAAATCGCCTGCGTGGGCGAATCGACCGCCGACCGGGTCCGCGCGTTTGGTATCAGCCCGGAGCTGGTGCCCTCCGGTGAGCAGTCGTCGCTGGGCCTGCTGGACGAATTCCCGGACTACGACAGCATTTTCGATCCGGTGAACCGGGTGCTGCTGCCGCGTGCCGACATCGCCACCGAGACGCTGGCCGAAGGCCTGCGCGAACGTGGCTGGGAGATCGAGGACGTCACCGCCTACCGGACGGTGCGGGCGGCTCCGCCGCCGGCTGCCACCCGGGAAATGATCAAGACCGGTGGTTTCGACGCAGTGTGCTTTACCTCCAGCTCGACGGTGCGCAACCTGGTGGGCATCGCCGGCAAGCCGCACGCGCGCACCATCGTCGCCTGCATCGGCCCCAAAACCGCTGAGACCGCAGCCGAATTCGGTTTGCGGGTCGACGTGCAGCCCGAGACCGCCGCGGTGGGTCCGCTGATCGAAGCGCTCGCCGAGCATGCCGCCCGGCTGCGCGCCGAGGGCGCGTTGCCGCCGCCGCGTAAGAAGAGCCGCAGGCGCTAGTGTCGTTCCCCCGGCAGCGTCCGCGTCGGCTCCGCTCGACTCCGGCGATGCGCCGGTTGGTCGCGCAAGCGTCGCTGGAGCCAAGGCATTTGGTGTTGCCGATGTTCGTCGCCGACGGTATCGACGAGGCGCGGCCGATCGCCTCGATGCCCGGTGTGGTGCAGCACACCCGCGACTCGTTGCGCGCCGCCGCCGCCGAGGCGGTACGTGCTGGGGTGGGCGGGCTGATGCTGTTCGGCGTGCCCCGCAACGAGGACAAGGATGCAGTCGGCTCGGCGGGCTCGGATCCTGACGGGATCCTCAACGTCGCATTGCGCGATCTGGCCAAGGATCTGGGCGAGGCCACCGTGCTGATGGCCGACACCTGCCTGGACGAATTCACCGACCACGGACACTGCGGTGTTCTGGACGCACGCGGCCGGGTCGATAACGACACCACGCTGAAGCGATATGTGGATTTGGCAGTGGCACAGGCAGATTCGGGTGCGCATGTGGTGGGCCCGAGCGGCATGATGGACGGTCAGGTGGGAGCGATCCGCGACGGCCTGGACGCCGCGGGCCACGCCGATGTGGTGATCTTGGCGTATGCCGCCAAGTTCGCCTCGGCGTTTTACGGTCCATTCCGCGAAGCCGTGAGCTCTAGCCTGTCGGGCGACCGGCGCACCTACCAGCAGGAGCCGGGCAATGCCCGCGAGGCGCTGCGCGAGGTGCGTCTGGACCTCGACGAGGGCGCCGACATCGTCATGGTCAAACCCGCATTGGGCTACCTGGACGTTGTGTCTGCGGCGGCCTCGATTTCGCCGGTGCCGGTGGCCGCATACCAGGTGTCGGGGGAGTACGCGATGATCCGGGCCGCGGCGGCTAACGGCTGGGTCGACGAGCGCGGCGCCGCGATGGAATCCCTGACCGGGATCCGGCGGGCGGGCGCCGACATCGTGCTGACGTATTGGGCCGCCGAAGCGGCGGCCTGGCTGTCGTGACGGGTCCCGTCCCGCCGCGGCCGCCGGGGCCAGCGGAGCCGCAGACCCGGCCCGTCGACGTCGACACCGGCTTTTGGCTGTGGGTCGCGGCCTTGCCGCTGATGGTGATCGGCTACGTCGCCGACATGGTCGGATCATCGGTCGGTCACCGATCGCCGGTGCTCTTGGTGGCGTCAGGGCTTTTCACCGCGGTGGTGTGCGCGATCGTGGTGACCTTCCTGATCCTGATGCGGGCCGGTTATCGCTGGGCCCGGACTCTGCTGACCGGCGGCGGCGTAGCCACCGTCGTCTACATCGGGACCAGGCTGTTCACTGTGAGCTGGCCGCCGATGTTCGCGGTGATCTGTGGTGTCGCTGGTATCGTCGGGTCGGTGCTGATCGCCGGTGGGATGTTCCTGCTGCACCGCAGCGACGCCCACACGTACTTCACCAGGTAGGGACCCCCAGGTGGTTTGGCGTCGGGCGCAGCAGGGGATGATGTTTCGATGACTGCGGGCACGAAGACCGAGGCCGCTCCGCTCTTTCGCGAGGCCGGGGCCAGCTGGTACTGGGTGCTGGTCGGTCCGGCGTCGGCCGCGGCCATGCTGTGGCTCGAGAAAGCCAACGGGTATGGCTGGCAGATCAGCGTCCCGTTGCTCTTTCTCGTGCTGGTAACGAGTTTCATTGCGCTCCAAGTCAAGGCGGCCCGCATCCACACGTCGGTGGAACTGACCAGTCAGGCGCTGCGCCAGGGCACCGAGACCATCAAGGTGGCCGAGATCGTCAAGGTATACCCGCCGGCGGACCATCCGCTGACATCCGAAAAGGACCTGGAGCGTTGGCAATCGGCACGGGCACTCGGTGAGCTGGTCGGGGTGCCCAAGGGGCGCACCGGCATCGGTCTGCGGCTCAGCGGTGGACGCACCGCGCAAGCGTGGGCCCGGAGACACCGGCACCTGCGCGCCGCGCTGACCCCACTGGTCGAGGAGCGGGTCGAACCGGACGGGCCGCCGCCTGATAAGCACGACGACGGTGACGACGCCGGATCACGCTGGTGATGGCCCGATTTCAGGCTTTCATCGCGCTCGCCCTGGCCTGCGCGGCGGCGGTCGGCTGCGCCGTCAGCTGGTCGGCGGTGCGCTCCACCGTGGCCGTCGCACCCGTGGTCGATGGCCAGCCGGTCACCACGTCGGTGGTCTACGACCCTCAGCTGCTGCTGTTGACGCTGCTGCTGGCGACGGCGGCCGGCATGCTGGCGGTGGTCGGTGTGGCCCGACTTCGGCGAGGCGGCCGACCCGCCTGAATTCAGGACGCCAACCAGGCCAGCTCGTCGGGCAGGTGCTGCTGCCAGAACTCCGCGTCGTGGCCGCCCGGGTAGAAGCCGCCGGCCGGCTGGCTGGGCAGCCGGTCCACGAATTCCCGAGTGGCGATGTAGAAGCCGTCGCCGGTCCCGCAGTCCACCCGCAGCGGAACCGACGTCAGCTCCGCGGGATTCACCGTGGAGTTCTTCCGGAAATCGTCGAGGCCGTCGAAGGCATCCTGCGGCGCTCCCCAATACGTCAGGTAGAGCGCCGGGCTGATCGCACAGACCGCGAAGGTCCGGGCCGCGCCAATCCGGGAGCTCAGCCGCATCGCCCCGTACCCGCCCATCGACCAGCCCATGAACGCCACCCGTGACGTGTCCAGACCCTTGCCGGCAAGCATCGGGATCAGCTCGTTGAGCACCATCGCGCCGGAGTCTTCGCCGTTGGCCCGCGGCCGCCAGTAGCCGTTGCCGCCGTCGACGCTCACCAGCGCGATCGACGGCTTGCCCGTTGCGGGCAGTTTGGCCAGGGCGCTCTCGACGCCGAGGCTCATCACCCCGGCGGCATCGCTGTCCAGCCCGTGCAGCGCGATCACCGTGCGCAACAGGCCGGTCTGGCCCGGCGGGCGGGCGATGATCCACTTCGTGTCCTTTCCACCGCGCGCTGCGGAGACGAATGAGCCCTCCTCGCGGGTGGGCAGCGGACTGCTCAGCGGAGCGGGCGCCGCCCGGGTCGCATCCGGCAGCGCCCCCAGCGCCCACAGACCCGCGGCACCGGCACCGGTGACGCCCAGGCGCAGCGCGGTCCGGCGGTTCGTCCGATGGGTCATGGGATGCACCAGCGAATCGTGCCAAGCCAACGGGCGCTGAGCGGCAACGGTCTGACAACAGTCCGGCAACAACCCCTGGCGGTGAGGCTGGCAACCCGGCGGTTGGAACAAAGTGCAAAATATGTAACACTGTTCCACGTGGCCGAGCTGACTGAGTCATCCGCGTCTCCAACGACTGGTGACGCCCTGCCGCTGGGGCCGCAGTCGTTGGTGTGGCGGTACTTCGGCGACAATCGGATGTTCCTGATCGGCCCGCGGCCTGCGGTGCTGCAGAACATGCTCGCCGAACTCGGGCAGGGTGTTCTGGACCACTCGGTGTTTTTCAGCGACACCGCGGCGCGGGTCAAACGTTCGCTGCCGCCGATCTTCATGACCGTCTACGGCGCCGACGGCGACCATCCGGGGCAGCAGGTGCGTGATTTTCATCACGGCATCAAGGGGACAATGCCCCCCGGGCAAGGAAAAGCGGCGCGGTATCACGCGTTGGATCCGGATACCTATTTCTGGGCGCACGCCACCTTCGTCGAGCAGGTGCTGTACTTCGCCGACACCTTCGTCAAACGCCTCACCGACGAGGAGAAGGAGCAGATCTACCTCGAGTCGAAGACGTGGTATCGCCGTTATGGAGTGAGCGACCGGCCGATGCCGGCCGACTACGACGAGTTCCAGCGGTACTGGGACCACATGCTTGACCAGGTCATGGTCGCCCATCCGACCGCCAAATACGGTGTCGGATATGTGACTAAGGGGTTTCCGTGCCCCAAGGGTGTGCCGCCGCTGGTGTGGCGTGTGGTTTCGCTGGCGTTCAACCCGGTCGCGGCGTTTCTGACGACCGGCGGTCTGCCGCCGCGGGCACGGACCCTGCTCGGCCTGCCCTGGAGCGACCGGCAGGAGCGTCGCTACCAGCGTTTCGCCGCAGTGTGGCGGTCGCGGCCGGTCAACTGGCTGTGGGATCATCTTCCGATGCGGCTGCGCTACAACGGGTTTGCCAGTGCCGGCTACGCCCGCTAACAACCCAGCCGACCCCGCTACTACTGCCATCCTCGATGCCGCCGTCGTCGAGTTCGAACAGCACGGCTTCCGCCGGGTGGCGCTCGACGACGTAGCCCGTCGGGCGCGGGTCAGCCGCACGACTATCTACCGGCGATTCGCCGGACGCGACGAACTGGTCGCCGCCGTCATCGACCGGGAAAACGCGGTGCTTTTCGCCGACATCGCCGACGAATTGAAAAGCCGTCGGCCGCAATCGAATTACTATGTCGAGGCGTTCACGCTGTCCATCATGCGATTCCGCCAACACCGCGTGCTGACCCGGATGCTCGCCGACGAGCCCGGCCTGATGATCGAGTTGGCCAACCGGCACTGGGATGCCGCGGTCGAGCGGATGGCGGCCGCATTGCGGATCATTTTCCCGGACGGCTTTGCCGAACGGATCGGGGCGCAGGCAATCGACGAGCTGGCCGAAACCATCCTGCGCTATGCGGCGATGGTGCTGCTGTTGCCCAGCCGAAAACCCCTGACCAACGCCGCCGACATTCGCGCCTTCGCCACCGAGCATTTCCTGCCAAGCCTGCCTGCCGTGTTGCGGGCTGTCCCGGTGTGAGTCGAGCGGGATCACACCGCGAGGTGTTAGCGTCCCGTCATGGCCGCGCCGCAGCTGAGCCAGGGACTGTCGCAGCGGCAGCTGACCATGATCGCCATCGGCGGTGTCATCGGCGCGGGGTTTTTCGTCGGGTCGGGTGTGGTGATCCGAACCGCCGGCCCCGCCGCCGTTGTGACATACGTGCTCTGCGGCGTGCTCGTCGTTCTCGTCATGCGGATGCTCGGCGAAATGGCTACCGCAAACCCGTCGACGGCTTCATTCGCTGACTACGCGCGTGATGCGCTGGGCGGTTGGGCGGGTTTCTCCGTGGGCTGGCTGTATTGGTACTACTGGGTGATCGTCGTTGGCTTCGAGGCGGTCGCCGGCGCGAAAGTCGTGAACTACTGGGTTCACGCGCCGTTGTGGCTGGTCTCGCTGATCCTGATGCTGACGATGACCGCGACCAATCTTTACTCGGTGTCGTCCTTCGGGGAATTCGAATTCTGGTTCGCCGGAATCAAAGTCGCGACCATCTTGATATTCCTTGGCCTCGGTACATTGTTCGTTCTGGGGATGTGGCCGGGTCGGCATCGCGATTTCTCAAATCTGAGCTCGCATCACGGATTTTGCCCGAACGGCGTTGGCGCCATTTTCGCCGCAATCGTCGTGGTGATCTTCTCGATGGTCGGTGCCGAGGTTGCGACCATCGCTGCTAGCGAAACGCCCGATCCTGAGCGGGCAATTCGGCGAGCCACCAACGCGGTGGCCGCTCGCATCGCGATCTTCTTCGTGGGCTCGGTTTTTCTGCTTGTCGTGATCCAGCCGTGGGACTCCGTGGAGTCCGGTGCGTCACCATTCGTCGCGGCGTTCAAGCACATGGGACTTCGCGGCGCGGATGACATCATGAACGCGATCGTGCTGACCGCGGTGCTTTCCTGCTTGAATTCCGGCTTGTACACCTCATCTCGCATGCTGTTCGTGCTGGCCGGCCGGGGCGAGGGGCCGACTCGGTTGATGGATCTCAGCCGACGTGGCGTGCCTTACGTCGCGATTCTGTGCTCGTCGGTGGTGGGGTTCTTGTGCGTCATCATGTCGGGCATCGCGCCGGGAACGGTGTTTATCTTCCTGCTCAACTCGTCGGGCGCCATCGTGCTGTTCGTCTACTTGCTGATTGCGCTGTCGCAGATCGTTTTACGAGTAAAGACGCCGCCGGAAAAGCTGCGCGTCAAAATGTGGTTCTTCCCGGTGCTGTCGATCCTGACACTGGTCGCGATCGTCGCCGTGCTGGTGCAGATGGCGTTCGACCGCACTGCACGTGTCCAGTTTTGGCTCGGCCTGCTGTCCTGGGCCGTGGTGGTCGCGCTGTACTTCGTTGGCAAGTGGCGGCGCGGACCGGTCGGGCCTGAGGCTGCTTCTTCCGCTACCCTCCCCGGCACGTCTTGAGTTGCGCTCCAAGGCTTCTCAGTTCTGCACCCAGTGCGATGATCTGCCTCTCGGCGGCGACGCGATCCTGTGGGGGAAGATCTCCCAGGTTGCCCTGCGCGTTGCTGAGTTCGCTTTGCACTTCTGCGATCTTCTGCTCGATGGGGTAACACTTATCGGTCGTGAATGCCGCGACGGTGGCCAGCGAGTTGGTGCCATCGGTGCCGCCGATCGCGTAAATGAGGCCGTCGGGACCGGTGGTCGCGGCCAGTGCCGCGCGCCCACTCGACATTGGGGGCTGAGTGATCCAACCAGCGTCCGCCGGGTTGTAGCAGTAGACGTTGGGGGTGGGCGCGCCACCCGGTCCGGTGTCGCCCCCGATGACGCAGATCAAGCCATTGGGATCAACGGCTGCGGCAATGCCACACGTCGCAACCGGGAGCGAGAAGGAAGAGGTTGTCCAGGTGTTGGTTTTGACGTTGAAGGTCTCCATCGACGACTGCATCGCGGGGATCCCGCCACCCATTGCGTAGATCAGCCCGTCGTGGCCGACGACTGCCGCGTGCCATGTTCGCGGCGAGTGCATCGACGCTTTGGAGGTCCACTTGTCCGTGGCGGGATCGTATGCATCGACGGTGGCCAGCGGGTTGCCGTCGAAGCCACCGATCGCGTAGATCAGCCCATCGGGGCCGGTCACGGCGGCGAGTATGGCTCGCGCGCTCGGGAGCGGCGCAGCGGTTGACCACGCGTCGTTGGCCGGCTCGTAGACCTCGTGGGTGGTGAGAAAGTTCGAACCTTGGTCGAAACCGCCCAGAACATGGGTCCGACCGGGGCTGGTGGCCGCGGCAACCCCACTGCGGGCCGTTGGCATCGACGGGCGCGCAGACCACTTCTTTTGGACCGTGTCGTAGCCGGCCACCGAAGCAAGGACATTGCTGCTGTTGGTGCCGCCGACCGCATAGACCCATTGACCGGAGCCCGTGGGCGGTGCGTCGCTCACCGCGGCGGCCAAGCCCATGCTTGCGGTGGGTACTGCTTCTTCAGCCATCCAGGCCATGGTTTATCCCCTCGCTGCTTCGCGGCCCCCTGCCGGACCGTCCTGCAGATATCAAAGCGGCCCCGTCGTCTCAACGGGACCGCTTTGACAACCGGGCGCTTAACCGGTCTTGGTCAGCAGGACCGCCTGTTCGAACGGCAACCTGCCGAACATCCGCCGGGTCGCGCCCCTGACGTGCGGCGCCGCCTCCGCCTTGGTCACGGTCTGCGGGTTCGTGACGCCGAATGTCTTGCCGTGTCGTCGCATCTGGCCGCCGCCGGCGGCGTTGAGGTTCTTCAGCCAGTCGCGGTCCGGGCCGTAGGTCAGCAAGATCGCTACTCCCGGCTTGCCGTCGACGTCGGCGTCGAACACCGTCAACGGCGTGCGGTATTGCTTGCCGGAGCGGCGTCCCGCGTGCTCGAGAATGCCGAAGGATGGGGCCCAACCGGCCCACATCCGCTGAATGGGGTTGGTGACGTGTCGATTGAATCGGGCGAGTCGTTGCGGTAGTTGCATGCCGCCATCAAACTCGAAGATCATGGCCTACCTCAAGCCCCCGTGGTTCACCGTCAAGGTCTTCAACCGGATCGCGATGGCGACCGGCGTCAGCAACAGCGAAACGCTTACCGTGACCAAGCGGGGAAGTCGCGAGCCGCAGCACATTCCCGTCGTCACGGTCGACGTCGACGGCACTCGGTATCTGGTCTCCACCCGCGGCGAGTCGCAGTGGGTCAAGAACGTCCGCGCCAATCCCACCGTCACACTGACCAACAAGTCCGGCGCCGTGACCTACGCTGCGCGCGAAATGCCTGCGCCGCAACGCCAGCCGATCCTGACCGCCTACCAGAAGAAGGCCGGGAAGGCGGTTGCGGGTTACTTTCGCAAGTTGCCCGATCCGGCCGACCATCCGGTGTTCGCGCTTACCGAGGCGACGCCCTGACCGGCAAAAGCCTTCGCGACAGCCGGGCCAGCCGCGATGGGGCCGGGTTCCACGGCTGTTGGTCAACTGCGGGCCAGGCGTAGCAAGGGGTCTGGCCGGACAGCAGCTGTCGCAGGCCCGGAGCGTTCAGCTCATTGGCCGACCACGCGTAGAGGCCTTCCACCCGAGGGGTGATGACGCCGATGTCGAGCAGATGTCCCAGTCCGTGTTCGAGCTGCGCGTAGGGCGCGACGTCGTCGCCGAGGGGATAACGGTCGGGTAGCACCCGCGAAAGCGAGAGGAACATGCCGGTCATGCCCAGACGGGGATCGCCGAGCAGCCGGCCGGCGGGGGCCAGCCAGGCCAGTGCCAGCCGCGGCGCGGCGACCATCGCGTGGGTGTAGAGAACCCGAGCCAGCACCACGTTCATGAAGAACCGCTCGACCCGGCCTTCGCGTGCCGCCAGGTGTTCGTGTTCGAGATACCCGCCGACGACGCTCATGTTGTGCGCCCGATACCAGCGTGGGGCACCGGGGCGCCGAATGAATTCCAGCCAGGCGGCGACCGTGGGCGAACTCGGCGGTCCGGGATGGCCGAAGGCCAGCGCGCGTGCTTCGCCGACGTCGCAGAGCAGGCGTTCGTTGATCGCCCGCCACCATGGGCTTCCCGGGGTCACCGACTCGATCGGGCTGAGCAGTCCCCGCCGCAGTTGCCATCGCATGAAGGCCGACGCCGCTTGCCGGTAGGGAAGATAGCCGCGGTCGACGTCCGGCGGGACCCGATATTGGCTGCGCATCAGGGCCAGCCGTCCACTCGGGTCGTTGCGGATGGCTGCGACGCTGGCGAGTGCGACCTCGCGGGCCGATTGCCGAGACACCCGGATCAGCCGCTCTTGGTGAGCAGCACCGCCTGTTCGAACGGCACCCTGGCGATGATTGGCCGCCATCCGTTACTGACGTGCTGCGCCGCTTCGGCCCGGGCGACCACCCGCGGGTCGGCGATGCCGATTGTCTTGCCGTAGCGGCGCATTCGCGCGTTGCCGGCCGCTGTCAGGTTCTTCAGCCAGTCGCGGTCGGGGTCGTAGGTCAGCAAGATCGCCAACCGCGGCTGCCCGTTGACGTCGGCGTTGAACACCATCAACGGCGTGCGGTACGGCTTGCCGGAACGCCGGCCGACATGCTCGAGGATGCCGTGCGCCGGAATCCAACCGGCGCACAACAACCAGAAGCGATTGGTGAAGTGCCGGTTGAACCGGGCCAGCCACTGCGGTAATTGCATACCGCCATCCAACCCCCAGGCATCCGACGGCGTGTCATTCCTTTCCCGCACAAAGCCAAGACGAGGTCCGCTCCGAATATCCGACAAGGAGGAAAACAATGACCCATCCCCCCGTCGACGATCTGCCCCAAGAGGCCACCTCCACGCTGCTCGACATCTGTGGGCAGCTGTCGCAGTCGCGGCACGCCGGCCTGGCGCGGTGGGCCGCTCCGGTGTCCGACATCCTGCTAGTCCGGCTGGTGAGAGTGATGGCCGGCGCGGACGTCGAGGTCACCGGCATCGAACCCTGTCGGCCGCTGGCACAGCTCAACGGTGCCGAACTGGAAGGGCTGCATTCGGTCATGCGCGCAGGGGCTGACGCCAGCGACGACGAGTCAGTCGTCGAGTGGTGCACCCGCATGTGCCAGCTCATTGTCGCCGACTTCTGCCGCCGCGGATACGAGCAGGCGGCGATCGATGCCAAGGCCGCCGTCATCGAAGCCGAGGAACGGCGGCTTGCGTGCGAGGCGCGACGAGCCCCCGACCTTCGCGGCGTTTCGCCGCGGCCGAGGGTGTAACTGCCGCCCGACTGGCGTCGATGCTCGACGACAACACCCTGTAATGAAGCCGCTCCCAGCTCCATTGCGGAATCAGGTGCCGCCATCAAACCCGTCTGATATCGCATGCGATAGCGCTTGCGAGATGGATCACCCAGACCTGCGAGGGACCGGTGTGACCAATGTTGCCCACCAACTGACAACTACGCGCTTGATCACAACCTGTCTCAGTTCAGTTTGGTCGTCGACTTAATGGACGTGGCTGCGTGGGTTGAGCAAAGCCACTGCTGAACCCCTATCTCGGATGCTGGCCGTACGATCATCTCGATGACAAGTTCTTCTGATTTGGTAGCGATCGACTTGACGGACAGGGAACGCAAGTTCATTGAGCAGGCCTTGCAGCAGTGGGGTTTGTCGGCGTCCGACGCGCCGTTTCCGTTTCAGGTGCTGGGCTTGTCGACGTGGGACGAATTCGGCGAGCTCACCGTGCGTCTTCAGCGTGCCGTGGAAAATGGTGACCCACTGAGCAATCTGGACTGGGCGCGAGTGCTGTTTCTCACTGAGATCACTTGGGCCAGTGACCTAGTCGGCGCGGCTCTGGACTTCGCGACTATAACCGGGTTTTCCGACACCGAGGCGGTGAGCCTCCTGCGCGGCCTGCAACGGCGCCGGAAAATCGGCGGCTACGAGGCTGGCAAGCTGCTGTTTCCAAACGGTGGCCGGCCGCGCACCGCCGAGGAAATCGAGGAGCTCGAACGGTGGGGGGAGAGGGTGCGGCGGGAGCAGGACGGGCGTGTCTATCCGCCTGGGTTGTAATCCGCACAACCATACGGTGGTAGGTCCCTACTCCACTTCTTCCGTCGGTGTATGCAGGCCACCGATTCCCAATCCGGGGATCTCGCCTCCGCCAGCACCGCCGCCACCAAAGCCCCCTACCGGGGGACCCGGACGTCCGGCTGGTGGCTCAACGGGAGCTGGCTTGGGCGCCGGCGGTTCAACCGGCGGTGGGGGTGCGGGCCGCGGAGGCGGCGAAGGTTCAGGAGCAGGTGCGGCTGCACGGGGTGGTGCCATTTCGCCGGGGGTTAGGGGTGGCAGCCTTCCCGGCGTCGGGGGCGAAAGCGGTTCCAGCGCCCTGGTGTTCTGTTCGAAGTATTCCAACGGGGTCCGCCATTTGTCGCCGGGCCGCGGCTTCGGTATGAAGGCGGTTCCGTTGTCGCCGTCTTGTGGATTGATGAAAATCATGGTTCCGTCAGGCCGCAGCAGCGCCATCCCGCCAGAGTCGATGCTGGTAGCGAACCGCGTTCTGGGGTCTTTCATCGCGTCGTAGATCGACCTGGCCAGGTCGCGCGAGGTCACGCCAGGGAAATGCCTTAAGGCGTGACCGTGGGCGATTTCGGTTGCTACTTGCGCCATTTGCTCATCGGTCCAGCCCGCAAACGGATTGCCCGGCGGACCCGGGGGTGTGGGTGGGTCTTGTTTGAAGGTGTGGTTGTCGACGGCGTGGACCCGGTAGTCCTTCGGCGTCTCCCCGATCGCCGGGTTGCGCGGGAAGGTGCCACGGATACCCGCCACGGCGGCGGTAATCTTCCCAGCGACTTGTTGATCGAGGCCTACCAGTTGGGCAGCGCGCTGACGGATATCGTCGGCTAGCGATTGCGCCTGTGCTTGCCGGGCGGCTCGCTGCGCGAGTGATCCGCCGCCTGAGCGGTCAGTGACCGAGAGGTCTTCTCCTATGTCGAACCCCGCGGTGCGGGCGTCTGCAACCGCGTACTCCATTCGTGAGCGGGCGATGTAGAGATCTGACGCTCCGCTGCGGGCGACTTTGGCCGCCTCATGCAGCTGGTCGGCTACCGCGCTGGTTGTCGTCATGTCGGCGTGAGTCACGGTGCGCAGCGCGTCGGCGGCTTCGCCTTGCCAATCGACCGATGCCGCGTCGCGCCAGACCTGGTTGGCCAACCCATAGCTGCGAGCGCCGAGGGTTTCCCAGTGCTCGGCCGCCTCGGTGAGATGTTCGGTGGGCCAAGCCAACAGCTGCGACAGGCTGGGAAACCCTGCTACGGCCACCATCTGCTACACGCCGGTCACCGGATCGGCCACAGCGGCCAACTCTTTGCAGGAGTTAGCCTCAGTGGCGACGTAGCGGCTGTCGGCTTCGGCGACACGGGTTGCGCGGACGCCCACCCGCGTCGCCAGCGTGGCCGCGAAAGCTGTGACGTCGGCGTGGGCTGCGTTAACGGCCGTCACGCTTGCCTGACAAGACATGCCGAGCCCTGTCGGAGCCGTCGTTTCGCTCAATTCGTCAGCCGACTGACCCCAGCAGCTGGCCATCGCCTGCACACCAGCGGTGTCCACACGCAACTGTTGCTGCATGGCGGAAGCCTAGGCAGGAACGTCACCGGCCTGCCAGTCACCGCGGTCGATCGGGCGACGGACAACTACACCCTGTAGTGAAGCCACTCCCGGCGGCTGGGACACTGGTCTACGTGTGCAGTACCCGTACCGACGTCTCGGCGAAGCTGTTCGACGACGCCTGCGCGGTCATACCTGGCGGGGTGAACTCACCGGTGCGGGCCTTCAAGGCGGTCGGCGGCACGCCACGCTTCATCACCGAAGCCCACGGCTGCTGGCTTACCGACGCCGACGGCAACCGCTATGTCGACCTGGTCTGCTCGTGGGGACCGATGATCCTGGGTCACGCGCACCCGTCGGTGGTGAACGCCGTCGCCAAGACCGCCGCCACCGGGCTGTCCTTCGGGGCGCCGACGCCCGCCGAAACCGAACTGGCCGCCGAAATCATCGACCGGGTGCCACCGGTGCAGCGGATACGGCTGGTCAACTCCGGCACCGAGGCAACGATGAGCGCGGTGCGACTGGCCCGCGGGTTCACCGGCCGCGCCAAGGTCGTCAAGTTCGCCGGCTGCTACCACGGCCACGTCGACGCGTTGCTGGCCGACGCGGGCTCCGGGGTTGCGACACTGGGTCTGCCGTCATCGCCCGGCGTCACCGGCGCCACCGCGGCCGACACGATTGTGTTGCCGTACAACGATATTGATGCCCTGCGGCAGACCTTCGCGCAGTTCGGCGATCAGATCGCCGCGGTGATCACCGAAGCCAGCCCCGGCAACATGGGCGTTGTCCCGCCGGCCCCGGGTTACAACGCGACGATGCGCGAAACCACCGCCGAGCACGGCGCGCTGCTGATCGTCGACGAGGTGATGACGGGCTTTCGGGTCAGCCGAAGCGGTTGGTACGGAATCGATCCGGTCGACGCCGACCTGTTAACCTTCGGTAAGGTGATGAGCGGCGGACTGCCCGCTGCGGCGTTCGGCGGGCGAGCCGAGGTGATGGAACGGCTGGCGCCGCTGGGGCCGGTGTATCAAGCCGGCACGCTGTCGGGCAACCCGGTCGCGATGGCGGCCGGGCTGGCAACGCTGCGAGCTGCCGACGAGTCGGTGTATGCGACGCTGGATGCCAATGCGGATCGGCTTGCCGCCCTGCTGTCCGCGGCGCTGACGGATGCCGGTGTGCCGCATCAGATTCCGCGCGCCGGCAATATGCTCAGCGTGTTCTTCGGCGATGCGCCCGTCATCGATTTCGCGTCGGCGCGGGCCAGCCAGACGTGGCGCTTCCCGTCCTTCTTTCATGCACTGCTGGACGCCGGTGTGTACCCGCCGTGCAGCGCCTTCGAAGCATGGTTCGTCTCGGCGGCGCTCGACGACGGCGCCTTTGCCCGGATCGCCGATGCGCTACCCGCGGCCGCTGCGGCCGCCGCCGCAGCCAAGGAGGGCACACCCTGATGGCCGAACAGACCCGAATCCACCTGGTGCGCCACGGCGAGGTCTACAACCCCGAGGGCGTGCTTTATGGCAGGCTGCCCGGATACCGGCTGTCCGACAAAGGAATTCGGCAAGCTCAGGCAGTGGCCGACGCGTTGGCCGACCGCGACATCGTCGCGGTCATCGCCTCCCCGCTGCAGCGGGCGCAGGAGACCGCCGCGCCCATCGTCGGCCGACACGACCTGACCTTGGACACCGACCCCGACCTGATTGAATCGGCAAACTTCTTCGAGGGCAAGCGGATTGGGCCCGGCGACGGCGCCTGGCGCGACCCGCGGTTCTGGTGGCAGCTACGCAACCCGTTCACCCCGTCGTGGGGTGAACCGTACAAGCAGATCGCGGCGCGGATGACGACCGCGGTGGACAAGGCCCGCGCGCGGGCCGCCGGCCATGAAGCAGTGTGCGTGAGCCACCAGCTGCCGGTGTGGACGGTGCGGCTCTTGCTGACCGGCAAGCGGCTCTGGCACGACCCGCGGCGCCGCCAGTGCGCGGTGGGGTCGGTGACGTCGCTGGTCTACGACGGCGACCGGCTGGTCGACGTGGTCTACAGCGAGCCGGCGGGCAGTTGACCATGTGGCGGCCGGCGCTTGTCGCCGCGGCGGTGGCCGGCCTGGTGGTCGGCTGTTCCAGCGGCGATGACGCCGTCGCTCAGGGCGGCACCTTCGAATTCGTCGCTCCCGGCGGCAAAACCGACATTTACTACGACCCGCCCGACCACCGCGGCCGGCCCGGACCGGTCGCGGGCCCGGACCTGATGGACCCGTCGCGCACCGTGTCGGTCGACGAGTTCGCCGGCAAGGTTGTCGTCATCAATGTCTGGGGCCAATGGTGCGGGCCGTGCCGGGCCGAGGTGACCCAGCTGCAGCAGGTGTACAACGCCACCCATGCCGACGGCGTCACGCTGCTGGGCATCGACGTCCGCGACAACAACCGCCAGGCGGCCCAGGACTTCGTCAAGGACCGTAGCGTGACGTTCCCGTCGATCTACGACCCGGCGATGCGCACCATGATCGCGTTCGGCGGCAAGTACCCCACCACCGTGATCCCGTCCACGCTGGTGCTTGACCGCCAGCATCGGGTCGCGGCGGTTTTCCTGCGTGAGCTGCTCGCCGAGGACCTGCGGCCGGTGGTGCAACGAATCGCGTCCGAACCCACCGGGCAGCAGGAACCACCGAGACCGCAATGAGCGGCTTCACCGAAATCGCTGCTGCCGGGCCAATATTCGTGGCGCTGGGCGTGTGCCTATTGGCGGGCCTGGTGTCCTTCGCTTCGCCGTGCGTGGTGCCGCTGGTGCCTGGTTATCTGTCGTATCTGGCCGCGGTGGTCGGTGTCGACGAGGCGGACGCCGTCGGCGTCGGACAAAACACGGTGAAGGCGCCGCCTGCCGCACGGTGGCGGGTCGCCGGGTCGGCGGCGTTGTTCGTCGCCGGTTTCACCGTCGTGTTCCTGCTCGGCACGGTCGCCGTACTGGGCATGACGACCACGTTGATCACCGATCAGCTGCTGCTGCAGCGGGTGGGCGGCGCGCTCACCATCCTGATGGGGCTGGTGTTCGTGGGATACGTTCCGGCGCTGCAGCGCCCGGTCCGGTTCGCGCCGCGGCAGTTGTCGACGGTGGCCGGCGCGCCGCTGCTGGGCGCGGTGTTCGCGCTGGGATGGACGCCGTGTCTGGGGCCGACGCTGACCGGGGTGATCACCGTCGCTTCGGCCACCGACGGCGCGAGCGTGGCCCGCGGAATCGTGTTGACGATCGCCTACTGCCTGGGCCTGGGAATCCCGTTCGTGCTGTTGGCATTTGGGTCGGCCTCGGCCGTCGCCGGCCTCGCCTGGCTGCGCCGGCACACCCGGGCGCTACAGATCTTCGGCGGCGTGCTGCTGATCGCGGTTGGCGTCGCGCTGGTCAGCGGCGTGTGGAATGACTTCATATCCTGGCTGCGCGACGCGTTCGTCTCCGATGTGAGGTTGCCGATTTGACCCGGCTGCTTGCCCTGACCCGCAACACCTGGCGCGCGCTGACCTCGATGGGCACCGCGCTGGTGCTGTTGTTCCTGCTGGCTTTGGGTGCGGTGCCCGGCGCGCTGCTACCCCAACGCAGCCTCAACGCGACCAAGGTCGCCGACTATCTGGCCGCCCACCCGCTGATCGGGCCGTGGCTGGATCGGCTGCAAGCGTTCAACGTTTTCGGCAGCTTCTGGTTCACCGCCATCTACACGCTGCTTTTCGTCTCACTGGTGGGCTGCCTGACACCGCGGATGATCGAGCATGCCCGCAGCATGCGGGCAACACCGGTGCCGACTCCACGCAACCTGGCTCGGCTGCCCAAGCACGCCGGCGCCACGCTCGTCGGCGAACCCGACACGCTGGCGGCGACCATGGCCGACCGGCTGCACGGTTGGCGCAAGGTCACCCGCACGAGCGATGACGACATCGAAATCTCCGCCGAGAAGGGCTATTTACGCGAATTCGGCAACCTGGTGTTCCACTTCTCGCTGGTGGGCCTGCTAGTGGCGGTGGCCGCTGGGAAGCTGTTCGGCTACGAGGGCAACGTCGTCGTGATCGCCGACGGCGGTCCCGGTTTGTGCTCGGCATCGCCGGCCGCATTCGATTCGTTCCGGGCCGGCAACACCGTCGACGGCACGTCGCTGTACCCGATTTGCATGCGTGTCAAGGACTTTGACGCGCACTATCTTTCGAACGGGCAGGCCACGTCGTTCGCCGCCGACATCGACTACCAGGCCGGGCGTGACCTCGCGAACGACAGTTGGCGGCGCTACCGGCTGGAGGTCAACCACCCGCTGCGGGTCGGTGGCAACCGGGTCTACTTGCAGGGCCACGGCTACGCGCCGACGTTCACGGTGACCTTCCCCGACGGGCAGACCCGCACCTCGACGGTGCAGTGGCGACCCGACAACCCCCGCACGCTGCTGTCGTCGGGCGTCGCGCGTATCGACCCGCCGGCCGGCGCGTATCCGGACGCCGGCGAACGGCGCAAGCACCAGATCGCCATCCAGGGTCTGCTTGCGCCGACCGAGCAGCTCGAGGGCACCTTGCTGTCGTCGAGCTTTCCCGCGCTGAACGCCCCGGCGGTCGCGGTCGACATCTATTCGGGCGACACCGGCCTGGACACCGGCCGGCCGCAGTCGCTGTACACCCTGGATCCGCGTCTGATCGACCAGCACCGACTCACCCGGGTCAAACGGATCAACCTGCGCGTCGGTGACAGTGTGCGGGTCGATCAGGGTCCGGCGGCCGGCACCGTCGTGCGGTTCGACGGCGCCGTTCCGTTCGTCAACCTGCAGGTTTCGCACGATCCCGGGCAGATCTGGGTGCTGGTGTTCGCCATCGCGATGATGGCCGGGCTGGTGATTTCGCTGCTGGTGCGCCGACGGCGGGTCTGGGTCCGGCTGGTACCGGCCGCGGCCGGTACGGTGAACGTCGAGCTAGGCGGCCTGGCGCGGACGGACAACTCGGGCTGGGGCGACGAATTCGAGCGGCTCGTCGACCGGTTGCTGGACGGGTTGGAAACGCCGGCCGTCGCCACTGCCGAGCCCGTCGGGACCGCTGGAAGGAGCCTCGAGTGAACACCTCGCATGTCGATTTGGGCTTGGCGCGCAATTCAGACTTGGCGTTCACTTCCTCGGTGGTGATCTTGGTGGTCGCCTTGTTGCTGCTGGCCGTCGAACTCGCCTATGCCCGCAGCCGACGAGTCGAACGCGAGTTGGTCAGCGCCGGCGCGGTGGCCGCCGATAGCGCGACCCCTGGCGTCGTGTTGGACGCCCCGCGGCGGCCGTTCGACGAGCGCGTCGGGCGGGCCGGGCTGATCCTGGTCTACGCCGGTATCTGCCTGTTGCTGCTGTGCATTGTGCTGCGCGGTCTGGCCACCGTGCGGGTGCCGTGGGGCAACATGTACGAGTTCATCAACCTGACCTGCTTCTGCGGCCTGGTCGCCGGCGCGATCGTGCTGCGCCGCCCGCAGTAC
>NZ_DATFZD010000153.1:0-12297 GCF_035314665.1 Mycobacterium sp. | reverse complement strand
TGACGATGTTGCGGAAGGCCTGGTTCATCTGGCCCATGGTGTCGTAAGACGTCATCTGGGCCGTACCGCTCCAGCTGGCACCGGCGATGTTTTGGCTCGACGCCCACATCTTGCGGGCCTCGTCCTCCACCGTCTGGGCGTGCACATCAAAACGGCCCGCCATCGACCGCATCTCATGCGGGTCAGTCATAAAACGCGTAGGCATATCAATCTCTCCTTATCTCGGTATCATTTGGGCGTTAATGCGTTGTGCGGCAACGGCATCCCCCATCTCTCACCCGCCGGCCGGCGTACGGGTTTCGACCTTCACGGGAGCCGTCTTGGCCGCTTGGGTGCCCATACCGCGCCCGCTCAGCGAACCCATAAGGGCTTGCGTGAACGGGCTGTTCGGCAGACCCGCCGCTGGGTTAGCCGGGCTGACACTGGTCGCGGGCAACACCGGGGCCGCTCGAACAGCCATCTCCGGTGCCTTGTTTGCCCAACCGTTCGGTATCGACAGCCCGCCCAACCGATGCGCGGAGGCCAGCTGAGCACTGATCGCCTGGCCCGCCGCCCGCATCTGGGCAGAGATGCCGCCCATCAGAGCTTTCATCTTGGCGTCGACGAGTGTGGAAACTTGGCCCAGCATCGCCTGTTGGCTTGCCTGCATCGCCTGGCTGGCGTTCATCGTGTTGGCCATGCTGATCAACATCTTGGCGGGCATGCTGGCCATCATCGTCGCGTAGTAGGCGCCCTGTACCGGAAGGATCGAATCCGTCGTCGACGTCGCACCGGTTCCAACCAGCGCGCTGAGTAACGTCGAGTCCAAAGATGTTGGTACACCGACGTCGGTCAGCACGGAGGTCCATGCAGTCTGTAATGGGGATGAGGTGCCGCCGCTAGGCACGGTGTTTCCGGTTCCGCTCAAGTAGGCGTTGAGCAACTGCTGCAGGGCAGTGCCCAAATTGCTGGTCGAATTCGCGGTCGACTGGGCGGCCGCGGCCGCGTTGGCCGACGTCCCCCCGTCGCTGGTCGTGGGCGCCGGGGTTTGCTCGGGCAACACGGTGGCCTGCGTGGAGGCCGCCGCATAGGTGTCCATCGTCAGGCCGTCCTGGATCCACATCTCCATGTAAAGCGCCTCGGTGGCCGCGATCGCCGGAGTGTTCTGGCCCAGGAAGTTGGTGGCGACCAGCGCCGCCAACAACGCCCGGTTGGCCGCGATCACCGACGGCGGCACCGTGGCGTCAAAAGCACCCTCGTAGGCGGCGGCCGCCGCCAGAGCTTGCGCACTGGTCTGAGCGGCTTGAATCGAGCTGCCCTGCAACCACGCGATGAAGGGCGCGGTCGACGAAGCCATGCTCGTCGCGGACGGACCAAGCCATGGGCCGCCGGTCAATTGCTGGATCACCGCCTGATATGAGGTGGCAGTGGTCTCCAAGTCGGCGGCCAACTCATCCCACGCCGACGCCGCCGCCATCAACGGTCCCGAGCCGGCCCCCGAGTACATCAGGGCCGAATTGACCTCCGGCGGGAACATCATAAAGCTCATTGCCCCCGGTCCCCCTTAGTCTGCAGCTGCCGCATTCGCCGCCTCAGCCAGCGCGTACGCCCCCGCGCCGGAGCGCAGTGCGGCGACCAACTGCTCATGGACTTCCGCTGCCTGAGCCGCGATCTGCTGATACGCCACGCCCTGCTTCCCGAACTGCGCCGCCGTCATCGCCGACACCATATCCGACGCCGCCGGTGCCAGCCCGGTCGTCGGCGCCGCCGCAGCCGCATTGCGGGCCACCATCGAGTCACCGATCCCGGACAGACTGCTCGCAGCCCCCGACAACACTTCCGGATTCGTAGTTACGAACGACACCCCGACCTCCTCAACGCGAACGTCAAGCACCCGGTCAGCTGTTCGCAACTATCAATTCATTTACTTTTTCCGAACAGCGTTCAGTCGGGCGCGTAACGGCTGGCCAATCGTAAATCACGAACACCCCTGCTGTGCTGAAAAAAACCAAAGACATTCCGCGCCGGATAAATTTTTCTTCATGCGACACAGGCAACTCTCAGGAACCAGCTGGGCGAGCGAAAACCGCGCCGCAGTCGGTGCTGCGCTCAGGCTTCAGTCAGCAACTTCTTCAGCGCAACGCGGCCCTTGTCGTCAAGCGGTAGCAATCGTCGACGCGGATCCCCCACGCCGACGCCGAGTAACTCCAGGCCGGCCTTCACGGTGGTCGCCAGGCCGCCGGCAACGATGAACTCGAGCAGCGGCTTGAGTTCATCGTAAATGGCTTGTGCTCTTGGTAATTCGCCTGCCCGTACCGCGTCGTACAGGTCGATGCAAAGGCTGTGGTCGTAGGCACGGCGCGGCCGTGCGCCAACCCGCGGCGCCTGCCTGCAGCGCGTCCAACACCAGCGGATTGCCGCCGTTGTAGAACGGCAGCCGGCCGCCGCTGAGCTGGTCGACGCACCGCATCGGGAAAGGTCAGCGGCGGACTCTTTGCCCATAGAGACGTTGTCGATAGTCTCAAACATTCGCACCAACAGTTCTGGGTTCATATCGACGCCGCTAGTGGCCGGGTTGTTGTAATCATGATCGGAATCCCAATCGCGTCAGTAATGCTGAGAAAATGCTTAAAGATTTCGCGTTCGGAAAGTTTCCAGTAACTCACCGCCAAGATCATCACCGCATCGGCGCCGGCGTGCTATGCCTACTTCGCAAGCCGCGTCGTCTTCGCGGTCGTCAAATCGGAAACGCCGACCACGAGGGGCATCCGGCCGTCGACCGCCGCGATCGCGATGTCGACGAATACCGGCGGATTTCAGTGCCGCTGCGGTCGGGCCGGCACACCGGGGTGTACGTGTTTGCCGGTTAGCCACCACGGGCCGGTATTAAGGACGCATGGGCGAAGAGCCGGAATCACCATCGGGCATCCGCCGCCGGACATTGCTGACGACGGGCGCTGCGGCGGCCATCGTCGGGGCGGGCGTCGGCGCGGCCGGCGTCGCGCTGCTTGGGACGCCGGGTCGTGGGCCCAGTCTGTGGACCCGGCCCGATCAGAGCGGCGCGCAACCGGTCGGCGGCCTGCATCTGCAATTCGGCAAGGATGCCTCCACCGAAGTCGTCGTCTCATGGCACACCACCGACCCTGTTCGCAACCCGCGGGTCATGGTCGGCACGCCGACGTCCGGCTTCGGCCGGGTCGTGCAAGCCGAGACCCGAACCTACCGTGACGCGATATCCAAGACCGAAGTGCGCGTCAACCACGCCCGGCTCGACAACCTGACTCCCGACACCGACTATGTGTACGCGGCAGTTCACGACGGCACCAATCCCGAGCTAGGGACGGTCCGGACCGCCCCGTCCGGGCGAAAACCGTTGCGCTTCACAAGTTTCGGAGATCAGGCCATCTCGACACAGGGCCAATTCAAAAACCCGATCTACGGCATCCACAACCTTGGATCGCCGGCGGCCGGAGATACCACGACCGCCATCGAACGTTTAGGACCGCTCTTCAACCTCGTCAACGGCGACCTGTGCTACGCCAACCTCGCCAACGACCGCATTCGCACCTGGTCGGACTGGTTCGACAAC
This sequence comes from Mycobacterium sp., assembly GCF_035314665.1. Classification (GTDB taxonomy): domain Bacteria; phylum Actinomycetota; class Actinomycetes; order Mycobacteriales; family Mycobacteriaceae; genus Mycobacterium. Next base: position 8,729 of record NZ_DATFZD010000153.1, on the reverse strand, counting down.
AACACGCGCTCGGCGCGCTACCGGCCATGGATGCCCGCGGCAGGCAACCATGAAAACGAATTAGGCAACGGGCCGGTCGGTTACGACGCATACCAGACCTACTTCGCATTGCCCGACTCCGGATCCGACGCCGAGGTCCGCGGGCTGTGGTATTCGTTCACCGCCGGCTCGGTGCGGGTGATCAGCCTCAACAACGACGACGTCTGTTATCAGGACGGCGGCAACTTCTACGTGCACGGCTACTCGGGCGGCGCGCAAAAGCGTTGGCTGGAAACCGAACTCGCCGACGCACGAGCAGACTCGCGAGTCGACTGGGTGGTCGTCTGCATGCACCAGGTAGCGATCTCCACCGGTGATCGCACCAACGGCGCCGACCTGGGTATCCGCCAGGAGTGGCTGCCGCTGTTCGACCGCTACCAGGTCGACCTGGTGGTGTGCGGCCACGAGCACCACTATGAACGCTCGCATGCGGTGCGGGGAACACTGGACACCGAAACCAAAATGCCGATACCCGTCGAGATCCGCGGCGACGTCATCGACACCAACAAGGGCACCGTGCACCTCGTCATCGGCGGTGGTGGCACCTCGACGCCGTCAAACACCCTGTTCTTCCCAGAGCCCAGGTGCCGCGTGCTGACCGGCGTCGGGCCGTTCGATCCGGCGATCGGGCGCAAGGCGCCGATCTACGTAACGGAGGATGCCCCGTGGTCGGCGTTCCGCGACCGCGAAAACCCCTACGGCTTCGTGGCATTCGACGTCGACCCCGGTTCTCCTGGCGGCAACACCTCGATCAAGGCGACGCACTACGCGGTCAATGGCCCGTACGGAGCGATCAGCGTGGTCGAACAATTCACGCTGACTCGGCCCCGCCGCGGCTAAGCGTTTCCTACGCTTGCCGGCATGACGACTACCGATCTTCCGTTGGCCGGCAAGGTTGCCTACGTGACGGGCGCCGCCCGCGGCCAGGGCCGCTCACACTGCATCAGGCTGGCCAGGGCCGGGGCAGACATCGTCGCCATCGACGCCTGCGGACCGGTCACCGCGCACAACGGCTATCCCCCGTCACAGCCGGAGGAGCTCGCCGAGACGGTGAATCTGGTAGAGGGTGAAGGACGCAAGGTCCTGGCCTCGGAAGTCGACGTCCGCGACGCGGCCGGCCAGCAGCGCGTGGTCGGCGACGCCATCGAACAATTCGGCCGTCTGGACATCGTGGTCGCCAACGCCGGGGTGCTCAATTGGGGCCGGCTGTGGGAGATTTCGGCGGAGCAGTGGCAGGACACCCTCGACATCAACCTGACCGGGCTGTGGAACACGATCAAGGCGGTGGTGCCGCCGATGATCGACGCCGGCAACGGCGGGTCGATCATCACGATCAGTTCCGCGGCAGGAATCAAGGCCGTTCCCGGCTGCGGGCATTACTGCGCCAGCAAGTTCGGCGTCGTCGGGCTGACCAACTCGCTGGCCGTCGAGCTCGGCGAGTTCGGGATCCGGGTGAACTCTGTGCACCCCTACGGCACGGACACGCCGATGGGTAACGACGTCTCGATGTACCAGGTGTTCGCCGACCACCCGAACTACATCCACAGCTTCTCCCCCGGCGCGCTTCCGACCGAATCGCTCGCCGCTCCGGACCTGATCTCCGACATCGTGGTGTGGCTGGCCAGCGATGCGTCATCGCTGGTGACGGCGGCTCAGATCCCCGCCGACAAGGGGTATCTGAAGATCTAGCCGAGCTGCTCAGGAAAATCTAGATTGCTTCTAAGTAATTTGTTAGGTTGAACCGCGCCCACCCAAAGCCAACGCATGTCTTAGGAAGGGCCAAGATGGCTCGTCATCGCACCACCGAGGTAGCTCGTCAGCCGCGCAAGAAATCGGTGCGCGGGTGTGCGCTTGGTTTGGGGGCGAGCGCGGGAGCGTTCTTCGCCTTCGGCATGGCACCGTTGATGACCGCACCACCGGCCGGCGCCGACGAATTCGACGTGATCCTCGACCCCATCATCAATTCCCTCTCGGCGATCGACCCCACGCTGGGCGCGGATTTGGGCGCGCTGGCGACGAGCTTCGATCCGACCTTCGCCGCGGACAGCGCGACGTCTGCCGCGACCGCCGCCGCCACCCCCGATTTTTCCGACCTGTTCAACCAGTACGTCTACACACCCACTCACACCGCCCTCGAGGACTGGATCAACAGCAACCTCGGTCATCAGGTCGACGGCTTCATCAACTCGGTGGCAGGGTCCGATGTGATCGGCAACGGCGCACCCGGCACGGAGACTGACCCCGACGGTGGTGCTGGCGGGTGGTTATTCGGCGACGGCGGCCACGGCTGGAACAGCGACGACCCCGGCGTTGCCGGCGGTGAGGGCGGCGCGGCCGGGATCATCGGCAACGGCGGTGAGGGCGGCGACGGCGGCGCCGGCGCCGACGGTGGCGACGGCGGCGCGGGTGGATCGTTCATGGGCATCGGCGGCGACGGCGGTAATGCCGGCGACGGCACCGCGCCCGATGGCTTGCCCGCGCTTGGTGGAGCCGGCGGCGATTCCAGCGTGCTCGGCATCCACGGCATGGTCGGTGACTTCGGCACGACGACCGGCGACCCGTCGGTTGCCGACTCCCTCGGGACGACCGGAGGCTTCCTCACCAACAGTGACGGACAGGTCGTCATGCTGCACGGACTGAACGAGGTGTACAAGGTGGCGCCCGGTGACCCCTTGGCCAGCGGGTTCAGCAACGACGACGCAGCGTTCCTGGCCGCCAACGGCTTTAACGCCGTCCGGGTCGGCGTCATCTGGTCCGACCTCGAGCCGGAGCCCGGCGTTTTCAACGCCGCTTACCTCGCCTCGATAGAGAGCACCGTGCAGACCCTAGGCAACCACGGCATCTACAGCATCATCGACTTCCACCAGGACGCTTACAGCACCGCTTTCGGGGGCGAGGGGGCACCGGCTTGGGCGACCGAAACCAACGGGGCAACCAACGTTTCGTTGCCCTTCCCGTACAACGAATTCTTCGATCCCGCCGAGCAGCAGGCCTGGGATTCGTTCTGGTCGAACGCCGACGCCCCGAACGGCATTGGGCTAGAAGACAATTACAGCCAGATGTTGGAGTACGTCGCCAGCGCCTTCAACGGCAACCCCAACGTGGCCGGGTTCGAGCTGATGAATGAACCGTCGCCAGGCTCATCGACGTTCCTGTCGACCCTGTTGGGCGGCTCGTTCTTCGACAGTCAGCAGCTGACTCCGTTCTACGACCAGGGGGCCGATGCGATCCGGGCCGTCGATCCGACCACACCGATCTTCTTCGAGCCCAACGTCCTCTCCAACGCGGGCATACCCACCGATCTGGGCACGGTGGACGCCACGAACACCGTCTTGTCGTTCCACGATTACTGCGAGTTCGACCTAGGGTCGCTGGGTTGCATACCGGGCGTCAGCGCGGTCGTGGGCAATGCCGAGGCGTACGCGGAGGCACACGATATCCCGGCATTCATGACGGAGTTCGGAGCCACCAGCGACCAGACCGCGATCGCCGCTCCGATGCAAGGCGCCGACGGCAACCTGATTGGTTGGACCGAGTGGGCCTACAGCAGCCAAGGCGATATCACCACCAGCGCGTCGCCACCGAGCTCCGAATCGCTGGTGTTCAACCCCGAGATGCCACCGAGTGGCACCAACGTCAACACCGCCAACCTGGACACGCTCGCCGAGCCGTACCCGCAGCTGATTTCGGGCACCCCGACGTCGTACTCGTTTGACAACGGCACCTTCGACTTCACCTACTCCACCCAGGAGGCCGACGGCCTGGGCAGCTTCCCCGGCGGCTCACAGACCACCATTTCCGTTCCGGCCGTGGAGTTTCCGAATGGCTACGAGGTGAGCGTCACCGGGGGAACGGTTGTCTCGGCGCCCGACGCTCCCGAACTGGTCATCGAGTCGAACGCCGGCGCAAGCACCGTCACCGTCGTGGTGACCGCCACCGCGGACGGCGGCGCCGGAGCGGGGTAAGAGTGACCTGACGTCTCTGGCGGTACGACGCCGACGCGCCAAGAATTTAACCGGCTGCGGGGTTGGGCCGATCTTGAACTACCGGTGCCGCGGCGGACAGGATGGCGTCGCGATTGCCGTTGAGCGGCGGATAAATTCGCTGGGTGTTGATGATGCGTTTGGTCGCCTTGGCTTGCTGGCCTCGGGCAACGAGGCGGCGGTCCCATCCTTCGGTGTACACCGCGCCCGCCGACCCGAGGTCGAGAATCGTGACGTACCACGGGATCTGAAGCGACAGCATCGGCTCACCCAATAGATCGCTGACCACGTTATGGCCGGCGTAGCGGCCCATGGGCCTGGCGTGCTGACATGACATCACAGACATGTGGTCATCGTCGACCTGCAGCGCTGCGACATCACCGGCTGCGAATACCCCCGGCATCCCGACCACCCGCAAGTACTCGTCGACCGGCAGCCGACCGAGATGATCACATTCAATGCCAAATTGCGCGGTCAGCGGATTGGCCTGCATGCCCGCACACCAGATCACCGTGCGGGTAGCTATTGTTTCGCCGCTGCTCAGTCTGACCCCCCCGGTACCGACCTCGGCTACGTCCACCGCGGTGCGAGTCTCGACGCCGATGTCGGCCATGGCCTGCTCGATCACCGGACGCGCGAACTCTCCGATGTCGGACCCGACGAACGAATGGCGGTCGATGAGCACCACGCGCGCCGCGCGCCGCGATGCGTGCGGGAGGCGGGCGGGCATTTCGCACGCGGTCTCGATACCGGTAAGACCCGCGCCGACGACGATCACGGTGTCGGTAGCCGAGTCGGCAGGACCGTCCGCCAGCCCGGCAAGGTGACGGCTCAGCTTCGTCGCGCTGTCGAAGGTGTCGACGTCGTAACCGAATTCGGCCAAGCCTGAGACGTTGGGCTTGACCACCTCGCTGCCCAGAGCGATGACCAGCCGATCGTAGGTGTGTGACCCGCCCGAGTAGGTCACGGTCCGGGTGGCCGGGTTGATTGCGGTGACGTCTGCTGCGATATGACTGACACCGACGGGCCCGAGGATGTTGCCCAACGGGATACGGCTCGGCGTTAGATCGGCCTCGTAGTTGCGTACTCGGATGTCATGGAATGGCCGCGAGCTAATCACGGTCACCCCGATTGCGCTTGGGACGATACCGAGTTCGTCGAGGCGCCGCGCGGCACCCAGGGCCGCCCATAGCCCCGCGAATCCCGAACCGAGCACCACGATCTCCTTCGCGCGGTCCGCCGCAGGTTTGTTGGATCCTTCGGCCCAATCGGGCTCAGACTGCATCGCGGCAAACCTCCCAAGATGCGGGCGTAGAACCCATCCAATCCGGCTTCTCCGAAGGCCGCCACCTTCGCGCACACCTGTTCTGTGATTCCGATGAGGCGATGCGCCATATCCATGAGCGGCGTTGCGCCCCGTCACGACGCCGACCTGGTGGTAACGTCATTACCGTTTCAGGCCAGTGTGACTCTCCGGAGACGTTATATGCATTCACGCAAGCTGCGGTCATGACCGAGACAGCATCGGCGCACGCAGGCGAATCGGTGGAGGCGTTCGCCGAGCGGGCCCGCACGTGGTTCGCCGACACCATGCCGCGCATCGACGACCCGAGTAATCCGCCCTACGCCGATCGCGGCGACGAGGCGTCGTGGCAGCACGTCCGCGAATTGCAGCGCCGGCTCTACGACGGCGGGTTCGCCGGAATTTGCTTCCCCACCGAGTACGGCGGGCTCGGGCTGGATATCGAGTATCAGAAGGCGTTCGACGCCGAAAGCGCGTTCTACGAAATGCCCCTGATTCTGAATGTCCCGACCTTCACCATCTGTTGTGCGACGATCCTCGACACCGGCAGCGAAGAGCAGAAACGGCAACACATTTCGGCGGCACTGCGCGGTGATGAGGTGCTCGTCCAGTTGCTTTCCGAGCCCAGCGGCGGCTCCGATTTGGCCGGGGTGATCACGCGCGCCGAGCGCCGCGGCGACAAGTGGATGGTCAACGGCGCCAAGACGTGGAGCACCGGAGCATTTGCCGCCGACTATGGACTTTTGCTGGCCAGAACGAACTGGGACGTGCCTAAACACGAAGGCCTGACAATGTTTCTGGTGCGCATGGACAGCCCAGGCATCACGTTGCGCCGGGTCAAGCAGGTCAACGGCTCCACTGAGTTCTGCGAGGAATTCTTCGACGACTTGGAGCTCAGCGACGACGCGGTGGTCGGCGAAATCGGTAAGGGCTGGGAGGTGGCCTCGCGCCAGCTGTATCACGAGCGGCGCGCGGTCGGCGGCGGCTCGGAATTCGCCAGCGGCAGCGGCAGCGAGAACAACCAGGAACAGCCACCCGACTACACCACGCTGCTGCGAGCTGCCGGGCTGGCTGACAACGAGCGTGTGCGTGAAACCGCCGGCCGCGCACTGACGCACCGCGCCGTGTGGGAGCAGTTGATCGACCACGTCTACCGAGGCGTGCTGGACGGCTCACTCCCCCCGACGGCCGGTTCGATCATCCGGCTTTTCCAGGCCGAGGAAGTTTCGCTCGAGGTCGACACCGCACTGGCGATCGCCGGCAGCGCCGGCGTCGTCAGCGTCGTTAAAGGGCCCGCCGACTTGCTCTTCGCCGGCGAACGCTACTTGTCCCGGCAAACCGCGGCGCTCGGCGGCGGCACAACGGAGATGGCGCGCAACGTGATCGGCGAACGTGTGCTGGGCTTTCCGCGCGAATACGCCGCCGATCGCGGAGTGCCGTTCAACCAGGTCAAGCACAACCGGGCCTGATCGGCTACCAACCCGTTGAGGAGGCGACGCCATGCTGAGCGCCAAACCGTATGGACAGCTGCGGTATCGGGAGATCGCGGGGAACCGCATGGCCTATGTCGACGAGGGCCGCGGTCCCGGCGGCACGACGATCGTCTTCCAGCACGGCAACCCCACCTCGTCGTATCTGTGGCGGAACGTGATGCCGCATCTGGAAGGTCTGGGCCGACTGGTCGCGTGCGACCTGATCGGGATGGGCGGCTCGGACAAGCTCAGCCCGTCTGGCCCTGACCGCTATCACTACGCCGAACAGCGTGACTACCTTTTCGGGCTTTGGGAGGCCCTCGATCTCGGTGACCGGGTGGTGTTGGTGCTGCACGACTGGGGATCGGCACTGGGCTTCGACTGGGCTAACCGGCACCGCGACCGAGTGGCCGGCATCGCATTTATGGAGGCGATCGTCACCCCGATGACGTGGCCGGATTTCCACGATAGCGTGCGAAGCGTGTTCCAGGGCTTCCGATCTCCCAACGGTGAGTCAATGGTTCTGGAGCAGAACATCTTTGTCGAGGCGGTGTTGCCGGGAGCCATCCGGCGACGGCTGTCCGATGAGGAGATGGGCAACTACCGCCGGCCGTTCGCCAAAGCGGGAGAGGACCGGCGGCCAACCTTGTCGTGGCCGCGGAACATACCGATCGACGGTGAGCCCCCAGAGGTCGTCGCCGTGGTCAATGACTATCGGGACTGGCTCGCGGAAAGCGACGTGCCAAAGCTCTTCATCAATGCCGACCCTGGAGCGATCGTTACCGGCCGGATCCGCGACTACGTCCGCAGTTGGCCGAATCTGACTGAAGTCACCGTTCCCGGCGTGCACTTCATTCAGGAGGACAGCCCGGACGAAATCGGCACGGCGTTAGCGCAATTCGTCCGGCAGCTGCCTGGCTAGACGTCCTTACGGTTCGTCGTCCTCTTCGTCGTCGCGCAGGAGTTTTTCGGGTGGTGGAAGGTGTTGGTTCGGGGTTGGCCGTGGTCGAGGTGTGGTGGGGGGATCCATTCGGTGTCGCCGTGCTGGTTTTTGCGGGTGGTCCAGCCTTGTTCGGCGAGCGGGTGGTGGGCGCCGCAGCCGAGTGTTAGGTCGTTGATGTCGGTGGTGTGGGTTTTCGCCCAGGGGGTGAGGTGGTGGACTTCGGTGAAATAGCCCGGGATGTCGCAGCCGGGTGCGGTGCAGCCGCGGTCTTTGGCGTAGAGCACGATTCGTTGGGCCGGTGAGGCGAGGCGTTTGGTGTGGTAGAGCGTCAGCGCTTTGCCGTTGTCGAAGATCGCCAAGTAGTGGTGGGCGTGGGAGGCCAGCCGGATCACGTCGCTCATCGGTAGCAGGGTGCCGCCGCCGGTGAGGCCCCGGCCGGCGGCGGCCTCCAATTCTTTGAGCGTGGTGGTGACGATGATCGATGCGGGTAGGCCGTTGTGTTGGCCCAGGTCGCCGGAGGCCAGCAGGGCACGTCCGGCGGCGGTGAGCGCGTCGTGGTTGCGTTGCGCGGCGCTGCGGGTGTCGTGCTCGATCGCTTGCTGTGGCGGTTGGCCGTCCACGACGGGCTCTTGGTCGACCGGATTGCACATGCCGGGTGCGGCCAATTTCGCCAAGACGGCGTCCAGGGTGGCGCGGGCTTCCGGCGTTAGATACCCGCTGATCGGGCTCATGCCGTCACTGTCTTGGTTGCCGAGGGTGATGCCCCGCCGCCGAGCCCTATCGTCGTCGGTGAAGTTGCCGTCGGGGTTGAGGCAGTCGGTGAGTTTGTCGGCCAGCTTGCTCAGCTCGTCGGGGCGATGCTCGCCGCCCAACCGGGCCAGCTGCGCCTCGGCCCGTTGGCGGGTTTCGACGTCGACGACGTCGGGCAGCCGATGCCAGAAACCGCGGATTACCGCGACGTGGCCGGCGCCGATGCGGCCTTCGCGTTG
>NZ_DATFZD010000152.1:0-9105 GCF_035314665.1 Mycobacterium sp. | reverse complement strand
TCGGCTACGTGCCCGACATGATCACCTGCGCCAAGGGGATGACGTCGGGCTACTCGCCGATCGGCGCGATGATCGCCAGCGAGCGGTTGTTCGAGCCGTTCAACGACGGCAACACGATGTTCCCGCACGGCTACACCTTCGGCGGCCACCCGGTGTCGGCGGCCGTCGGGCTGGCCAACCTCGACATCTTCGAGCGCGAGGGCCTCAACGACCGCGTCAAAAACCATGCGCCCGGCTTCCGCGCCACCCTGGAAAAGCTGTATGACCTGCCCATCGTCGGCGATGTGCGTGGCGAGGGATTCTTCTACGGCGTGGAACTGGTCAAGGACAAGGCGACCAAGCAAACCTTCACCGATGCCGAACGCCGCTCGCTGCTTGGCCAGGTGTCGTCGGGCCTGTTCGAAGCCGGGCTGTACTGCCGCACCGACGACCGCGGCGATTCCGTCATCCAGTTGGCGCCGCCGCTGATCAGCGGTCAAACCGAGTTCGACACCATCGAATCGATCCTGCGCAGCGTGCTGACTGATATTGGGAGTCGGCTATGACGAAACCCGCCATCGACCCGATCCGGTGGCAGCCACCGCCGTCACGACCATTACCCGAACCCGACCTCACGGCAACGCTGCACGTGGTCGAACTGCCCGGCACCGCGCCCGAAGACGTCGTCGCCGATGCCGAAGGCAACATCTGGACCGGTGTCGAGGACGGACGCATCATCCGGATCACCCGCGACGGCAGCTCAATTCAGGTGATGGCCAACACCGGCGGCCGACCGCTCGGGCTGGCGGTCGCCCGTGACGGCCGTCTGCTGATCTGCGACAGCCACCGCGGCCTGCTGCGATACGACCCCGCCACCGGGACAATGGAAACATTGGTCGCCGAGGTGGCCGGCCGAGCGCTGACGTTCTGCTCGAACGTCGTCGAATCATCGGACGGCACAATCTTTTTCACCGAGTCGACGAGCCGCTTCCACTACGAGTACTACAAGGGCTCGGTGGTCGAGGGACGCCCGACGGGGTCGCTGTTCCGGCGTGATCCCGACGGGACCGTCAGCGTGTTGGCCCCAGATCTGTACTTCGCCAACGGCGTGACGCTGACCGCGGACGAGTCGGCGCTGGTGTTCGCCGAGACGACCGCCTGCCGGCTGTCTAAGTACTGGCTCACCGGAAGCCGGGCCGGGTCGATCACGCCGTTGGTCACCGAACTGCCCGGCTATCCCGACAACATCTCGACCGGTCTCGACGGCCGGATCTGGGTGGCGCTGGTCTCAGACCGCAACCGGCTCAGCGAACGGCTGAGCCCACGCGCGCCGATCATCCGCACCCTGATGTGGCGACTGCTGCCCTACCGCTGGCTGCCCAACCCGAAGCCGACGGTGTGGGTGGCCGCGTTCGACCCCGACGACGGCGATATCGTGACCCAGCTTCGCGCCCAACATGCGACCTTCGGCCTGGCCACCGGAGTGGTGGAAACGCCCGGACGGCTGTGGCTGGGCCGCATCGGGGGGCCCGGCGTCTGTTATCTAGATTTGTAACTTCTGTAACACCAGTCACAGCGCGGCTCCCAGGATTCGGGCCGCTGATCGCCTACTCTGCACAGACGATGCCTTATTTGCGGCCTTTCTTACGCTATGCGTCATGCCTGGTAGCGACGGCTTTTATGGTCGCGGTGCCCGCCGTGCTCGGTATGCCGGTTGCGATCGCCGAGCCCAACGCCGGCGGTGCGGGGCATGACACCTGTCCGTACAAGGTGGCCACCCCGCCGGCGGTGGACTCGTCGGAAGTTCCGCAGGCCGGCGATCCTCCGCTGCCGCTGCCGGTGCCCGCATCGCCGATCGGCGGCAACGCGCTGGGCGGCTGCGGTGTGGTGACGGCGGCCGACACCCCGCCGGTGCCGGGCGACGTCTCCGCCGAGGCCTGGCTGGTGGCCGACTTGGACAGCGGCGCGATCATCGCCGCGCGTGACCCGCATGGCCGTCACCGCCCGGCCAGCGTCATCAAGGTGCTCGTCGCGATGGCATCGCTGAACGAGCTCAACCTCAACAAGACCGTCGACGGCACGCCTGACGATGCCGCCGCGGAGGGCACCCGGGTCGGCGTTGCCCCGGGTGGCACCTACACCGTCAACCAGTTGCTGCACGGGCTGCTGATGCACTCCGGCAACGACGCGGCGCACGCGCTGGCCATGCAGCTGGGCGGCATGCCGGTCGCGCTGGAGAAGATCAACGGGCTGGCCGGCAAGCTCGGCGGCCGCGACACCCGCGCCGCAACGCCGTCGGGGCTGGACGGCCCCGGCATGAGCACCTCGGCGTACGACATCGGCCTGTTCTACCGATACGCTTGGGAGAATCCAACTTTCGCTGACATCGTGCGTACGCAGAAGTTCGATTTCCCGGGGCACGCCGATCACCCGGGCTACGAGCTGGAAAACGACAACCAGCTGCTCTACCACTATCCGGGCGCGCTGGGCGGCAAGACCGGATACACCGACGACGCCGGCCAGACGTTCGTGGGCGCCGCCAACCGCGACGGGCGCCGGCTGATGGCGGTGCTGTTGCACGGCACCCGCCTACCGATAGCGCCGTGGCAGCAGGCGGCGCATCTGCTGGATTACGGCTTCGCGACCGCGCCGGGGACCCGGGTGGGAACACTGATCGAACCCGACCCGTCGTTGCTCTCCGCGCTCAAGACATCGGCCGGCGGGGCCGCCGTTCCGGGTGCCGCCGCGAGCGCTGCCGCGATCGTGCCACCGGCCGACGCGCTGCCGGTACGAGTCGGTGTGGCGGTGATCGGCACCATCATCGTGTTCGGGTTGATCATGGCCGCTCGCTCGATGAATCGCCGGCCGCAGAACTAGCTCATGGTCGGCAGGAGTTCGACGATGAGTGCGCGGATGCGCTCGGCGATGTCATCACGGATTACGCGGACGGTGTCGAGCGGTTGGTCCGCCGGGTCGTCAAGTCTCCAGTCCCGATAAGACACACCGGGAAAGTAAGGGCACGCGTCGCCACAGCCCATGGTGATGACGACGTCGCTGGCCTCCACCGCGTCGGGGGTCACGACCTTAGGGACCTGTGCGGTGATGTCGATACCGAGTTCAGCCATCGCCGCGACGACGGCAGGGTTGATCCGATCCGCGGGTTCGGTTCCCGCCGACCGGACTTCGATGCCGTCACCGGCGAGATGGGTTAGTAGCGCGGCGGCCATCTGGGAGCGGCCGGCGTTATGCACGCAAACGAACATGACGCTGGGTCTGCCGCTCATGCGAATAGCCGTTTCCGCAGCGCTAGCGAGACGTAGACCAGGGCGACGAGCACAGGCACTTCGATCAGGGGTCCAACGACGCCGGCCAACGCTTGGCCGGACGCAACGCCGTAGGTGGCGATCGCCACGGCGATGGCCAGTTCGAAGTTGTTGCCGGCGGCGGTGAAGGCCAGCGTGGTGGTGCGTGGATACCCTAAGCCGAGTACCGCGCCCAGAAGGTAGCCGCCCACCCACATGATCGCGAAGTAGGCCAAAAGTGGCAGTGCGATGCGGGCGACATCCCATGGCCGGGAGGTGATCTGGTGGCCCTGCAGAGCGAACAGGATCACGATCGTGAACAGTAGCCCATAGAGGGCCCAAGGACCGATGTTGGGGAGATAACGGGTCTCGTACCAGTTGCGCCCCTTGGCTTTTTCGCCCCACCGGCGGGACAGGTATCCGGCAAGTAGGGGAATGCCCAGGAAGATGAGCACGGATCTGGCGATCTGCGACGTTGAGGTGGAGATGGCGGTTTGCGGCAGATGCAGCCAGCCGGGCAGCGCCGAGAGGTAGAACCAACCCAGGGCGGCGAACATGAGCACCTGGAAGATCGAGTTCAGCGCGACCAGCACTGCAGCGGCTTCGCGGTCCCCGCAGGCTAAGTCGTTCCAGATGATGACCATCGCGATGCAGCGGGCCAGGCCGACGATGATCAGCCCGGTGCGGTATTCGGGCAGATCGGCCAGCATCAGCCAGGCCAGGGAGAACATCACCGCAGGGCCGAGCACCCAGTTGAGCAGCAGCGAGCTGATCAGCAACCGGCGGTCGCTGGTAACGGTATCGAGCCGGTCGTAGCGGACCTTGGCCAGCACCGGATACATCATGATGAGCAACCCCAGTGCGATGGGCAGCGAAATCCCGTCAATCTGGACTTGTTGCAGCGCGATGTTGAGGTTGGGCACCCAGCGTCCCAGCAGCAGGCCAACAGCCATAGCCACCGCGATCCAAACCGGTAACATCCGGTCCAGCATGGAAAGGTCTGATACAGAAGGAATTTCAGTCGTGGCGGCAACGCCGGTGTCGGTCATGGGTGCGCCGTCAGCAGCACGATGTGGCTTCGGCGGCGGTCTCCCCGAAGCTCTCGGCATCCGCGAGCACGGTGTAGACCTCCCAGCGCTCGCCGCTGGGAGCGGTGACCCAGACCTTGTCCTGCGTCGCAAAGCAGCAGGTGGTGCCGATCTCCTCTTCGGTGAACATCTCGGCTTCAGTCAGCCGGGCGATCTCGGCGTGCACGATCTCGCTGGAATCGACCTCGACCCCGAGGTGATTCAGCGACCCACCCTGGCCAGGGTTTTCCAGTAGCACCAGCTTCAGCGGCGGATCAGCGATGACGAAATTGGCGTAGCCAGGTTTGCGTTTGGTTGGTTCGGTATGAAACAGGTTGGAATAGAACGTGATTGCCTGACCCAGATCCTCAACATTGAGCGCCAATTGAATCCGCGACATGGCAGCGAACCTTCCACTTGTGAGACATATATCGAACTACTGCTGCTGGCCCAGCATGCCCACCTTTTCGATATATGTCAATGCATGTGGCAAGATGGTCTGATGCCGAAAGCGTTGCCGGCTATCGATACGACCGCGCCGGTCTGTTGTGCCCCGGTGGCCGCGGGACCGATGAGCGACGCCGACGCGTTGCAGATCGCATTGCGTTTGAAGGCCTTGGCCGATCCCGCGCGGGTCAAGATTGTGTCGTATCTGTTCAGTTCCGTTGCCGGTGAGGAGATTTCCGGAGAGCTAGCGGCCGTGCTCGACCTGAGTGAGTCCACGGTGAGTCACCATCTGACCCAGCTGCGCAAAGCCGGCCTGGTGGTCTCGGACCGCCGCGGGATGAACGTGTTTCATCGGGTACGCCCCGAAGCATTACAGGCGCTTTGCACGGCACTGGATCCCAAGTGCTGCACTTGACCCGGCGGCATGGACTCCTGCTGGGCCTCACCGCAGCAAGCCTGGGCGTGGTCTACGGCTACGACCTTTCCAACATCGCGGGTGCGCTGCTGTTCATCACCGACGAATTCGGTTTGACGACGCGGCAACAGGAGCTGGTGACGACCGCGGTGGTGGTCGGCGAAATCGCCGGAGCGTTAGGCGCGGGTGTGCTGGCCAATCTGATCGGGCGCCGGCGGTCGATGGTGCTGGTCGCGGCCGGCTACGCGGTGTTCGCGCTGCTGGGCGCGATGTCGGAGTCGGTGCCCATGCTGCTGGTTGCCCGGCTGCTGCTGGGCCTGACCATTGGGGTGTCCGTCGTCGTGGTTCCGGTGTTCGTGGCCGAATCCGCGCCGGCCAGCGTGCGCGGTTCGCTGCTGGTCGGCTACCAGGTCGCAACCGTGTTCGGCATCATCCTCGGCTACCTGGCCTGCTACCTGCTGGCGGATTCGCACAACTGGCGCTGGATGCTGGGGCTGGCCGCCGTGCCGGCAACATTGGTGGCGGTAGGGTTGCTGCGGATGCCCGACACCGCGCGGTGGTACTTGCTCAAAGGCCGGGTCGCCGAAGCGCGGCGGGCGCTGCAACAGGTGGAGCCCGATAGGGACGTCGAACGTGAACTCGCCGAGATCAGCGCTGCGCTGGCCGAAGAAAGCGGCGGTACGTTCATGGAGATGCTGCGCCGGCCGTACCTGCGCGCCACCGTCTTCGTCGTCGTGCTGGGTTTTTTCATCCAGATCACCGGCGTCAACGCGATCGTCTACTACAGCCCCCGATTGTTCGACGCGATGGGCTTCCGCGGCGACTTCGCGCTGCTGGTGCTTCCGGCGCTGGTTCAGGTCGCTGCGCTGGCCGCCGTGCTGGTCTCGGTGGTTCTGGTCGACCGGCTGGGGCGGCGCCCGGTTCTGCTATCGGGGATCGGCGCGATGATCGCCGCCGACGTGGTGCTTATCATCGTGTTCGCCGCGCATTCGCCCGCGATGTTCGGTTTCGTTGGCGTGCTGCTGTTCACGATGGGGTTCACCTTCGGCTTCGGCGCGCTGGTATGGGTGTATGCCGGTGAGAGTTTCCCGTCCCGGCTACGGTCGATGGGGTCGAGTGCGATGCTGACCGCCAATCTCGCGGCCAATGCCATCGTTGCCGGTGTATTTCTGACCGTGCTGCATTCGCTGGGCGGCGCAGGCACTTTCGCAGTGTTCGGCGTTTTCGCTGTGGCCGGCTTCGCGTTCGTGTACCGGTTCGCCCCCGAGACCAAAGGCCGACAACTCGAAGAGATCCGGCACTTCTGGGAGAATGACGGTCATTGGCCTGAGAAATTAGCAAGCCCTGCAACGGATGTGCAGGCATGTCACTGATCGCCGCCGGCACTGTCGTGCTGCAGCAGGGCCCCTGCCGACCCGGTTGGGTGGAAACCTCGGCCGGACGGATCGTTGGCTGCGGGTCCGGCCTGCCGCCCCGGCAGGCCGATGTCGATATGCCCGATGCGCTGGTCGTGCCCGGCTTCGTCGACATCCACGTGCACGGTGGCGGCGGCGCGTCATACATCGACGGCAACGACGCAGATATTCTGCGCGCGGCCATGTTTCACCGCAGGCATGGCACGACCACCAGCCTGGCCAGCCTGGTCACGTCGTCGCCGGCCGACCTGCTCACGGCGGTACGCGCGCTCGCCGTTTCGACCCGCGCCGGCATTGTCGCCGGTATCCACCTGGAGGGCCCCTGGCTGAGCGCGGCGCACTGCGGGGCACACGATCCTCGGCAGCTGCGCGACGCGGAACCCGCCGAGATCGACGCCGTGCTGGCCGCCGGCGGTGGCGCGATCCGGATGGTCACGCTGGCACCCGAACGCGCTGGCAGCAGCGATGCGATTTCCCGCTTCGCCGACGCCGGAGTGGTTGTCGCCGTTGGACATACCGACGCAACTTACAAGCAGACCCGGCATGCCATCGAGCTGGGGGCGACGGTCGGCACCCACCTATTCAATGCGATGAGGCCAGTGCACCACCGCGAGCCCGGACCCGCGCTGGCCTTGCTGGCGGATGCTCGGGTGACCGTGGAGTTGATCGCCGACGGCGTGCACGTCCACCCCGCAATGCAACGAGCGGTGATCGAGGCGGCGGGAGCCGATCGGGTGGCATTGGTCACCGACGCCACCGCGGCGGCGGGATTGGGAGACGGCGAATTTCAGCTCGGCGCAGTGCAAATCGAGGTTGTCGAGCGGGTGGCACGCGTGCGTGGGACCTCGACGATCGCCGGGAGCACCGCGACGATGGACCAGCTCTTCCGCGCCGCGGCCGGCTTCGGCTCGGACCGCGACGCGGCGCTGGCCGCCGCGGTGCGGATGACCGCAACGGCACCGGCCCGAGCGCTCGGCCTCGACAACATCGGCAGTCTGCGCGCCGGTGCCGACGCCAATCTCGTTGTCCTGGACCGAGATCTGCATGTCACCGCCGTCATGGCCGATGGCGAATGGCAAGCGGATCGCTAACGCTGATTCGCCGGGACCCACCCGGAGATCCGCGGAAGCCAGCGCGGAACGTTCTGCTGGTACTCGACATACTCGCTGCCATATCGCTGAGTGAGATGCGGTTCTTCCCAGAACCGGATGGCGATTTCTTGCAACGCCCAAAAGCTCGCGAACCAGACCAACAGCGAACCCGACGCGGCGACGGCCGCCTCCCCCAGCAGGATGGCGAGCACGCCGCTGATCATCGGGTTACGCACATGCCGGTACGGGCCGACTACGACGAGGTGGACCGGCTCTCCCATCAGCTTGCCCAGCCCGAGCGTTCCCTTGCCAATCCGATGGAACAAAGACACCGTCCACAACCACATGCCCAACCCGCCGGCGATGAGCAGACCGCCGACGATGACGAGGCCGATGTTCAGCGGAGAATCGAAGTTCAGCCGCGCGTGACCCGGGGTCACGATAAGCGCCGGTACGACGAGCGTCACCGTCACCGGAAACACCAGGATCGAGATCAGGTGTCGCCACCATAGCTGCCGTTCACGTGTGTCCGTAACCATGTCAAACCCCTTTCGATCTAGATACTTCAACCTCGGTTGAATAAACGGTACGCCTTCGACACCCTAAGACCAACATGCGTTGAAGTATGCTGCCGGGCATGTCAAAGCCCGGCCGTCCGGGTCGGTGGCGTACCGGCCAGCAGACCCGGCAGCGGATCGTCGACGCCGCACGTGAACGTTTCACGCGCGACGGCTACGAACGAGCCACGGTCCGCGCGATCGCCGCGGAGGCCGGGGTGGACGTCGCGATGGTCTATTACTTCTTCGGCAGCAAGGAGGGCTTGTTCAGCGCGTCGGCGCTGACCGGGCCCGAGCACCCGCTGCACCAATTGGCCACGCTGCTGGACGAGGGTCCCAACCAGATCGGCCAGCGGCTGGTTCGTCGTTTCCTCGAGCACTGGGATGAGGGCGGCGCCTTCGAGCCGTTCATGGCGGTGTGGCGCTCGGCGGCGATCCAGCCGCAGGCCCGACAGGTGCTACATGACGCCCTTGCCGGTCCGGTGGCCACACGTGTCGCCGCGGAGTTCGGGGTCACCGATGCCGAGTTACGGGTAGAGCTGGTGGCCAGCCATTTAGCCGGGTTGGCTTTCGCGCGTTACCAACTCAAGCTCGAGCCGATCGCGTCGACCCCTGTCGAGGACGTAGTCGCCTGGATGGGGCCAACGTTGCAGCGCTACCTGACCGGCGACTAGGCGTCGTCGACAGGTAGCGCTGTGACAGCGTCACGCCGACGCGGATGGTCCTCGGTCTCCTCGGCCCGCCCGAACAGGAACGGATAAGCGATACCGGCGATCGCCCCGCCGATCAGCGGCGCCAGCCAGAACACCCACAGCTGTTGCGGTGCGCCGTT
>NZ_DATFZD010000151.1:0-4850 GCF_035314665.1 Mycobacterium sp. | reverse complement strand
GATGTTCACCGGCATCGTCGAAGAGGTTGGGCGCGTAGTCGGAAAGTCGGATCTGCCCGATGCGGTGAGGCTGCAGATCCGCGGCCCGATCGTCACGAGCGACGCGTCGCCGGGGGATTCGATCGCGGTCAACGGCGTGTGTCTGACGGTGGTCCAGGTGCTGCCCGACGGGCAGTTCACCACCGACGTGATGGCCGAGACGCTGAACCGCTCGACGCTGCGCGACATCGACGAACGACCCGAGGTGAACCTCGAACGCGCGGTGACGCTGGACCGCCGCCTTGGCGGCCATATCGTGCAGGGACACGTCGACGGCACCGGCCAAGTGATTTCGCGCACTGCATCGGAGCACTGGGAAATCGTGCGTATCGCGCTGCCGTCCGGCCTGGCCCGCTACGTGGTGGAGAAGGGCTCGATCGCCGTGGACGGCGTCAGCCTGACGGTTTCGGGTGTGGGTACCGATCCCGCACGTCAAGACTGGTTCGAGGTGTCGTTGATCCCGACCACGCTTTCGGAAACGACGTTGGCCGGGGCGCCGCTGGGGGGCCGGGTGAACGTCGAGGTCGACGTGATCGCCAAGTATGTTGAACGGCTGATGACAGCAAAATCTGCTTCTACCAGCGACGTCAGCCCGGAATAGAATAGGCCGATGCCGGTAGTGAACCGGCACCAGTTTGCCGGCCAGATGTCATCTGTAGTCGTGAAACTGCTTGGTGGGCGTCTTGTCCGCTCGAATGAGTCCCTCTACATTGTGGCGGGTGTGGCTACCGAGGCGATGTGCTTCACCCGCGCAACAGATAGCGGCCGTGTGCAAGCGCGCCAATGGGCCCCCCGACCGGGCGCTGTGTCCAACGTCGCAGTGCCAGCAATGTGTCGTGGGAACCGGCCGGTCCGGCGTCACCCTGGCCTGCGGTATCTCTCCGCAGAGCCGTTTTGTCATCGTCTAGCTACGTATTGTTCACTCGGATGTCGTGAGCCCCTGCCGGGTTGATATTACGGTTGGCCCATGGGTGGGGAAGGACCCCTCCGCAGAGCAAACCTAGAAGGATTGAGGAATGGGATCGCACAGCAAACCTAGGAAGGATCTGCGCGCAAGCGTAACGAAGGTTGTAGGTGTAGCTGGCATGGCTACGGCGGCGGCCGTAATGGGTTTGACCGCCGGCGCGGGCACGGCCCAAGCGAGGCCCCCCGTCAATGGGAACCCTCCAACACCCCCTGTACCTACTGGACATAGTGGACTGGTTCCGACATGGAAGACGGGCACTTACAACATGACTACTTGCCCCGGAGGAACATGCTTCCAGCCCCGCGCGACTACGCCGTTTCCTCTCGGCACCACGCCCACAGCCGCGACCCCGATCGTTTCCAACCCAAACGGTAGCGGCCTCTTAATTGGGCTTCAATTCTTGCCCTGAGAACCCGCTGGTGAGACCCCGCGCCACGCCCGGCGCGGGGTCTCACTCGTTGGGGTGCGACGTTTGCGCCCCGGAAAGCGGCGGGACCGGCGCGGCCCGCAGCGCAACGTAATCCGCGCCGTACGTTATGTGCAGCTACCGCGTGCTCGCGTCGTGAGCGCCGACCGCCGGGTCTTCTAGCACTTGAAGCGTCTGTGCATCTCTGCTGCTGTGACGTGAAGTCGGTCACAGACAGGGTCCCGGTCACACATATGTGTGGCCGTAGGTTTACCCCACATGCAGGGTTTCCCAGGTGACGTAGACCGTTTACTTACGCATGCTTGCGAAATACCTCGGACGGCTGACGGCAGCTGACCGGTAGGTGGGCGGGCCGGTGCGCGTGGAATACCCGCTGGTCCATACTCGATGTACAGGGCAGCAGTGCTGCACGCCCTGCCCGCCATTGAAGGAGCGAGCCGGCCATGACGAGGTTGGACAGCGTCGAGCGAGCTGTCGCCGACGTCGCGGCCGGCAAACCGGTGATCGTCGTCGACGACGAGGACCGTGAAAACGAGGGCGACCTGATCTTCGCCGCGGAGAAGGCTACGCCCGAACTCGTCGCGTTCATGGTGCGCTACACGTCCGGTTATCTGTGCGTCCCGTTGGCCGCCGAGATCTGCGACCGGCTTGGCCTGCTGCCGATGTACGCGGTCAACCAGGACAAGCACGGCACCGCATACACCGTGACCGTCGATGCGAAACACGGCGTCGGGACCGGCATCTCGGCCTCGGACCGGGCCACCACGATGCGGTTGCTTGCCGACCCGACCAGTGTTGCCGAGGACTTCACCCGGCCCGGGCACGTGGTTCCGCTGCGCGCCAAGGAAGGTGGCGTGCTGCGCCGCGCGGGTCACACCGAGGCTGCCGTCGATCTGGCCCGGCTGGCCGGGCTGCAGCCAGCGGGCGCGATCTGCGAAATCGTCAGCCAGAAGGACGAGGGCGCAATGGCGCAGACGGACGAACTGCGGGTGTTCGCCGACGAGCACGGCCTGGCGCTGATCTCGATCGCCGACATGATCGAGTGGCGGCGCAGACACGAAAAGCACGTCGAACGCATCGCGGAGGCTCGCATCCCGACCCGCCACGGCGAGTTCCGCGCGGTCGGCTACACGAGCATCTACGACGACGTCGAGCACGTCGCGCTGGTGCGTGGCGACATCGCCGAAGACGGCGGCCATGACGTGCTGGTGCGGGTGCACTCCGAGTGCCTGACCGGCGACGTGTTCGGCTCACGGCGCTGCGACTGCGGCCCGCAACTGGACGCCGCGATGGCGATGGTCGCGCGGGAAGGCCGGGGCGTGGTGCTCTACGTGCGCGGTCACGAGGGCCGCGGCATCGGCCTGATGCACAAGTTGCAGGCCTACCAGCTGCAGGACGCCGGCCACGACACCGTGGACGCGAACCTCGAACTCGGTCTGCCCGCCGACGCCCGGGACTACGGCACCGGCGCGCAGATCCTCTACGACCTCGGCGTGCGCTCGATGCGGCTGCTGACCAACAACCCGGCCAAGCGGGTCGGTCTGGACGGCTACGGCCTGCACATCATCGAGCGGGTGCCCCTGCCCGTGCGGGCCAACGCGGAGAACATCCGCTACCTGATCACCAAGCGCGACCGGATGGGCCACGACCTCACCGGCCTGGACGACTACGACGGCCACCTGCCCGGGGAATTCGGGGGCGCCTTGTGAGCGGTGGCGCCGGGGTCCCCGACCTGCCGGTGCTCGACGCGTCGGACATCAAGCTGGCCATCGTCGCCAGCACCTGGCACCCGAAGATCTGCGACGCGCTGCTTGACAGCGCACGCCGGACGGCCACCGGGTCCGGCGTGGCGGACCCGACGGTGGTGCGCGTGCTCGGCGCGATCGAAATCCCCGTTGTTGCACAGGAATTGGCACGCCACCATGACGCGGTGGTAGCGCTCGGTGTGGTGATCCGCGGGCAGACACCGCATTTCGACTACGTCTGTGACGCCGTGACAGCGGGTTTGACGCGCGTGTCACTGGATGAGGGCACCCCGGTCGCCAACGGCGTGCTCACCACGAATGACGAAGAGCAGGCGCTGGACCGGGCCGGATTGCCTTCCTCGGCCGAGGACAAGGGCGCCCAGGCGACGGCCGCGGCGCTGTCCACGGCGCTGACTCTCCGCAAACTGCGGGCATGACAGACAGCTGGGACCTCCAGGTACGGCCGCACCTGACCGCCTACTTCGCCTACGTCGCGGCGTTTCTCATCGCTTCGGTCAGCATCGCGCTCGGCGTGCTGCTGAAGGCGGGCTCGACGGGCGTGTTCTTTCGAACCGATGACCAGGTGGCCATCGGGGCCCTCGGCATCGTGATCGCCGCGGCCGTGCTGCTGTTCGCCCGGCCGCGGCTACGGGTCGGCCCGCGCGGGATCGGTGTTCGTAATCTGGTGGGCGAGAGGATCATTGCATGGGCAGAGGTCGTCGACGTGTCATTCCCGCCTGGTGCGCGGTGGGCACATGTCGACCTGGCCGACGACGAATACGTCCAGCTCATGGCGATCCAGGCAGTCGACAAGGAGCGGGCGGTGGCGGCGATGGACGCGGTGCGGGCACTGATGGCGCGGTACCGGCCTAACCGACGGTGATCGCCATCGCGACTTCGCCGGCGATCGCGTCAGCGTCGGGGACGGGGCTGAAGCCGAGGTTGGTGTAGACGGCGCGGGCGACCGCGTTGTCGGCTGCCACCCGCAGGTAGACCGTCCTGGCGCGCTGCGTGCGCGCCCAGTCCAGCGCCGCGCCGATCAACTCGTGGGCCAGCCCGTGGCCGCGGACCGCGGGGTCGAGCCACAGCGAGTACAGGTAAACGGTCTCCGGGCTTTCCCGGTGCGCGCCGATGAGCCCAACCGGCCGGTCGGCCAGCCATGTCGCGAACTGGGTGTGCTCGCTGATCCGGTGACGCCACTGCCGCGCCGTGTATCGCCGTTCCTGGCGATACTGCTCGTCGCCCGGTCCGAACTCCTCGGCCAGCGCGCGCAGTCGCAGGTCGGCGAACACCTGCCAGTCCGCCTCGGTCAGTCGGGCGATCCGAGCGGGGCCCATGGGCTGACCGTAGTCGCGCCCCTGCGGTACTAACCTGGAACGGTGCCCGATCCCGCGACGTACCGGCCGGCGCCCGGGTCGATACCCGTCGAGCCGGGCGTCTATCGGTTTCGCGATCCGCACGGCCGGGTGATCTACGTCGGCAAAGCCAAGAGCCTGCGCAGCAGGCTGAATTCCTACTTTGCCGACGTTGCCAGCCTGGCCCCGCGCACCCGGCAGATGGTGACGACCGCGGCCAGCGTCGAGTGGACCGTGGTCCACACCGAGGTCGAGGCGCTGCAGCTGGAATACAACTGGATCAAGGAGTTCGATCCGCGGTTCAACGTTCGCTACCG
>NZ_DATFZD010000150.1:0-4573 GCF_035314665.1 Mycobacterium sp. | reverse complement strand
TTACGACGTTCACTCCGATGACGTTAAATAGTCCGGTGCGCACCATCTTCACGCCACCGCCGAAATTTCCGGTGACGTGGTTGGCGAAAATCTCGTTGTAGAGCGCGTTGTCGATCGAGATTCCCGGCAGCTTGGCCATCGACGTGCCATCGGGAGCACGGCCCGCACCAAGCACGGAGTCGCGCGCCAGATCGGCATCCGGCTGCCCCCAGCGTTGGCCATTGCCGGCCACCATATTACCGGCAAAGACATTCGCGGTGGCGCCGTTATCGAAGCAAATACCTTCCTTTGAATTTCCCTCGATCCGGTTTTCCAGAAATATGTTGGCGACCGCGCCGTCGTTGTAGATGCCTGAAGACAGGCCCGCGCGGATCGTGTTGTCGATGATCACATTCTGACCAGGATTTTGCAGGCGCCGGACAAGCGGCTTCGTGACGACCCAATAATGATCGGGCAGAAAAAACGTATCCGGATCGGCGGCGATATCGCCGCCTCGGCTGGTCAGCAGAATGCCGGCATTCCAGTTTGAATGACCCAGCAGATGGTCTATCGCATTGTCGGCGAGCAGCGCCGTGGTGACCGGACCGTCGAGCATGATGCCGGCGCGGCCCAGGTCATGTAGGCGATTGGCACGGATGTCCAGGCTCGAGGACGGGCCCGTCACGACAATGCCGTTCTCGGTCAGGCCCCGGACGTCGTTTCCCTCGATAGCGATATTCGACCCACTGTCGACCAGAAACGCGTTCGTGCCGCCATCGATCTTTGCGTTGAGCACCGCGACGTTGTGGGCGCGCACAAGCTCGATCAGCCAGACCGGGGGTTTCGCCCCCACCTCGATCGCTGCGCCAGAGAAGTCGACGACGATGTTCTGCTGCGTGATGTTCAGCGCCGTGTCGGCTCGCAGTGTTCGGTTGGTTACCGTGACGTAGGCCGGGCCCGCGACGGCGATCAGGGCGTTGAGCTGCGAGAATTGTGTGCCTTTGAAGGTCAGTTTCCGGAGCGGCTGTCGCAACACGGCTGGCAGAATCCCGCGATCCGCCGTGACCGTGTCGACCGCCTGTGCCCAGGTTGCACCCGCCGTGCTGCTGTCGACCCTGAGCAATTGCGCACGCTGATACACCTGCGTGCTGTGGGCGATCTGACCGGCCGGATCACCGCTGCCGCTGTGCAGCAGCGGCACCGCGAACTGTTGGCGCAAGCCGGCGGCGTGGGGCGCCGCCGGCGGAGGACCGGGGAGTTGCCCGCTGGTAGGACTCGCTACCGGAGGACGGAGTTCCGTCGAACCTGACGACGCCGGCGACGAGCACCAGGCCAGCACGGTGACGGCGAAGACGGCGGGCACCCAAAGCGCCTTATTCATCTGTACCGCTCCTCGTGTGCGGTGGGCGGCAAAGCAGCAATTGATTTTCGCACCCCGCGGTGCCGTGCACATCACGACTGGCCGTGGCCGGGCGGTCTGCAAGAGCGAACGGGCTTGGTGCCAGCGGGAATCTTCGGATACCGGCCAGCCGGCATCGCGTCGGCGGTTCGCCGCATCGCCCGTGGTGGGACCCGCGCGACCGCCGGAGCGTCGCGCGCATCGGCTCAGGGTGTCCTTGCGGTCATACCGCCACGGTGCTAGGCCGATGGTGTGTCAGTGCGCGGCATCATGCAGGCTGCCCACGATCGGTTGGCGCGGATCGGCGGGCGGGTGGTCTGGTTGTCGCTGCGCCCGTCGGCGCCGCCCTTCTGGCTGGGCGTGGTCGTTGCCGCCGTGATGATCGCCGCGGAAACCCTGGTGATCCTGTCCCTGAAACATTTCGCCGCGGCGGACGCGTTCGGCGTGGTCTACCTGCGCGGGGTCCTGGTGGTGGCCACCGGATGGGGGTTCAGCCCGGCGGCCGCGACCGCGATCGTCAGCGCAATCGCCTATGGCTTCTTCCGTCGCCGGCGGTCGCGTTCAACACTCGTGACGTCCAAAACTGGATCGTGATCGCGGTCTTCCTGGTCGTCGCGTTCTCGGCCAACGCGTTGGCTGACCTGGCCCGGGCACGGGCCACCGAAGCGGACCAACGCCGCCGGGAGGCCGATCTCGCGGCCGACTTGGCGCACCTGATGCTTCGCACCGAGGAACTGCGTTCCGTGTTGGCGCCCGCCGCGCATCGCCTGGCCCAGGCTCTCGACGTGCAGTGGGCCAGGCTCGAGCTGGAGGCGTTCGCCTCGGACCAGCACCAATGGGCGGTACCGCTGCGTGATGGCGGCAGGTGGTTGGCACACTCCTGATTCCCGCAGGCGTCCCCGCGCCGACGCTGCGGCGCCTGCACGAGCGGGTGGTCCCCTCCCTGCAAGTGCTGGTTGCCGCGGCACGCCGGCGGCAGGCCACGACCGACACGCTCGCGTAAAGCCGCGACCAGTTGCGCATGCTGGCCGGACAGCAGTCGGCGTTGCGCCGCGTGGCAACCCTGGTGGCACGGGGTGCGTCCCCGTCTGAGGTGTTTTCGGCGGTGGCGGCGGAACTGGCGCGATCCCTCGGCGCGCCCAACGCCGCCCTGTTCCGCTACGAGGCCGACGGATCAGGCACCCTGCTTGCGGCTCACGACAACCCCGGATTGTCGAAAATGCCTGTGGGGGAGCATTTCTCGCTCGGCGGTGACAACATCGCGGCCATGGTGCTGCGCACCGGCCGCGCGGCCCGAATGGACAGCCACGACCGTGCTGCCGGATGCGCAGCCGCACGGATACGCGCCCTGGGGCTGCGCGGCGGCGTCGGAGCACCGATCGTGGGCGACGGCCGGGTGTGGGGCGTCGCCATCGTCGGCTCGCCGCGACACGAGCCGTTTCCCCTGACACCAGGAACGGGTCGGGGACTTCGCCGACTTGGCCGCAACCGCAATCGCGAACGCACAGGCTCGCGCCGACCTGACCGCGTCGCGGGCGCGCATCGTCAGCGCCGCCGACAACGCCCGCCAACGCCTGGAACGGGATCTGCATGACGGCGCACAACAGCGGCTGGTGTCGTTGGGGCTGAAGCTGCGCATGACACAGGCTGCGGTGCCACCGGAGCTGACCTGGCTCAACGAAGAAATCTCAGACGTCGTCGACTGCCTGGTCGGCGTTTCGGTCGAT
Source organism: Mycobacterium sp. (assembly GCF_035314665.1). Classification (GTDB taxonomy): domain Bacteria; phylum Actinomycetota; class Actinomycetes; order Mycobacteriales; family Mycobacteriaceae; genus Mycobacterium. The sequence continues at coordinate 1,468 of NZ_DATFZD010000150.1, read as the reverse complement.
CTGCAGGAGATTTCACGGGGGATTCATCCGGCGATCCTCTCGAGCGGAGGACTCGCTCCGGCGCTGCGGACAGTGGCCCGACGCTCAGCGGTCCCGGCCATGCTCAACGTCGACGTCCACCGGCGGTTGCCCGATCCTGTCGAAGTCGCGGCGTATTACGTCGTGGCCGAGGCGCTGACCAATGCCGCCAAGCATGCACATGCCTCAATGGTCGACGTGACCGCGACAACCGCCGACGGGAACCTCCACCTGGTGATTCAAGATGACGCGGTGGGCGGAGCCGACCCCGGCAAGGGGTCGGGCTTGATCGGCTTGGTGGACCGCGTCGAGGCGCTCGGGGCCACATCGAGGTAACGAGTCCGCCAGCGGAGGGGACGCGCCTGCACGTGAGGATTCCGGTTTCTGCACCTTGGCTGCCCACTTGCCAGGTTCGGTGTCCGATCATGCGACGAAAGGGCGGCCCGTGTCGGGTAATTGGGGATCGGTCCTCGCCGGGCTGATCCCGCTGGCGCTGGTTGTCGCGCTGTCCCCGCTGTCGATCATCCCGGCCGTGCTGCTGGTGCTGCACACCGTCCATCCACGACCCACCGGACTAGCGTTTCTGGTCGGGTGGCTGGCGGGGCTGGCGGCGTCGACCGCGGTTTTCGTGCAAGTGCCACGCCTGCTCGGTGGCCTCCATCAGGCACCGCCGCGCTGGGCGACGTGGGTGCGGATCGTGGTCGGCGCCGTGCTGATCGCGGGCGGCGTATGGCGCTGGGCGACGCGTAAGCGGTCCGCCCGCTCGCCCGCGTGGTTGACCAGCCTCAACAAGATCACGCCCGCCAGGGCGGCAGTCATCGGCGTCGTGCTCGCCGTGGCCAATCCGAAGGTGTTCTTCATGAATGCGGCAGCGGGATTGGCAATCGGCACGGCCGGGTTGGGCGTGGCGGGCGCGGGGATAGCCATCGCCTACTACACCGCCTTAGCCGGCTCGACGGTGGCCGTTCCGGTTGTGGCGCACGCGATGACCGCTGAGCGCCTCGATCAGCCGCTCGAGCGGCTCAAGGAGTGGATGGAGCGTCAGCACGCCGTCCTGGCGGCGGCGATCCTCGTGGCGATCGGTCTCGTGTTGCTCTACACCGGGATCCACGCGCTCTAGAGGGGCTCGGCGTCCCTGTTGCGGGAGCTGCCGCGGGCCCACGCCGAGACTTAACCTGCTGCGGCGTATGTCGGCGTTTCGCCGCAACGGTTTAAGTGTCGCGGTCAGGGCTATCCCGAGAGCTCCGGCACACGGCGCGGCATAACCGAGCCACTATTCCTGTTGCTGCCTATGCGAAGATTGAACAAGTCGTGGATGAAGCCTTGAATCATGGTTTGCGGTCGGCGCCCGCGTTCGCGCCACCACCAGCACGAAGGCGACCTGGCTCGGATTTGCGGCGGCTGCTGCCGTACTTGCTGCCTTATCGTGCGCGGTGGATTTCTATGGTCG
>NZ_DATFZD010000149.1:0-2328 GCF_035314665.1 Mycobacterium sp. | reverse complement strand
CAACGCGGTGATGACACTCATCGGAGCCTCCCATTCCGCCCGAACTACGCAGATGTTATCCCCGAGATCCCCTGCGGTTGCGGGCGCCATTACTTGTCGGACTCCCTGCTCCCCTTTCAGGGCGGGTGGGAGGCCATGCCGTTCACCCCGCTGCGCCGAGCTACCGGGTCGCGGGCTAGTGGCCCGTCATCCGATCGTAGGTGGTCTGAAACGCCTCCGGGCCCACGCTAAACTCCCCGCGGAACGGGTGATCCATAACCGCGGTGATGAAAATGACGATGGCGATCAGGACCGAGATGAAGCTGGTCATCGTCAGCTGGGCCCGCACGCGTTCGAGCTGCAGGAAGTACGTACTCACGATCGTGAGGACCGCCCCGATCAAGATGATCGCCCAGAGCGAACCTTGAATCCCTTGCGTAACACTGTGCAGCCGCTGGTTGCGGAGTTCGACCAACTTGTTGAACTCGCCGATCGTCGATTCGTGGATCAGCTTTTCGCCTTCTGATTTTGGATTGAAGGCATACAGCGCTGTCTGGAATCTGGAAATTTGGTCGTTTGTGCTCGGGACGATGCCGCGTTGTTGCGCAGGCCACTCGTCATCGATCACATACCTTGGTGTAGTCACGAAGCGGCGTTGTGAGCGTGGCCCGGTCGGAACACCACGCCGGACAGATTGGCCAATTTCCAGATGCCGTCAACGAGTCAACTTTCACGTGCCGTTCGCAATCTCGGCGGGACTCCACCGAATGTCCACCGGGCTGACCACCCGCAATGTTCGGTCACCATCACAACACGATTTGAGCAACGACCGTCCGGCCTTGGCCGGCTTGTGCCACGCTCAAGCTCGGCACATCAATTTCAACGGCGGAGGTGATAGCACATGACTGCTCCAAGCATGTTTCATCGCCTGGCAGCGGAGCTGATCGGCACGTTTTGGTTGGTCCTTGGCGGCTGTGGCAGCGCGGTGTTCGCCGCAAAGTTCCTCTCCGGCGGCTTTTCGGTAGGGATCGGTTTTCTCGGGGTAGCCATCGCTTTCGGTCTGACCGTGCTCACCGGTGTCTACGCATTCGGCACGATCTCGGGCGGGCATTTCAATCCCGCCGTGACGCTGGGCGCCGCGCTCGCCAGGCGCATCGAGTGGAAAGCCCTGCCGGGCTACTGGATTGTTCAGGTGATCGGCGGCTTACTTGCCGGCCTGGTGATCTACCTCATCGCCAGGGGTAAGGAAGGCTTTACCGCGACGGGCAACATGGCGGCCAACGGATTCGGTGAGCATTCCCCCGGCGGCTACTCGCTGTGGGCGGTGATTATTGCCGAGATCGTCCTGACGGGTGTGTTCCTGCTCGTCATCTTGGGGTCCACCGATGACCGGGCGCCCAAGGGATTCGCCGGTTTGGCCATCGGCCTTACCCTCACATTGATCCACCTGATCTCGATCCCGATTTCCAACACGTCGGTCAACCCGGCGCGGTCGACGGGGGTCGCGTTTTTCAACGGTAACGGCGCACCCGCGCAGCTATGGGTGTTCTGGCTGGCACCGCTCATCGGAGCGGCGATCGCCGGAATCGCGTACCCCTATCTGTTCGGCAGGCATGAAGAACTCGCCGAGCGCCCAGTCCGTGATGACGCCCTGGAAGCCGACGACGACTCAGGCCAGCACCGGGCGGCGCCGGCCTGATCCCGGAAACCGGCCTATTTCGAGCGTCCGTTCTTGGCCTGTCAACGGCAGGGGTGGAATCCAGCGGTGGTTGCAGCACGGGCGCCGGCTGGACATGCCAAGCCATGGGACCGGTGAGACGGGCGAGGCCGGCTATCGGGACAGGACGCACTGCCTACTACGCTCAACGTCGGAGACCAGCCACAGGCTGAGCTCGCACATCAAAAAGTCTCCGGACATCCCGGGGCGGTTCAGAAGCGTGTGATGGCGCTGATCTGGGCACCGGTGAGAGTTGAGCACGATTAGGGCGTTAGGCGGGCAAAACTTGAACGTGCACCCAACACGGTGGTACCGGACTTGCTGCGGCCAGGCCAACCCGCTTACATGAAAGCCGACACCGGGCGGCGGCGCATCGGACTGGAGGGATATGACCAGCCAAATGGACTCGGTCGAGAGCCCTCGGCCGTCTTCATCGGCGATCAATGCCGTCGAAGAATTCGCTGAACACCTCGTCGAGAGCGTCGCGAATGTTCTCAGCAGTCCGCGGGCGCGCGGTTGGATCCACGTCTATTCGGCCGGGGTCGCCGTGGTCGCGGGCGCGACGCTGGTAGCGGCGTCGTGGTCACTGAACTCCACCCGTGCCGGTCTGGCGACCCTGACTTACGCCGCGG
>NZ_DATFZD010000148.1:0-2710 GCF_035314665.1 Mycobacterium sp. | reverse complement strand
CACCTCAGTACGCCAACTCAACACCGACATCCGCGCCTGGATCGAGACCTGGAACGACAACCCGCGTCCCTACGTCTGGACCAAGACCGCCGACCAAATCCTGTCCAGCATCGCGAACTACTGCAACAGAATTAATGACTCAGGACACTAGTCAGGTATTGCCGGACGAATAGAACACGTTCTAGATTGACCCGATGACAGCCTCGCAGCACACCATCGCCGGCACGGTGATCACCATGCCGGTGCAGATCCGCAAGGCAACCCAGCACATGGCGATGTTCTCGGTGGACGCCGACGCCGCCCAGCACCTGATCGAGTACAGCGGCTTGCGGGTCTGCCGTTACCTGCCCGGGCGCGCGGTCGTGGTGTTGATGTTGATGCACTACATCGACGGCGACCTGGGCCAGTACTACGAGTTCGGCACCAGCGTGATGGTCAACCCTCCCGGCTCGAACGCGAACGGGCCGCGCGCCTTGCAGTCGGCCGGCGCCTTCATCCATCATCTGCCCGTAGACCAGGCGTTCACCCTTGAGGCGGGAACCAAGATCTGGGGCTACCCGAAAGTCATGGCGGACTTCATCATTCGCGAGGGCCGTCAGTTCGGGTTCGACTGCACTGTCGACGGGCAACTGGTTATCGGCATGGACTTCCGTCCCGGCCTACCGATTCGGCTGACCCCGCGCCACCAGGCGCAGCGCAGCTACTCGCACCGCGACGGGGTCACCCGCGAGACCGCCTTCGAGCACACGCTGGACGGTGTGCGCACACGATTCGGCGGCGTCCGTGTCAAGCTGGGCGATCATCCTTATGCGAAAGAGCTGGCGTCGCTGGGCCTTCCGAAGCGCGCGATGCTGTCCAGCTCCGCTGACCAAGTACAAATGACATTCGGCGACGCTCAGGAGATCTCATGACAGTGACTTCAACGACCAAACCAGATGTCGATCTGACCGACGGCACTTTCTACGCGGGTGACTCCCACGCCGTCTACCGCTGGATGCGGGAGAACGAGCCGGTGTTCCGGGACCGCAACGGGCTGGCCGCCGCATCGACGTATCAGGCCGTGATCGAGGCCGAGCGCAACCCCGAGCTGTTCTCGAATGCCGGCGGCATCCGGCCCGACCAACCCGGCGTCGAGATGATGATCGAGATGGACGACCCGCAACATCTGTTGCGCCGCAAGCTCGTCAACTATGGGTTCACCCGCAAGCGGGTCAAAGACCTGGAGTCCAAGATCACCTCGCTGTGCGACACGTTGATCGACGCTGTGTGTCAGCGCGGCGAGTGCGACTTCGTCTGGGACCTCGCCGCGCCCCTGCCCATGGCGGTTATCGGGGACATGCTCGGTGTGCGTCCGGAGGACCGCGAGATGTTTCTCAAGTGGTCCGACGACCTGGTCGGCGCGTTGAGCAGCACCGCGGCCGAAGAAGACATGCAGGTCACGATGAATGCCTTCGCCGCCTACACCGAATATATGAACGGGATGATCGCGGCGCGCAAGGAGCAACCGACCGACGATCTGGTCAGCGTCCTAGTGCATGCGGAGGTCGAAGGATCGCGGCTGGAGGACCACCAGATCGTCACCGAGGTTCTGCTGCTGTTGATCGGCGGCGACGAGACCACCCGTCACACGCTGTCCGGCGGGACGAGGCAGCTGCTGCTGCACCCGGATCAGCACAAGCGCTTGACCAACGACTTGGGAATGCTGCCGAACGCGATCGAAGAAATGCTGCGCTGGACGGCGCCGGTGAAGAACATGGCCCGCACGATCACCGCGGACATCAAGTTCCACGGCACCCAGCTGCACCAGGGCGAAAAGATGATCCTGCTGTTCGAGTCGGCGAACTTCGACGGGAACGTCTTCGACGATCCGGAGACCTTCAACATCGAGCGCTACCCGAACAACCACCTCGCGTTCGGGTTCGGAACGCACTTCTGTCTGGGCAATCAGCTCGCCCGGCTAGAGCTGTCGATCATGCAGACCCGTCTGCTGCAGCGGATTCCGGATATGTGGCTTGCGTCGGATGCAGCGCTGCCGCTGCGGGCGGCGAACTTCGTATCCGGTCTGGAGAAGATGCCGGTGGTCTTCACCCCGAGCGCGCCGCTCGGATAGCCCGGCGCAGCAGCGTTAGCTCCCCTTGAACTGCGGAGTGCGCTTCTCCTTGAAGGCCAGCGGGCCTTCCTTCGCGTCGTCGGACAGGAACACCGCGATGCCGAGCTTTGTGTCGATCTTGAACGCCTCGTTCTCGTGCATGCCCTCGGTTTCCCGGATCGCGCGCAGGATCGCCTGGACCGCCAGCGGCCCGTTGCTGTTGATCACCTCGGCGATCTCGAGCGCCTTGGTAAGCGCCTCGCCGTCGGGTACGAGATAGCCGATCAGGCCGATCTCCTTGGCTTCCGCGGCGGTGATGTGCCGGCCGGTCAGCAGCAGGTCGCAGGCGACCGTATAGGGGATCTGCCGCACCAGCCGCACCGCCGAGCCGCCCATCGGATACAGGCTCCATTTGGCCTCCGAGATGCCGAACTTGGCGCTTTCGCCGGCGATGCGGATGTCGGTGCCCTGCAGAATCTCGGTGCCGCCGGCGATGGCCGGGCCCTCAACCGCGGCGATCAGCGGCTTGGTCAGCCGACGGCCTTTGAGCAAGGCGTCGATGCGTGACGGGTCGTAGCTGCCGTCTTTGAAGGAGTCGCCCGGTGGGCGGGCAGTCGCGGC
>NZ_DATFZD010000147.1:0-3004 GCF_035314665.1 Mycobacterium sp. | reverse complement strand
AGTCGTCGCTGTTAGTGATGGCCGTCATCATCGCCGTCGCGGCCGTGGTGGTCGGTCTGTGGTCACCGGGGCGTGACGGCACCCGCCTGCACCCGGTGCGGTGGCCCTCGAAACGGAAGCCATCGACGAAGCGGAGGACGGTCCGCTGGGCCGGCAAACATGGAGCCCGACCGTCGCGGGTCAGTCGCCGGCTATCAGCGCGGCCTACCCTTCGGCCGCACCGTCGGACCCAAGCACGAGCCGAGGGAGTTCGAGACGTTCGCAATGGCGGCGCTGGCCGGCATCGGACGCATGCCCGAGACTATCCAGGACCGCTCGGTCTTTGTCGCGATGAAACTCGCCTCCCTCACGGAGTAGGTGGGCTCCACCCCGTGGGCGGCGATGATCGAGGTGGGATCGGCTGACATGAATCTGACCTCCTGTGTCGTACGGGCGTCAGTGCCAGGCGAAGCTGCGCACTACCTCCACACATTCACGTTGGACTCGGCAGGGATCACAGTCTGGGTCTAGTCCAAGTAAACTGGGTAAAGACGCGAGTCGCGGCCCGCCCGAGAAGCTGAAAGGCACTTCGTCGGCACCGTAATCGCGAACCTGGCAATCGAACGGCGAGACCACCACTGGGATGTTGCCACGCACCGCCGGCGGTTCTGTGACTGGCCCGGCACGGGCGCGGCGTGTCCAAGCATCCGTCCAAAGACCAATTCGCGGCACCGAATTTCCTGAAAGGCTGCCGCGGGACAGCCGGTGCGACGCACACTCCTAAGTGCTTGGGTCATAACCGGCCGACATACCCGATTCGTGGGCGCACAAGAGGAAACCGGCCGCAGAAACGAAGAACCGCAATCGAGGAACGATGGCAACCATCGACAATCACGCCTCGCACAAGCCCCATCACGCCGGCGATGTGGACGCCATGCTGTGGGGGATCGAAAAGGACCCGTTGCTTCGGCAGACGATCACGGCGGTGTTGGTCCTTGACCGGGCGCCCGACCGGGATGTCCTCCTGGAGCGCCTCGAACGCGGCAGCCGTGCGCTGCCGTCATTTCGGCACCGGCTGGTGGAGGCGCCGTTGCGCCTGTCGACTCCCCGTTGGCTCGTCGACCCGAACTTCGATCTCTCGTATCACGTCCGCTGGATCGGTGCGCCGGGTGATGGATCTTTGGACGGCGTGCTGGAGTTCGCGTGTCAGTCGACGATGTCCGGCCTCGACCGGGAGCGCCCGCTGTGGACCATCACCGTGGTCGAAGGGCTCAAGGATGGGCAGGCGGCGTTAATCCTGACGGTCAATCATGTGATGAGCGACGGTACCGGCCTTCTCGCGATCTTCGGGTTGCTCGGCGACCGCACCCGAAATCCCTGTGATCTTGGGCCGATGCCCACGATCCCCGAGCCCGACGATCAATCCCGGCTCGCGCTGGCTGCCGAAGCCGCCAGCTACACCGGACACCGGATCCTCGGGTTCCTGGGCCGGTCCGCAGGCTCGACGGCGCGTACGCTGCCGACCGTAGTGCGGCGCCCGCGCGATAGCGCGACCACCGTCGCAAAGAATGTGTGGGCGGTGACCCGGATCGTGGCGCCGAATTTCAAGACCCTCTCGCCCCTGATGACCGAGCGCCGAGGGTGGCTGCGCTTCGCGGCACTCGAGGCCGACCTCGAAAGATTGCGGAAAGCGGCCAAGACACGGGGCTGCACGATCAACGACGCGTTCGTCACCGCCGTCGCCCACGGATTCGCTTTGTACCATCAACGCCACGGCAAACCCGTCGGCCGACTGAGGGCCACGATCCCGGTTGATATCCGCAAGCCGGGCGACCCGCCGTTCGGCAACCGCGTGAATGGTTGCCGAACGGCGATCCCGATCGGCGCTGATGACCCCGGCGCGGCGATGGCGACCTATCACAGTCTGATCAGAGGCTTGAAGGAGGACGCGAAACTCCCATTGGCCACAGCGCTCGGTACGGTGATAAACGCCTTCGGTCCGGCAGTGAACCTTGCTTTCGGGTTGATCATGAAACACGACGACTTCGTGCTCAGCAACGTCAACGCCGGTGATTCGGCGTTCTACCTCGGCCGCGCGAAGGTGGTCGATATTTTTCCCTTTGGGCCGCCGGTCGGCACCGCCGCCAACATCACGCTGGTGGGTTATCACCACAAGGCATTGATCGGAATCGCCGTCGATGCGGCAGCGGTCCCGGACCTGGGCGTGCTCGTGGCGTGCATCCGTGAAGGCCTTGACGCAGTGATCGCCCTCGGCGATGGAGGTTTTCAGGAATCAGATCGCCCGCGAAACTAGGCCAGCATCGGATTTGCGGCGAGAACTCAATAACACTGATACCCGCACGCTGCAACAAGCGAGCATGGTTATTGGCATCGTGGTACCCCGAAGATACAGCGTGAGCCGAAGCGGGTGCAGCCCAGCCGAATACGGATCTGAGAAGGGAAACCGGTCCCAAGTCAGGCGAGCGCGCTCCTAGCATATGGGATGCTCGCCCGCATCGGCATCGTGTCTAGCCCGTGAGACCTCACGTCGCGGGCAGCGCGGAGGGGTGGTGCAAAGTGGCGATGAGCGAGGCGCCCGCGCTGCAGCCGAACGGTGACCTACACAACGGTCGCGCGGAAAGCCGCCTGGGATGACCCCCCACGCCTGCCTTCGAGCCGACGCCAGCGCGGTCCCGGTGATGGCCGCGCACGTTGACCGCTGCACCGTCAACGGCGAGCAGGTAAACCCGCAACCCGTGGGCTGCTGCGGCGCTGGGTAACCAGCTGGGTCGTCGGCCCCTTCAAGGGAGTCCCGGGGTCGATGGGGTGGTAGCGGGGCTGGATACAGCCGTGGAGCTGTCTGCCGCATCGCAGCGACCGCTGCTGAGGGACCCGGGGCCGTTCACGCGCGCTCAGGTGCCGACCTGGGGCGTCTGCGGCGGCTCGGGTGAACCATCCCCGAGCGCTTGGTGCTCGGGGGACGTCTTGTCGAGGGCCGCGATCCGCTTCGCATACCGGTTTATTC
>NZ_DATFZD010000146.1:0-10159 GCF_035314665.1 Mycobacterium sp. | reverse complement strand
TCTCCGGTGAGCCTTTCGACGCGGTCCTGCACGCTAAGCGGAAGCAAGAAGGCCGCGTGGTCGGTGGCTTGCTGGGTGGATTGATGGTGGAACTGCTGTCCCTGGGAGCTAAACCCGGCACCGACAAGCCGGCCCGTCGCGGCATTACCGGTATTCACAACGTGTCGTTGTCGGTGACCGATCTGAACGACACCCATCGCCGCATCAGCGACGCCGGCTATCCGCCCGACCAGGAGCCGTTCGAGATCGGCGGTGTGCGAATGTTTTTCGTCAAAGACCCGGACGGGACACCGGTGGAGTTCATCGAATTGCCCGACGGTGCCCGTAGCACCTACGAAATGCACCGCGGCGTGGCGCTCCAGATGGGGCCGGTCAAGTGACCTACACTCATCCCGACTCGATGCGCGGGCACGTCGCGATCGTCACCGGTGCCGCCCAAGGCGTGGGTAAGGGCATCGCCATCGCACTGCTCGAACGTGGTGCGGCGGTGCTGCTGGTCGACATCCAAGATGAGGTGCTCGCAGCGACAACCACCGAGCTCGAGGCGGTGGGCCGGGTCGCGAAACTGGTCGCCGATCTGCGGGATCCGGGCAGCGCCAAGCGAATCGTGGCGGCTGCCGTCGACGCCTTCGGCACGGTGCACGGGCTGGTCAACAACGCGATCGCCACCAACGAGCCCAAGGCGTTTGTGGACATCACCACCGAGGACCTGGCGCTCGGCTACGACGTCGGCCCCCGGGCGACCTTCCTGCTCATGCAGGCAGTACACCCGTTGATGCTCGAGGCCGGCGGCGGGTCGATCGTCAACCTCGGCTCGGGGACGGGCACCGGCGGCGAGCCCAAATGGGGCGGTTACGCAGCCGCGAAGGAAGGCATCCGTGGCCTGTCGAAGGTCGCCGCCCTGGAGTGGGGGCGCGACAACATCCGTGTCAACGTCATCTGCCCCTTCGCCGAATCCGACGGTGTCAAATCGTGGAAGCAGTTCGCCCCTGACGATTACGCGAAGGCGGTGCGGCGCGTTCCGATGAAACGCATCGGCGATGTTCGCACCGACGTCGGTGCGCTGGTGGCGTTCCTGCTCAGCAGTGACGCGACCTTCATTACCGGGCAGACGATCCAGGTCGACGGCGGAATCGGTTGCTTCCGATGACCTTTCCCACCGACCGAAAATCGCTGCGAGATCGCCAGCGCGCACAGATCCGCGCCGACATCCGGCGTGCGGCGTTCCGGCTGTTCATTGAACACGGATACGACGCCGTGACAACGGAGGAAATCGCCGCGGCCGCGGGTGTTTCGCCACGGACCTTCTTCCGGTACGTCCCGACGAAGGAGGAGGTGCTGCTGGCACCGGTCCGGCACGGCGGCACCGCAATCGTCAACCTGCTCGAACAGCGGCCCGCCGCCGAGTCGCCCGACGTCGCGCTGATCAACGCGATCGTCACCCGCACCCGCTCGTTCGACGCGGCCGACACCGAAGAGTGGCGCAAAGCCCTGCTGGTCGCCCCCGAGGTGCTCGGCAAGCTGACCATGCACACACCCGCCGACAAAGAGCGGGCGGCCAAGCTGGTCGCCGCACGCATGGGCGCCAACCCCGATACCGATATCCGACCGGGCCTACTGGTCCAACTCGCCTTTGCCGCAGCCGATTACGGATTTCAGCGCTGGGTACGTCAATCCCGCAACCGTCGCCCGCTGGATCACTACGTCACCGAAGCCGTCGAAGCGATCAAGAGTCCCTACTGGAGAAGGAAGCCGAACTCGTGAAACCGAAATACAAAGTCGCCGTTTGGGCCACCGGCGGCGTCGGAAAGTACGCAATCCGCACCATTGCCGACCGGCCCAACCTTGAGCTGGTCGGGGTGTGGGTGCACTCAGAGAGTAAGAGCGGCAAGGACGCCGGTGAGCTCGCCGGCATCGATCCGGTCGGAGTTTGCGCCACGCGAGACGAGTCGGCGATCCTCAATGGCGACGCCGACTGCGTGGTATACGCCGCGCCGGCGCCGCAGCGGATGAAGGAAGCGATCGGTGACCTGTGCCGAATCCTCACCGCCGGCAAGAACATTGTGACAACCGCGATATCGGGGCTGGTCTACCCGCGCGGCTCGATGCCCGACAAGGTTACCGATGCGATCCGCGGCGCGGCCGAAGCCGGACGAAGCTCTCTGTTCTCCAGCGGTATCGAGCCGGGATTCGGCGCCGACTTGTTTCCCATCGCGCTGATGTCCATGTCACACAAGGTTTACTCGGTACGTGGCATCGAGATCACGAACTACTCGGACTATCCAGCCGAATACGACATGCGCGATCTGTTCGGCTTCGGCCAGCCTCTCGACTACCAGGGTGGGTTGAAGGCGCCGGGCACGCTCCGCTGGGGGTGGGGCGCCGCGGTCACCATGGTCGCCGAATCGTTGGGGGTTGAACTCGATGACATCCGCGAGACGTGCGAGTTTCAGGCCACGCCGCGCGATATCAACACCGCGTTCGGACTCGTCGAAGCCGGCACGGTCGGCGCCACCCGGGCAGCGTGCATCGGCGTCGTAGACGGCCGCGAGGTGGTCACCATCGAGCACGTTGACCGTATCGCCGACGATCTGGCCCCGGACTGGCCGAAGGGCCGAACCGGTGGAACCGATGGCATCTGGCGGGTCAATATCGACGGAGAACCGAGCTTAGACGCGGAGTTCGAAGTCGGGTATCTCCCCGGCGAGAGCCACAACGATCACGGCTTGCTGGCAACGGGCATGCGGGCGGTCAACGCGATACCGTGGATCTGCGATGCCGAGCCCGGAATCGTTGACGCGCTGCATATCCCGCTCACCTCGCCGGTGGGCGCGCTGCATCCACACCGGGATGGGGTGCCTGCCTTTTAGCTCAGCAGGCGCTGGGGTGTGACTCGCAGTACGGGGTGGTCCCCGGGAAGCGATACCGGTGGGCGACCACCCACCGGTAGACGACGTCCTCGATGAAGCGGACGCCGGGAACCCGGTAGAGCGCCAACGGGATTCGGCTGCCGATTGCCGCCGACAATGCCGCGTTGGCGGCCTCCGCACCGGAATACACGGTGCCCGAGGGATCCAGCCACCGAAGCGATTCGAGCAGGCTCGCCGGCGCGATACCCAGTCGCTGTGCGGTTCCGGGACTTTGCAGAGCCTCGGTCTGCACGTTTCCGGTTCGATCCATCCGCAACAGCAAATCCCTGGACCGAGTGCACATTCCGCAGGCTCCGTCGAAGAACAGGGTTCCTGCTCGCTCGGTGCTCATCGTGCGACACCTCGTCGGGAAGGCGGCTGCACCACCAAAGACTCGCCGACGGATCGGCGTGCCCGGCTACCGGCGATTGCGAACGCAATGCCGGTGCCGATCTCGGTCAGGGCGGAGAACCAGGAGAACCAGGTCACGTTGATGTGCGGTGGTGAGATGAAGCTGTCCTGGTAGCCCGGCAAGAAAGTCGGCAACAGGTGTGCGTAGGTGAATACCACGGCGCTGCCGAGTCCAACCGCGATCGCCGCCTCCGGCGCCCGCCGGCGCCGGGTTAGTGCCATAACGACCGCGACGGCGACGAACAGCCCTTGGATCATGCCGCCGATCATGATGAATGGCGGCGATGCCGACATGCCGCGGCGCAGATGGTCTAGCCCGTGGATTCCGAATCCGATGGCGAATGCTATTGCAGCCCAACGGAGGATGTCGCTCGCATCTTCGCGTCCCGGCGAAGTCTGATCGATCATCGCGGATCACCGTCCTTGGTGGGGGCGGGTGAGGATTTGCCTGCCCAACCAACGTTCTACTACTACAGAACGTAGTAGTCAACGACGGATGTTGTTCCGCTGAACCCAACAATCCGGCTAGAACACGTTCTAATCTTGCCGCCATGGGATTTCTCAAACAGGAGACTCCGCAGATCGACTTCGAGGAGTGGAACAAGGGCACCCGGGCAGAGAAGATCATCCCGATGGCCCGGCACTGGGCGGAAGTTGGCTTCGGTACCCCGATAGCGCTGCACCTGTTCTACGTTGTCAAGATCGGCCTGTACATCCTGGCGGCGTGGCTGCTCGCGCTGACGACTACGGGGATCAATGGATTCACCAACGTCGCGCACTGGTACGCCGAGCCGATCGTGTTCGAAAAGGTCGTGCTCTACACCATGCTGTTCGAGGTGGTCGGCCTGGGCTGCGGCTTCGGCCCGCTGAACAACCGGTTCTTTCCGCCCCTCGGCTCGATCCTGTACTGGTTGCGGCCCGGCACCATCCGGCTACCACCGTGGCCCAATCGCATCCCATTCACCAAAGGGGATGAGCGCACCGCGGTCGATGCGTTGCTCTACGGCGCACTGCTGGTGCTGCTGGTCATCGCGATCTTCTCCGACGGCACCGGAGCTATGCCTGAGCTGGGGACGACGGTCGGGGTGTTGCCGGCGTGGCAGATCTGGGCGGTGCTCGGCGTGCTTGGGGTGCTGGGTCTGCGCGACAAGGTCATCTTCCTGGCCGCCCGCGGCGAGGTGTATGCATCGTTCACGGTCGCGTTCCTGTTCGCCGGTTACGGCGTGGACATGATCATCGGCGCCAAACTAGTGTGCCTCGTGATCTGGCTGGGCGCAGCAACATCCAAGCTCAACAAGCACTTTCCGTTCGTCATCTCGACGATGATGAGCAACAACCCAGTGTTCCGGCCGCGGTTTATCAAACGGGCGTTCTTCGAACACTTCCCCGACGACCTGCGTCCGGGCCGGCCGTCGCGCTGGCTCGCGCATTTCAGCACCGCGATCGAAGGACTGGTGCCGCTGGTGTTGTTCTTCAGTCATGGCGGCTGGCCCACCGCGATCGCCGCATTCGTCATGCTGTGCTTCCACTTTGGCATCCTGTCGTCCATTCCGATGGGTGTGCCGCTGGAGTGGAACGTCTTTATGATGTTCAGCGTGCTGTCGTTGTTCGTCGGCCACGCCGCCGTCGGGCTGGGCGACCTGACGACACCGCTGCCGATCCTGCTGTTCGCCGTCGTCGCGGGCACCGTTGTCACGGGAAACCTGTTGCCGCGCAAGGTTTCTTTTCTGCCGGGCATGCGTTATTACGCGGGCAACTGGGATACCACGTTGTGGTGTATCAAGCCATCAGCCGACGCGAAGATCGCCAAGGGGGTCGTGGCGATCGCGAGCATGCCCGCCGCTCAACTGGAGAAGTTCTACGGCAGCAAGGAGGCCGCGCAGATCCCGATGTACATGGGATATGCGTTCCGCGCCTTCAACACTCACGGCCGGGCCCTGTTCACCTTGGCGCACCGCGCGATGGCCGGTCAGAACGAGGACGACTACGTCCTCACCGATGGTGAGCGACTTTGCAGCACCGCCATCGGATGGAATTTCGGCGACGGGCACTTCAGCAACGAGCAGTTGGTCGCGGCCTTGCAAATGCGCTGCCACTTCGAACCGGGTGAGGTGCGCGTGGTGATGCTCGACGCCCAGCCGATCCACAAACAGACGCAGCAGTACCGGCTGGTGGACGCCGCCACCGGCGAGTTCGAGCGCGGCTACGTCCGGGTGGCCGATATGGTGACCCGCCAGCCCTGGGCGGACGACGTGCCGGTCCACGTATATGAAAGCCCGACCAATCGGCAGGTCCCGCGCCGAACGTGAACCTGTTGCGAGATTTCAGCGATTTCTTCGCAACAGTTTCACGTTCGGCGATTGGGCGGGCTACAGCTGGTTGCCCGACTCGTCAGCGGCCCGTTCCGGCCCGCATCGTCCCCGGGCTACGGCTGATTGCCCGGTTCCTCAGCGGCCTCGCCGGGCCGCATCGTCTCCGGGCTAGGCGCCGGCCCGCACTTCCTTGGTCGCGGCGACCAGGTTGGTGAGCGACGCCGAAACCTCTTCGGGGTTGCGGGTTTTCAGGCCACAGTCCGGGTTGACCCAGAGTCGTTCGGCGGGAACGGCTTTCAGCGCCGCCCGCAGCGACGTGGCGATCTCGTCGGTGCTCGGCACCCGCGGCGAGTGGATGTCATAGACGCCCGGGCCGACGCTGTTGGAGAACCCGACCGAGTTCAGGTCGTCGAGCACCTCCATGTGCGAGCGGGCCGCCTCGATCGAGGTGACGTCGGCATCCAGGTCGGCGATCGCGCCGATCACCTCGCCGAACTCCGAGTAGCACAGGTGGGTGTGGATCTGCGTCGCGTCGGAGACACCCGATGTCGCCAGCCGGAACGAGCCGACGGCCCAATCCAGGTAGGCCTTCTTGTCGGCGTCGCGCAGCGGGAGCAGTTCCCGCAGCGCGGGCTCGTCGACCTGGATGATCGCGATGCCGGCCAACTGCAGGTCCACCGTCTCGTCGCGGATGGCCAGCGCCACCTGGTTGGCGGTCTCGGCCAGCGGCTGGTCGTCACGGACGAATGACCAGGCCAGAATCGTCACCGGACCGGTGAGCATGCCCTTGACCGGCTTATCGGTCAGCGACTGGGCGTACTTGGCCCAGGCCACGGTCATCGGATGCTGGCGGGTGACGTCACCGTAGAGGACCGGCGGTCGCACGCAGCGGCTGCCGTAGGACTGCACCCAGCCGTTCTTGGTCGCAAAGAAGCCGTCCAGCTGCTCGGCGAAGTACTGCACCATGTCGTTGCGTTCCGGCTCGCCGTGCACCAGCACATCCAGACCCAGCTGCTCCTGCAGCTTGATCACATCGGCGACTTCGGCCTGCATCCGGCGGGTGTATTCCGCCTCGTCGATCTCACCGGCGACCAGAGCTGCGCGTGCCTTGCGGATGTCGGTGGTCTGCGGGAACGACCCGATCGTGGTCGTCGGCAGCGGCGGCAGGTGCAGCCGCGCGGTCTGCGCCGCCCGGCGTTCGGCGGCCGGCCCACGCTCGTTGCCCGACTTGGTAATTGAGTCGATGCGAGCGCGGACTTGGTTGTTGTGCAGGCGCGCGTCCTTCTTGCGTGAGGCGACGGCCGCATTAGACGCCGCGATCTCGTCGGCCACCGCTTCCCGGCCGTCCTTCAGCGCCCGCGCCAACGTGGCGACCTCGTGGACTTTCTCGGCGCCAAACGCCAGCCAGCTGCGCAACGCGTCGTCCAGGTCGGTCTCGGGCTCCAGCGAGTACGGCACGTGCAGCGTCGAGCACGACGTAGAAACCGCCAGCGTGCCAACCGAACCCAGCAACGCGGCCAGCTTGCCCAGCGCCGCTTCCAGGTCGGTGCGCCAGATGTTGCGGCCGTCGACGACCCCGGCCACCAGCGTCTTGTTTGTGAGCTCGGGAACCGAGGCGACTGCGGTGTCGGCGCCGTAGACCAAATCGACGCCAATCGCCTCAACGGGTGTGCGGGCCAGCGCGGTCAGCGCGCCGCCGGGGTCCCCGAAGTAGGTGGCGACGTGGATGGCCGGCCGCTTGTCCACCGAGCCCAACTCGTTGTATACCTTCTCTGCCAGCGCCGGGGCATCGGCGGAGATGTCGGTGACCAGCACCGGCTCGTCGATCTGGACCCACTGCGCGCCGCCGTCGGCGAGCTTGCCGAGCAGCTCGGTGTACGGCGGGATCAGCTCGTCGATCCGCCCGATCGCGGCGCCTGCGCCGCCGACCGCCTTGCTCAGCAGCAAGAAGGTGATGGGACCGATAATCACCGGGCGCGCCGGGATGCCTTGGTCGGCAGCCTCTTTGAGCTCAGCGAGCACCTTCTCGGGGTGCAGCGAGAACTTCGTGTTCGGCCCGATTTCCGGGACGATGTAGTGGTAGTTGGTGTCGAACCACTTGGTCATCTCCAGCGGCGGGATGTCTTGGGTGCCGCGGGCCGCCGCGAAGTAGCGGTCCAGGTCGTCGGAGACTTTCTGTACGCGCTCGGGCAGCGCACCGAGCAACACGGCGGTGTCGAGCATCTGGTCGTAGTAGGAGAAGGTGTTCACCGGCACGGAGTCCAGCCCCGCGGCGGCGAGCTGAGACCAGGTGTCGCGGCGCAGGGTTGCGGCGACGTTCTCCAGGTCGGAGCGGTTGGTACGGCCCGCCCAATAGCCCTCGGTGGCGCGCTTGAGTTCGCGTTTCAGGCCAATACGCGGGGAGCCGGTGACGGTGGCGGTAAACGGTGTAGCTGTCACGAATTCGTCCTTCAAGCGACGGGGTGGTCACCGCCAGGGGACGCGAAGCAGACCCCGATGCGGTGTGCCGCCTGCACACTCCTGCAACGAGGACAGCCGTACGCCCATTCCACGAGGCGATGAGCCGCCAGGCGCGGCGCGCCCGGCACAGTCGGCAGGTCTTCGGACTCGCAGGCGCGCACCGAGTGGTGCTCCGACCGGCCGTCGCTTCCCGGTCGGGCGACCAGTGCTTCTAGACGGCTTTCGTTCCTGCTTACCGCTGCGGGACAGTCCCGGACTCTCACCGGGTTCCCTCTTACGAAGCACATCTAACATGCTTCGCTCGATACCGATACCGTCATTGCGACGACGTCGGCAAACCAGCTGCGTAGTGCAGATTACCCGATTGATGGCGGCGACCCGCTGCGCCCGGCTTCGCCTTATGGTGGCGACCCGCTTCGCCCGGCTTCGCCGCGCTCGCGATCGCCACGGCCGCGCTTGCGATCGCCGCTGGCGGCCAGCGCCTCGGCGATCGGCAGGTCGCCGCTGTTGAACTCGATGGTCCGCCCGACCGTCGTGTCATCACTGAGCACGGCGGCCGCCACCAGCGCGACGTCCTCCCGGGAGACCTCCCCGGCGGTGCCCACGGCGATCCGGCCGGTTGCCGGTTCCAGCGTGAGCCGGCCGGGCCCCAGCACGGTCCAATCGAGCTCACTGGCGCGAAGGTGGGCATCGGCGGCCGCCTTGGCCTCGGCGTAGTGGAAGAACGGATTGTCTTCGGCGACACCGTGATCGGGTCCCGCGCCGAAGTAGGACACCATGACGAAACGTCGCGTTCCGGCCTGCCGGGCGGCATCGATCACCCGGATCGCCGCGTCGCGGTCGACGGCGTAGGTGCGGGCCGGGTTGCCGCCACCGGCGCCGGCGGAGAACACCACCGCGTCGTTCCCGGCCAGCAGCTCGGCCAGCGCGTCGGTGTCCAGGGTCTCGATATCCGCGACGACCGGACGGGCACCGCTAGCGGCGACGTCCTCGGCGTGGTCGGGATTGCGGAAGACCGAAGTCACCTCATCACCCCGCTGGGTGAGGATGCGGGCCAGGTGCAAAGCGACCTTGCCGTGGCCGCCGATGATCACGATGCGCGACATGACTTACGACGCTACCGGCCGGGTAGGCACCCCCGCGGCGAGCCGTCCAACGGGTTGGTCAACAATCGAGGAACAACCTCATGTCTTAAGGAGAAGTCATGGCCGAAGCCGTAATCGTCGAGGCGGTGCGTTCACCGATCGGCAAGCGCAATGGTGGGCTGTCCGGAGTGCACCCCGCCGACCTGTCCGCGCAGGTCCTCAATGGGCTCGTCGAGAAGGCCGGCGTCGACCCCGGGATCGTCGACGACGTGATTTGGGGATGCGTCATGCAGGCGGGCGAGCAGGCGCTTGACATCGGGCGCACCGCGTTGCTGACCGCCGGCTGGCCGGAGACCGTTCCCGGTGTCACCGTCGACCGTCAGTGCGGGTCCAGCCAGCAGTCGATCCACTTCGCCGCCGCGGGGGTGATCGCGGGCCACTACGACGTCGTCGTCGCCGGGGGCGTGGAGTCGATGTCGCGGACACCGATGGGGTCCTCGCTCGCCAACGGCGGCAAGCCGTTCTCGCAGGGCTTCCTGGACCGCTATCACGGGGTATTCCCCAACCAGGGCGTCGGTGCGGAGATGATCGCCGAGCAGTGGGGACTCGACCGGATCGCGCTCGACGAGTTCTCGCTTGGCTCTCACGAAAAGGCAGCAGCCGCACAGGATTCCGGGGCATTCGACGATCAGATCGTGGCTATCAAAGATCAGGACGGGAACGTAGTCCTCAAGGATGAAGGCATCCGCCGGGGCACGCCGATGGAGAAGATGGCGCAGCTGAAGCCCGCCTTCAAGGAGGACGGCGTGATCCACGCCGGGAACTCCAGCCAGATCTCCGACGGGTCGGCCGCGTTGCTGTTCATGTCGGCGGAGAAGGCGAAGTCGTTGAAGCTCAACCCGATCGCCAAGGTGCACACCGCCACCCTGGCCGGCGCCGACCCGGTGATCATGCTGACCGCGCCGATCCCGGCGACCCAGAA
>NZ_DATFZD010000145.1:0-44180 GCF_035314665.1 Mycobacterium sp. | reverse complement strand
GCGCCGTTGTCGTTGATGACGTCGATCATCTCGTCGATCTGCTCGCCCGGCATGGTCATCTGCGGGAACGCGGCCACCTTCTGGAAGTACCGGAACCATGACTCGAGGCCAAATTTCACGTCGTCTCGCGCCTGCTTCTCGGTTTCGGCGATGTGGAACGGCCCGACCAGGCTCCAATTCTTGCGATCGACCTGGGTGCCGAATACGGCCGCGCGCTCTTCCACGATGTCCCAGTGATACTGCAGCGCGTTGAAGCCCTCGATAGTCAGCGTCGCCCCGATGGACAGCAAGCCGATGCCATGCTTGCCGGCCAACCGCGCCCCCGTCGGCGAGGCGACGGCGGCGACCGCCAGCGGGACACCCCCGTCGGAGTACGGGGCGAGCTGCAAGCGGGCGTCATGCAGCTCGTGCGTGGGCGTCTTGGCGGAAACCGTCTCCCCCCGCAGCAGCCGGACGACGATGTCCAGATTGGTTTCCAGCAGCTCTCGGGTGTCGGTGGGCGTCAGCCCGATCATCGACGAGTCGCTGGGTAATGATCCCGGTCCCACGCCGCCGATCGCGCGGCCGTGGGTCAAGTGATCCAGCATCATCAGCCGGTCGGCGACCCACAGCGGGTTGTGGTACGCGAGCGAGATGACGCCGGTGCAGAGCTTGATCCGCTTGGTCCGCTCCGCGGCGGCACCGATGAAGATCTCCGGCGAGGCGATGAGCTCGCTGCCTGCCGAGTGATGCTCGCCAATCCACGCTTCGTCGAAGCCGAGCGCGTCAAGGTGTTGGACGAATTCGAGATCTCGCTGCAACGCCAGTGTCGGGTTGGTGCCCGCCCGGTGAAACGGTGCGATGAAGTACCCAAACCTGAGCTTGGCCATGTGCGGTCCCCTAGCAGTCGAGTTGCCCGAACCTTAAACCTGCCATGCAACCCGTGACTAGCTCAACGGCGATGCTCGATCACGGCCAGCCGCCGCAACCCACGCCCGGTACACAACCGTGGCCGCCGCCAGGTCCGCCGCCGCCGCTGGGGCCGCCAGGGATTTGACCCCAGCCGCCGCCCGGTCCGCCGCCGCCGGTGGGACCGCCGGGGATGCTGCCACTGCCGCCGTTAGGTCCACCGCCGCCGGTGATACCGCCCGGCCCGCCGTCGCCGGGGGCAGGCGGTGGCTCAGGTGCGGGTTCGACGGTCGATGAAGGAGTGGTTGTCGTCGTGGTCGTGGGGGTGGTTGTCGTCGTGGTCGTTGTCGTCGTGGCGTGCGTCGGCACGCCCTTGCCGCCGACTACGCAGCCAACCGGAAACATGAGCATCGCGGCAGCGCCGAACAATGCCAGCGTCGTCCGAACTTCAGACTTCATGCGCAATCCCCAGTCTCGTCAAGTGCACCCGCTGGTACCCCAGACCCGGTAGTTGCGAAACGCGTTGACTGCGCGCCGGAATTCAGGCCCACCGGGACAACTGAGCACGTATCAGCGGGGCGATTTTTTCTGCCATGTACGCATGTCCGGCGTCATTGGGATGCACCCCGTCAGGGCCGATCAGGTCGGGCCTACCAACGAACCAGCCCTCGCCGATCGGGTCGATGAACGTTGCCCCCGCCCAGTCGGCCTGGCTTCTGAGGGTGTCGCGGACGTACAAGACGTCGAACGGCGGATCGGCGGTCGGCCACGGCGGCCCAATGACGAGCAGTTTCGCCGAGGGCGCGATGCGCCGCGTCAGATCGAAAGTGTCGTGTGCCATGCCCGCCATCTGCATAGCATTCACGCCCTGGTCATTGCGGGAGCCGAAGAAGACCACGAGCGCATCGTCGGGGTGGACCGCTCGGCCAGTCAGATCCTCAAAAACGCTGCCGTGGTCACCGCGGACGACGTAACCGGCTCTGCCCTCGGACGCCACGTCGGGCGAGATCTGAACGCCCTGGTGAGCGAGCGCCAGCCAGGTGCGGGTGGTCCATGCATTCGAGCCCTGCCCGCCTTCATCCGTGCCGGCGGTGTAGGAGTCCCCGATCACCGCGACGTGGTCAATCGGGGTGCCCCGGGCCGCGGGCTGATACGGCCGTGCCAGCGCCGGTCGGTGGCTGACCACTCCGACGACAAGCGCCAGGGAGATCACCACCGGCGCTAGCCGAACCACTGCTACCTGCACTGTTCACCCCTCGACCGCGTGCCGCATTCGTATGAGCAAAACAAGCCATTGCGCCGCCGACGCGCGGGTGTCCAGTTGGACGCCGAGTGGGAGCCGGTCAGCGCAGGTCAAGGCCCCCACTTCGTCGACGGGCACGGGACACCCAGGGGCCCGTGCCACAGGGATCGTACTTGATCAGTCTGGGGCGCAGCAGCGTTCGCGTCCGGAGCCCATCGCTACCCGGCGCGCGCCTCCAGCGCCCGGTCGACCGATTGCAGCTTGCCGGTCGCGGGTTGAGCCGCCGAATCGGTCTGGGCGTGGGCGTTCGGGCCGCTGAAGTCGACCATCCTGCGCATCCAACGGCGGGCGGGCTCTTCGACGAAGTGATACATCAGGACCGAGATAACCACGGCGATCGCCACCAGGCCGAAGACGTTCCATTTCCACGGGGAATCGGAATGCCACGGTGTGAGCTCGAATTGCTCGACCGCCCATCCCCAGGCCGTATGCACCAGCTCGTGAACCATGTACAGGCAGAACGAGATCTGACCGCCATAAACCATCAACCGCGTCGACAGTAGCCTCGGCAGGCTGCCCAGGCCGACCGCCAGGGTTATCACCAGCGGAACGAACAGCATGTCGACCACTCCGCCGCTGTCGTTCTCCACGACCCCGGATATCGGATGCGCCCTGAACCAGTAGAGGACGCCCACCATGGCGACCAACAGAAGCAGGGAGGTGTAGCCCGCGATGCGGCGACCACGATCGGTCAGCCGCAACCTGCGCACGGCGGCGCAGGCGAGGGCGCCGGCGGTGAATTGCGTCACGATTCGTGGCAGCCAGCTCCACGGTGTGTAGAAGTGGCCGCTGGCCAGCAACATCACCACCGGCGGCAGCGACGCCGCGAACGCTAGCAACATCAGGCTGCGCGCCCTCGTCGCCTGCGTCATCCGCAAAATCACCAGCACGATCAGTCCGAACAGCAGGTAGGCCAGCCATTCGGCGCTGATCGACCAGGCCGGCCCATCCCAGCTCGAGTTATCGAAGAACGGCACAAACCACAACTGCACGAGCAGGATCTGCCGCACGTAGCTGATCGCGGTGAGCTGCCCGGCGTCGGGCGACGGCACGTGACCGACGTGCAGGGTGAAGATCACCCACAGGACGGCGAGGTGCAACGTGACCAGGTAGACCGGCCACACTCTGGCCAGCCGCAGCCACAGGAAGTGGAGGGTGGCGCGCGCCGACCACGACCGGCCCATGCGATCGAGGTAGTTCCAGGTCAGCACGAATCCACTGAGGATGAAAAAGAGGTCGACGCCTTGCGCGCCGCAGTTGAGCACCGGCGCGAGGGCGTCGCGGAAGCTGGGCGACGCATCGCTCAACATCGGCCGGAAGTGAAACAGCACTACCCACACGGCGGCGATGATGCGAAGTCCCGTGAGGGCCTTTATCTCTCCGCTGCGCACAACACTCTTTCCGTCAGGCCACTGGTCGTCATCGCCACTGCCGCTTCATCTGTGCTGCTGCGCCACCTGTCCGGGCGGTTAACTCCACGCGACCCGACAAAACCACGGCGATGGGAGGGTATCAGTGCGATCACCCGAATGGCGAGTTGTCAACCCGGTGTGGCTCCTGAGAAAGCGGTGTTTGGACGGCCAGCGGGCGCTGCGCATTTCGCTGCGAGGCGAGGCGTCATTTCGTAATCGATGCGTCCGGGTGTCGTGCGGCCTGCACGGCCGCCTCGACGAACCGGCGCAGCGCGGCGCTATGCGCGCGGGGCAGAAACGCCAGCACGACCGGGCTTGGTGGGGCGCCGCGCAGCGCAATGAATCGCACGCCCGGATGAATGTTGCGTCTGACGGCTAGATCCGGGATCACACCGATGCCCCGGTCGGCGGCGACCGATTCGATCCACTCGTCGAAATTGCCTGTCTCCACAATGGTTTTCGGCCCGGCTCCAGCCAGCCACGACCACGGTCCGGTGGTGCCGCTGGCGACATTGACGACCAGTGGCCACTGTGGGACATCGGCCCAGTCCAATTCCGATTCGTTCGCCAAGCGGGAATTAACCGAACACACCGCCACCCGCGACTCGTTGAACAGGTGCACCACGCGCACGCCGGCCGGGGTGTCGTGTCCACGCACTACCGCGACGTCGATCTTTCCCTGTCGCACGGCGTCCAGCGCATCGTCGGTGCGGACCAGCGTGACCGTGATGCCAGTGGCCTGCTCGAAGCGAACGACAGTCTGCTGGGCCCATGGGTCGGGCAGTAGCCAGCTGAACCCCAAGCGGATGCTGGCCTGTTGCCGAACAGCGTCGATGCCGCGTTCCAGCTCGGCGAGGATCCGTTCCGCGTAGTCGACGAAGGCCCGCCCGGCGGCGGTCACTTCAACGTGCCGCGAACTGCGATCGAGCAGTGTCACTCCCAGCGCGTCTTCCAATTGCTGAATCGTGCGCGTCAACGCTGGCTGCGTGATCACCAGTTCGCCGGCGGCGTGGGTGAACGACTTGAGCCGAGCCACCGCTTCGAACGCGCGGAGGTGTCGCAGTTCCACTCGGCTGCTACCCAGCGCGCTCATGCCTGACAAGCATAGATGCTCTACAGCGGGCATTTCACAGCGCCTGTTGCCGCGTCTAACGTCGGTGGCATGAGGGGCGCACCCCGCGTCCCGAAGCATCGGGAGACCAGAGTCAGGAGAAAAGATGCCACTGTTGTATGTCGACATCATCGAAGGCCGCACGCCGGCCGAGATTCAGGAACTGCTGGACGCAATCCACGAGGCCGTGGTCGAAGCCTTTCAGGTCCCGCAACGCGACCGCTACCAGGTGGTGAACACCCATCCCGCTCACGAGATCGTCACCTGGGACACCGGTCTCGGCATCGACCGGTCAGCTCAGCAGGTCGTCTTGCACGTCGTGAGCAGGCGACGACCGCGCGAATTCAAAGAACGGTTTTACCAGCTGCTGGCATCACATCTCGCCGAGCGGTGCGGGCTCGACCCGGCGGATCTGATCGTCTCGATCACCGAAAACGACGACGAGGACTGGTCATTCGGCTATGGACGGGCGCAGTTCCTCACCGGAGAGCTCAAGTGAGTGCCGCCATGCCATTGACTACTCGTCTTACCGAGTTCTTCGGGATCGAACACCCGATTCTGGCCGCACCGATGGCGATGATTTCGGGCGGCCGGCTCGCTGCCGCGGTGACGGGAGCGGGCGGCCTGGGTCTCATTGGTGGCGGCTACGGCGACTCGGACTGGCTAGAGCGCGAATTCGACCTGACCGAGGGGACGCGGGTTGGGTGCGGTTTCATCACCTGGAGCCTGGCCCGCAAGCCCGAGCTGCTGGATCAGACGCTGGAGCGGCAACCGGCCACGATCATGCTGTCGTTCGGCGATCTGCAGCCGTTCGCCGACCGTATCCACGCCGCCGGCGTCCCACTCATTGCCCAGGTGCAGACGCTCGACCAGGCGCGTCAGGCTCTGGATGCCGGCGCGGAAATCCTGGTGGCCCAGGGTGGCGAGGCCGGTGGGCATGGCATGACTGTGCGCTCGACGTTCACGCTGGTGCCCGACGTCGTCGACCTCGCGGCGCAACGTTCACCCGAAACGCTGGTACTGGCTGCCGGCGGTGTCGCCGACGGGCGTGGGCTCGCGGCGGCGCTCACGCTTGGCGCCGATGGCGCGCTCGCCGGCACCAGATTTTGGGCCTCGTCTGAGGCGCTGGTGTCGCCGCGGGCGCAGGAGCGAGCCCTTCGGGCCGGTGGCGACAACACCTACCGCACGCGGGTCTATGACGTTGTGCGGCAGCTGGATTGGCCGCCCCAGTACAACGAGCGAACGTTGAGCAACCCCTTCTGCGACGGCTGGCATGGCAACGAGGCGCAACTTTCGGCGTCGTTGCCCGAAGCGATCGAGACCTTCGAAAAGGGTGTCGCTGCAGAGGACTTCGACATCGCCGCCATGTTCGTCGGTGAGGCGATCGGACGCATCAATGAAGTTCGCCCGGCGGCTGACATCGTCGTCGAGATGGCGGCTGACGCCTATCGAATCCTGAACGGAGAAAACAGGTTTAGTCCTCGATCAGTACAGGGGTGACCACGCAGAGGTCCGAAGTAAGCGGCTCTCCCACTGGTCGCGATACTTCAGGGCCTCGAACATGTATGTGCCCGGTCCGCGGTGCTCGGGTGGGATGTCGGTCGTCAGCAGATGCTTGAGGGTGGCGTAGTCGTTGGTCGCGTCAATCTTCTGCCACAGCATCGCCTCTCGGCGTTTGTAGCTCCCGTGCGCCACCTGGAAGCAGGCTTGGATTTCGAGCACCCGTCTACCGGGTGGGGCCTTGGAAAGCACCCGGTAGTAGATCTCGTCCCACGAGCGGATGTAGTCGTCCAGCGCGGCGTACGGCCATCCGGTGTCTTCCATGAACAAACTCGGTGGATGCGTTGCACCGTCGGTGGGCACGGTCATCAGGTCCACCTCTTGTAGCGGCGACCATTCGACCGGCAGCAGGATCTTGCCGGTGACTTCGTGGCGTAGGTTGTCCAATTCGCGCATCCACGGCGCCAGATCGCCTCGTTGCGCCCGGCGGGCGAGGCTCTCCCACGCCGCGCCGTCGGCGATCCCGGTGACGGTGACGACGTTGTACGCCACTCCCGAGCCGTGCGCATGGTTGGTGTACCAGAGCAATCGAGCGTTCTGTTCCTGCGCCAAGGTGGGCATCCAGCCTTCGCGGTAGGCGGCCTCGAAGTCGTCCTCGCGGGCGCCGACGACTCGGTGGGTTTCGTGAAGGAACAGCACGGCGAGTCCTTTCGGCCACTCAGGCGTTGTCGGCGATCAACACGGCGAGCTGCCGGCGGTTCACTTTGCCGGTCGCGTTGTACGGGATGCCGTCGACGATCATCAGTCGCTCAGGCAGCTTGAAATAGGCGATCCGGTGACGACAATGCGTTCGGAGCTCCTCGAGCGTCACGGGCTGGTCAGCCACCACGGCCGCGCCCACCCGCTGACCCATCTCCTCGTCGGTGACGCCGGCGACCGCGACGTCGCTCACCGCCGGATGGGTACGCAGTGCTTCCTCGACCTCGATCGGCCCGAACTTCTCGCCCCCGCGGTTGATCGTGTCGCTGAGCCGGCCACTGGGGTAGATGTACCCGTCGGCATCCCGCCGTGCGAGGTCACCGGTATGCAGCCAGCCTTCGGTGACGTTCTGAATGGTGTTGACCCACAACTCGCCGACAACTCCCGCGTCGACGTCCGTCCCCGTGTCGGGATCGACCACGCGGACTTCAACCTCGGGCAGCGGCTTCCCGACCGAGCCCACCCGGTTGGGGTCGCGGTGATCCTCTGGCAACAAGGTGGTGTAGGCGCCCAGCGTTTCGGTTTGGCCAAACACGTTGGCGAATGCGACGTGTGGCAGGGCGGCCATTGCCCGGCGCACCAATGCGACGGGCGCGGCCGCCGCTCCGTAGGCGATGGCGATCAGCGAGCTGAGGTCGGTGCCGGCGAAGTCGCGATGGTCGAGGATCCGCTGCAGCATCGTCGGCACCAGGAATGCGGTGTGTACCCGATGCTCCTGCACCAGCCGCAACCACTCGGCGGCGTCGAACCGCTCCTGCACGACCGAGGTGTTGCCCGAGTACAGGCTGCCGAGGATGCCCAGGGAGCCGCCGACGTGGAAGAACGGGACACACATCATCGTCACCGTGGGTGCTGTGTCCGCGCGGAACGATTGCGCCATTCCGCGGATTCGCGTGCTCAGGTGCCCGTCGGTGATTCCGACCGCCTTCGGGAGCCCGGTGGTACCGCTGGTGAACAAGACCAGCGCGTCGCGGTCGTCGGTCTCCTCCGCTGTCTTCGCCGCGGGAATCGGGCTGTCGCTCAACAGATCAGCGGTTGTCAACACCGTGCTCGCGCCTGCTGCACGGAGGCGATCGACGTAATCTTCTCCCGCGATCGCGACGTCGGCACATCCCGCATTCTGGATCAGGACCCGCAGCTCTGCTGGTGTGAGCGCGGGGTTCATCAGCGCGGCCGCCGCACCGATGCGCGCCGCGCCGAAAACCGATGCGATGGAGAGCAGGCTGCCGCCGTCGACGACGGCGACGCGGGTTCCGGCTGCCACGCCGTGGTTGGCCAGACCCGCGGCGCACCGTTCCACAGCCGCCGCGAGCTGGCCATAACCGGTGACGCGCTTGCCGATGATGAGCGCGACGCGGTCGGGATCACCGGTAGCGACGGCGTCGATGAGCATGCTGATGTTCATTCGCGGCTCAATACAGGGGTGACCACGCGGAGGTGCGAAGCAGCCGGCTGGTCCATTGGTCGCGCAGATCCAATGCGTCGTACATCCAGGTTCCCGGTGCGCGGTAGTCCGGTGGGATCTCGGTCCGAAGGAGGTTGAGCAGCGCTTCCGGCTGGCGGATGCGCTGCATCAGCACCACTTCTCGACGCAGGTGACTGCCCAACACCGGCTGGAACGCAGCCTGGATGGTCAACATCGACGCCGGCCGGTCGAGGCCTTTGGCGTACACCTCACCGCAGCGGTCGATGTATTCGACGAACTTATCCTCGTACGGCCACATGGTGTCCTCCATGTAGAGGGTCAGCTCGTGTTCGCTTCCATCGACGGGCACTTCGTCGAATGCGATGTCCTGAAGTGGCGACCACGGAAGCGCAACGAGGAGCTTGGCGTCGACGTCGTGGCGGAGCTCGTCGAGCTCGCGCATCCATTGCCGCAGAGCGCCTTTCTGAATCCGTGTGGCCAGGCGTTCCCATGCTGCTCCGTCGCGAACGGCGGTCACGGTGATGACGGTGTAGGCGGGTCCGCTGCCGTGGGCCTGGTTGGCGTACCAGAGCAACCGGGCTTCGTCACCGGCACCGAGCATGGCCATCCAGCCGTCTCGGAATGCGGCCTCGAACTCATCCTCGGCGCGTCCCCGCACCTTGTGCACCTCGTGCACGAACAGCATGCCGCGAGACCTCCTGTGCGAGCGCTGCGCCGCGCTTTCGCTCAGACGGACGGTAACTCCGGCGTCCCGTCCTGTCCACGGTCCGCGACCTGGACAGTCACGCCAGACATCTGGTTTGCTCGCAAGCATGGCCCGGCTTGATTGCCCGACTCCTCCTCGGCCGTTCCGGCCGCATCGTCGCCATGGCTAGGCTTGATGTGCCGGATGGCCCCGGTGGTGAGGCCGCGATGATTTGGACGCTGCGACCGCAACTCGGCGACATGGTCGAGCGGATGATTCGGGGCGCTTACCAGCAGAGCATTGTGCCCCCGGACGAGCGCGAGCTGGCCAGGATGCGGATTGCGCAGATCAATGACTGCGTCGCGTGCTCGGACTTCCGCGCCGATTCGGTGCTCGAGGCGGGCGTGGCACCGGAGCTGTATGAGAACGTCGCGGCCTACGCCACCTACCCGGGCTATACGGCGCGGCAACGACTGGCCATCGAGTACGCCGAGCGTTTCGCAACCGACCATGGGTCGATTGACGACAAGTTCGTCGGCCGGCTTCGCGGATTGTTCACCGACCCGGAAGTCCTCGATCTGACGTTGTGTTTGGCGGTGTTCCTCGGTCTGGGCCGTTCGTTGACCGTGCTCGGCGTCGATCAGTCGTGCGCGATCGACATCTGAGCACAGCGGGAAGGCGAGGTTGGACGGGATGGATAAGGCCACCGTCGATGAATTGCTGAGCACCACCCGGTCGGTGCGCAAACGTCTCGACCTGACCCGGCCGGTGGGTCGGGAGGTGCTCCTCGAGTGCATACAACTAGCGATGCAAGCGCCGACGGCAAGCAACACGCAGGATTGGCGATGGCTGGTGATCACCGACGCCGACAAACGCGCGGCGATCGCGGAGATCTACAGCAGCATCGGCGCTGAGTATCTTGCACTGGCCGCCAAGGACACGTCCGATCCGCAAACCCAGCGGGTGTACGCCAGCGCTTTCAGCCTCACCGACACACTCGGCCAAGTTCCCGTGCATGTCATCCCCTGCCTGGAGAACCGCATCGATAACTCCAACGTGTTGACCGCCGCGTCGGCTTGGGCGTCAATCATCCCGGCCGGCTGGAGTTTCTTGCTCGCACTTCGCTCTCGCGGTCTCGGATCAGTGTGGACGACAATGCATTTGGCCAAGGAGCGGGAGGTCGCGGAACTGCTGGGCATCCCGGACACGGTCACCCAGGCCGCGCTGTTCCCGGTGGCCTACACGATTGGGACGGATTTCCGGCCAGCCGTCCGGCCGCCGGCGGAGAGCATCACTTACTGGGACAGCTGGGGTGAAGGCTGATGCAGTCCTACACCGTGCGATTCCACATCGACGCACCCCCGAAAAAGGTGTGGCGGGTGCTGCACCCACCGGTGCCGCCGAACGCGCCCAAGCCGCGCGTGCTCGAGTGGCCGACCGGCAGCATGGAGATCCTCAACGAGGGCGACGAGGCCGGCGAGGGTCTGGTCCGCACGTGTGTCTTTCCCGTGCCTAGATATCTGCTGTCGGGCGGCAAGGGTCGTTCGTGGGAGACCGTCACCGAGGCGAAGATCAACCAGCTCTCGCGTTATGTGGCGATCGGCAAGCCGCTATGGTCGCGCGCCGACGGATACCACGAACTGGAAGAGCAAGCCGACGGCAGCACCGTGCTGACCTTCCACGAGACCTATCACGCCTTCAATCCCGTGCTGCGATTCCTCCTCGAGCGTCCGGTGCACGCGAAGATTTCTCGGGACAACCTCGAGATCTACGAGCACGCGCTGAGCTATGCGGGGCCGGTCAGACGACTGGCCTAAGGGCTACCGACCGGTAACTGAAAAATGTTTCTTAGCAAAGTATTAAAGGCTGGACCGAGTGACCTTAGAGTAGCCAATTAGCGTCTCAAACAGGTTGAGGTCATTCTTCGACCCGATATTGCAGCAACAGCTTTTGGAAACTGGGGGACGCTCATGACCGATTCGCTTGGTACGGCGGGTGCTTGCGTGGCACCGCGTCACGCCCCTCTTCCTTTTGACTGCAACGGTGCTGCGGTGCGAGCCCAATGCCGCAGCCTGGGAACCGTCGTAACGATCACCGGCATAGTCGACGCGACGAATGTCGACCAGGTCAGCGAGTACTCCAAGCGATTCATCCTGCCGGACAAGCCTTTTGTCCTAGACCTGTCGGGCCTGGATTGCTTTGCAGCACAAGCTGTTCGGCTTCTCTACCGTGTCGATGACGTGTGCGGTGCCGGCGAGCTGGACTGGGCCGTTGTTCCCAGCCAAGCGGTGAACACCGCGCTGCTGATCACCCATGAGGAATCGAGCTTCGCCATCTTTGAGTCGGTTCACGAGGCGCTGCACTACTTCGCCGACGCCAACACCGCGCGCCGCCGGATGCTTCTGCCGCTGCTCACCAAGACCGCCTAGCAGCGCAATCAGGCTCCGGCGCGGGCCGGGCAAACCCCGTATGCTGCTATTCGTGAGGTCGAAGTCAACCGCTGTCGCGGCCGCGACGCTTATTGCGCTGAGCTGGGGTGCGACCGCCGGCCTTGCCAATGCCGATCCACCCGCGCCGCCGCCCGGACCGGCCCCCGGGCCGCCGGGGCCGGGGCCCAAGACCGCCATCGATCACGACGGCACATTCGCGGTGGGAACCGATGTCGTGCCGGGCACCTACACCTCCGCCGGGCCAATCGGAAATGGCACCTGCTACTGGAAGCGGATCGGCACCGGCGATGACGGCAAACAGCTCGTCGACAACGCGCTGAGCAAAAAGCCGCAGGTGGTGCGGATCGACCCGACCGATAAGGCGTTCAAAACCGACGGCTGCCAGCCATGGCAGAAGGACGACGCGGCGGTCCCCGACCCGGGCAAGACGCCGGAGCAGGCCGGCCTTCCGTTGAATATCCTCGGCTCTCTGCTGGGAGGCGGAGCACCACCACCACCAGCACCGGCACCGCCAGCACCACCGAAGCCGTGATGGCTTAGCCGGTAGGGCAGCCTGGAGGGTATGGAGACCGTCGAGTACGCCGCCGGTCGATTGGCGGACATTTTCGGCAACCCGTCTCAGCAAACCGTTCTGTTGTGGCATGGCCAGCAGCCCGACGCGCGCGCCACCGTCCGGCCGCTCGCCGAGCTGCTTGCCGGCCATGGCCTAGGCGTTGTGGTTCCCGACTGGAACTCTTACGCCGACGACGGTGGGCGCGCCGACCTGCTGAGGTCTGTGCATTTCGCCCGCGACCGCGTCGACGACCCGGACGGCTTGGTACTCGTCGGTTGGTCGATGGGAGGCGTAGCGGCTGCCGGGCTGACGGTCCAGGCACCTGAGCTTGGAATCGATTTCGCGCACACCGTCTGTCTCGCCGGGGCGTTCATGGTCAGCGACCCGATCTTCGATCGGGTTCCGGCCACCCAGCTCGACCGCATTACGCGCCGCCGCCCTTTCAGGTTGCTGCACGGGCTAGCCGACAAGGTCATTCCGGTCGCGGCGACCTGGGACTTCGCCTCGGCCCTGCGGCGCAGCGAATGGCCGGTGGAAGTGGTCGAGTTACCCGCCGACCACGGATCGATCGCCGGCGCCCGCTACGACGCCGCCGCCGGACGCTACGCGGCCGCCGACGACCCCGAGACGCTGGCGGTCGCGGTCGAGGTGGCGGCCCACATCGCCGCGGCGCCCGGCGGCGCAACGATTCCCTAGCGGGCCAGCCAGTCCCGCAGCTTCGCGTAGATCAGCGGATGGTTCAGCAAGTCGAGGTGATTCAACCCGGTCAGCGTCAGTCCCTGCTCTTCCTCAAAGGGAATGCGCCGTGATCTACCGCGGCCCGATGCGCTATGCGGCCGCACCAGGTGGTCGCCGGCGACGATCCCGAGCAGCGGCGGCGTGACCGTTGCGGCCACGAAATGATAGGTGGCGTGCGGAAGAAACGGCGCCTCGTTGCAACGATCCCGCAGGAACTCATCCGGATCGGCGTCGTGCCAGTCTTCGTCAAGACATGCGCCGAAGCGCAGATCCTTGACTCCGTCGCTGCGCGCGTTCAAAAAGGTTGCAATGGCACGGGTTTCGGGGAACCGGGCCAACGCCCACGACGCGACGCTTACGCCCTTTTCCAGATCGGCCCCAGATGCGGCGAGCCCAGGCACACGACATGACTCACCGCCTCGGCCCATCGGTGCAGTTGCTCGGCGCCGTAATGGCAAGCGCTGCGCGCTACCAGCCCGCCCATCGAATGGCCGACCAGCACCAGCTCGGTAATAGGAACCGGCCAGTGAGTGTGCAATCGCTGCAGTAGTTCCGCGAGCGTCCGGCCGTTGACCGACACCCGCAGGCCGGTGTTGTAGCGCAGCTGAACCGGGCTGAATCCAAGGCCGTCGCGCAGCCGTTGGCCATAGCTGCGGCTGTCGTTTCCCTCCGTGTCCTCGGGTGGCGAGACCAAGACCCTTCGGTCAGACACCAGCCGTGCATAGACACCACGACCCGCGAGCTGGCCGATGGAAACGCGGCTGCAAGGCAGTCGGCCGTCGGCGCCACCACGTTGCCGCGGCGCCGGATGGCCATCGTCCCCGCGAGCGGGCGGTCGCGCTCGGCCAATTCATCCCCGAACAAGCCATTGACCGCGGCGATCACCGCGGGCCGAAGTGCTGCCCGATTCGAGAGCTTGGTCGCCATCGTTACCCCAGAGTTCAGCGGCCAGCACGCCGGCGCCCTGGGTCGCGAATCGCCAATGTCCATGTGGTGGTGGCATCGGTGGAACCCGAGTTGGGCACGCGGGGGCAGGCGACGTTCATCGTCCCGCCCGACACAAAGGGTCTATCGCAAGGCCAGAAATTCAAGAAGCACGGTATCCGGGCATCCCATACGGCTGAGGTCGTGCTCGACGATGTCCGCATCCCCGGCGAGCTGATCCTTGGCGGCCGAGAGCGATTCGAGCGCCGGATCGCCAAAATCAAAGAAGGACATCGCACCTCCAGCCAAGCGGCGATGATGACGTTCGAGCGCACCCGTCCCATCGTGGGTGCGATGGCGTTGGGCATCGCGCGCGCCGCCTACGAGTACGCGCTGGAATACTCCGGCCAGCGCGAACAGTTCGGCCGCAAAATCGCCGAATTTCAGGCCATCGCGTTCAAGCTGGCCGACATGAAAAGCCGCATCGACGCGTCGCGAATGCTGGTCTGGCGGGCCAGTTGGATGCAGCGAAACGACAAAGCGTTCACCTCAGCAGAGGGCTCGATGGCCAAGCTGTTTGCCAGTGAGACCGCGGTGTACGTCACCGATGAAGCGATCCAAATCCTCGGCGGCAACGGCTACACCCGCGACTATCCGGTCGAGCGGATGCACCGCGATGCCAAGATTTTCACCATCTTTGAAGGCACCAGCGAGATTCAGCGACTCGTCATCGCCAGAGCGCTGACGGGACTTCCTATTCGGTGACTGCGAGCCAGTCGGTGAGTTAGTGGGCTGTGGCGTTGGCTTCTTCGCCGGCGCCGTTCACCACGAGTGCCTCCTCCCAGCCGCTGACATGCTCGTCGACGTGCGGCTGCGAATACTCGGCTTCCCCAAGTCCCGCGACCGTGCGGATCGCCGCAATCAGCTGTTGTATCAGCGGCGTCTCCTTGTCGGTCGGAGTGCCCCCGGCTTCGAGCTCGTCGGGCAGATCGGGTGGAAGTCCCATCCCGTAGGCCGCCTCCTGTGCCGTCAACTTGGCGTGAATGCGTGCGTTGTAGAGCTGTTGGCCGAGGGTTGATCCGGGGGCGTCCGCGGCACGCTCCATCAGATCGTCGTAGCGTCGGCGGACATCGCTGAGCGCCATCATCACCGTGGGGCTCGGCCTGCTGTGGCTAGCCGCCTCCGTCAGCGCCGCGCGCAGTTTCCGCATGCCGGTCAGGACCACTTCGGCGCGCTTCTGAAACTTCTTGTCCTCAGGGAAAGGCAAAGAATCGATGGCAAACCGGTACATGTGCATCGCCGCTTCGGCGAGATTCACAATCGTTTGCGCTTCGCCTTCATGTGGATCGAATTCGGCCATGGTCCCTCAGTTCGTGGATGGTGTTCAGCTCGGGTCGACGGCCCTCGACCACTTCCGTCTCGACAGCTGCACGAAAGAGGGTATCGGCAAAGGCGTCGATCCGCATCAGGATACTGCGCGTGCGTTCAACTAGCAGTCCGGGCTATGCGAGTGCTAACTCCGGTACCACGCGATGGCCGGAGCACTGCCGAGGTGATTTACTATCATTGCAAAGATAGCGACTGCAAATCTCGAAGGACGCGGTGAGCATCGACTACGTGCGCGACGGCCGCATCGTGACGATCACGATCAACCGGCCCGAGACGCGTAATTCGCTAGACATGGCGCACTTCCGCGACCTGGCTCACGCCTGGGCCGCCTTTCGCGACGACACTGATGGCTGGGTTGCCGTTATCACCGGTGTTGGCCGCGACTTTTGCACCGGAGCCGATCTGAAGAAGTTCATTCCGGAGTTGACCGGCGACTTACCGCAGCCCGCCGGATGGAACAAGACCGACGCCATTCACGCTGTCCTGCACCAGTTTCCGATCTACAAGCCGATCGTCGCAGCCGTCAACGGTGTGTGTGTCGCGGGCGGATTCGAGATGCTGACCTCCACCGACATCCGCATCGCCGCGCCCGAGGCGCGATTCGCCGTGATGGAGCCGAAACGCGGATTGTTTGCGGGCGGCGGCAGCACCGTGCGACTGCCCCGCCAGATGCCCTACCCGCTTGCGATGGAATTGCTGTTGACCGCGGACATGGTGGACGCCCAGCGCGCGGTTGACATCGGTCTGATCAACCGTGTGGTGTCGGCGGACCAGTTGATGAACACCGCCTATGAGTACGCCGAGCGCATCGCGGCCAACGCGCCGCTTGCCGTGTCGGCGACGAAGCAGTCAGCTGTCGAGGGCCTGGCGCTTGATCTGCAATCTGCGTATGCCAACGAAACTCGGCACAGCGACCGCATTTTCGCGACCGAGGACGCTAGAGAAGGCCCGCGTGCCTTCGCGGAAAAACGACCTCCGAAATGGCAGGCGCGCTGATCGGCCTCAGTTGAGGCCGTAGAAGCGCTGCGCATTCAGCCCGCCGATTTTCGCGCGGGCTGCTTCGCTGATGTCCGGGCGCGTGCGCAGGTGCTTGGTGCTCTCGGGCCATTCGCCGTCCCAGTGCGGGTAGTCGCTGGCGAACATGATGAAGTCGTCGCCGAGCACATCGATGACGCCGGGCAGGATCGGCTCCTCCGGCTCGCAGGTCACGAAGATGTTGCCGGCACGCACGTACTCCTGCGGATCGCGTTGCCAGCCACGCTCGATCCAGTCGCCGCGCTTTTCGAAATGCTCGTGGAGGCGGTCGATGAAGAACGGCACCCAGCCCACACCCGCCTCGAGGAAGGCCACCCGCAATCCGGGATGCCGATCGAAAACACCGCCGGAGACCATCGCGGTCATCGCCGTCATCTGGTCGAACGGAAAGCTGATGCAGTGCACCTGGATGTAGTTGGTGAAGCGGTCGACGCCGATCTTCGGCAGATGGATGCCGGGCGCGCCATGAATGCCGAGCGGCATGTCGAGTTCTACCGCCGCGGCGTAAAACGGATCGAGGTCAGGGTGGTCGAGGTTGCGCGTTTTCAGCGCCGGCGGGACGAGGGTGGCCACCAGCCCGAGATCTTTGGCCTCCCGCATCACGTCGATCGCCGCGCGCCCATGCTCGATCGGGGTCACCGCGACGCCGCGCAACCTGCCGCCCGCCGGCGCGCAGAAATCCGCGATCCACTGGTTGTAGAGGCGGGCGAACCCGGCGGCGACCTCCGGATCCTCGATGCTGGGCGCGCAAAGGCCGAGGCTGGGATACAGCACCATGGTGTTGATCTGGTCGCGATCGGCGTCGCCGAGCACGCCTTCGACCGATCTGCAGTTGATGTCCGACGCGTTACTGATTCCGTGCTCGGGCGG
Source organism: Mycobacterium sp. (assembly GCF_035314665.1). Lineage (GTDB taxonomy): Bacteria > Actinomycetota > Actinomycetes > Mycobacteriales > Mycobacteriaceae > Mycobacterium. The sequence goes on along the minus strand of NZ_DATFZD010000145.1, from coordinate 27,137 downwards.
GCAACCGGCGCCCGGGCCGGTGTCTTCCGGATACTTGCGACCCTCGATCACCAGCCTCGGCTTGCGGTCGGGACTGGCCTTGACGTGGTCCGGCCAGCGCTTCATGGCCTCCATCGCCAGCGACGGGTTCTCGGCGACGTGTCCGTCGGCGTCGATGATCTGCATGCGTCACTCCTACCGCTGCCTGGTGCGCTCTATGTAACACTGCGGTCATGGTTATCGCTATTGCTCGTCCCAAGCTGGAAGGCAACATCGCGGTCGGTGACGATCGTCAGCTGGGGTTCGCCGAGTTCGGGGACCCGCAGGGACGCGCCATCTTCTGGCTGCATGGCACCCCGGGCGCGCGGCGGCAGATCCCGACCGAAGCCCGGGTCTACGCCGAGGAGAACCACATCCGCCTGATCGGCGTTGACCGACCCGGCATCGGCGCATCCACGCCCTACCAATACGACACCGTCGCCGCATTCGCTGATGACCTGCGCACCATGGCGGACACCCTCGGCATCGACAAGATGGCCGTCATCGGCCTGTCCGGCGGCGGGCCCTACACCCTCGGCTGCGCGGCGGCCATACCCGATCGCGTCGTGGCGGTCGGAGTGCTCGGTGGCGTCGCCCCCACCGTCGGCGCGGACGCCGTCGGGGGCGGCGTGATGGCATTCGGTTCGCAGGTGGCACCGCTGCTGCAAGTGGCGGGATTTCCGATCCGGTGGGCGGCGGTCGGTCTGATCCGGCTGATCCGGCCGGTTGCCACCACCGCGCTTTATGCGTATGCCCGGGTGTCGCCTGAGGCCGATCGCCGTCTGCTGGTGCGACCGGAATTCCAGGCGATGTTCCTCGACGATCTGCTCAACGGCAGCCGCAAGCAGTTGGCGGCGCCGTTCGCCGACGTCATTGTCTTCGCCCGGGACTGGGGGTTCCGGCTCGAGCAGGTGAAGACCCCGGTCCGGTGGTGGCACGGCGATCGCGACCACATCGTCCCGTTCGCCCATGGGCAGCACGTGGTCGACCGGCTGCCCGACGCGGAGTTGTTTCGCCTGCCCGGTGAGAGTCATCTGGCCGGGCTGGGTCGCGCCGAGGAGATTCTGCACTCCATGGTCGAGCTTTGGGACAGCATCGAGAAGAGCTGATTTCCTTCCGAGCACCCACGCCGCAGCCGACGGTGTGATACATGGTGCGGGTGCCCAGAAAACTGCCGCTGACCAACGATCAGCGCAACTCGTTCATTGCCGCGCTGCTGGGTTGGACAATGGACGCCTTCGATTACTTCCTCGTTGTGTTGGTCTATGCCGATATCGCAAAGACTTTCCACCACAGCAGAACCCAGGTCGCGTTCCTGACCACCGCCACACTGTTGATGCGGCCGGTGGGCGCGTTGCTGTTCGGGGTGTGGGCCGACCGGGTGGGCCGACGGCTGCCCCTGATGGTGGACGTGGCGTTCTATTCGGTGGTCGGTTTCCTGTGTGCGTTCGCACCGAATTTCACTGTGCTGGTGATCCTGCGGCTGCTTTACGGCATCGGGATGGGCGGTGAGTGGGGTCTGGGCGCTGCGCTGGCGATGGAGAAGGTTCCGGCCGAGCGACGCGGCTTCTTCTCCGGCCTGCTGCAGGAGGGCTACGCGTTCGGCTATCTGCTCGCGACGTTGGCGTCGTTGTTGGTGATGGACCGGCTCGGGTTGTCGTGGCGCTGGCTGTTCGGGCTGAGCATCATCCCCGCGCTGGTCAGTCTGATCATCCGGTACCGGGTGAAGGAATCCGAGGTGTGGGAGGCCGAACAGGACCGAATGCGGGTGACTCAGACCAGAATCCGCGATGTGCTGCGCGACGCCGCCATCGTCCGTCGGTTCATCTATCTGGTGCTGCTGATGGCCGCGTTCAACTGGATGAGCCACGGCACCCAGGACGTGTATCCGACGTTTCTGTCAACCACGCACAATGGCGGCGCTGGGCTGTCCAGCACCACCGCCAAGTGGATCGTGGTGACCTACAACATCGGCGCCATTATCGGCGGGCTGACGTTCGGCACACTGTCCCAACGATTCGGCCGCAGGTACACGATCGTGTTCTGCGCGCTGCTGGGGCTACCGATCGTGCCGCTGTTCGCCTACTCGCACAGCGCGGCGATGCTGTGCCTCGGCTCGTTTCTGATGCAACTCGTCGTGCAGGGTGCGTGGGGTGTCATCCCGGCGCACCTGACGGAGATGTCGCCGGACGCGATCCGGGGCTTCTACCCCGGGGTCACCTATCAGCTGGGAAATGTGCTGGCGGCATTCAACTTGCCCATTCAAGAACGATTGGCCGCCACCCACGGCTATCCCTTCGCGTTGGCCGCGACGATTGTGCCGGTATTGCTCGCCGTCGCACTATTGACGGCGATCGGCAAGGACGCCACCGGAATCCGCTTCGGCACCAAGCAAAGCAGCGTCGTCGCGTTCACTGACGAAGACCGTCGCCGATAGGTCCTCCGCTGAAGCGCTTGGGCCGAATCGGTCATGGTAGCGGCGTCGCGTCGAGCGCCCGGTGCAGCAGGTGCATCGCGACCGTCGTCGACCGCTCCCGAATGTCGGCGCGGTTGCCCGGCAGTTGAAGTGTTCGAGTCGATGCGCCGCCGTCGGCCAACATCACGGTGATGCAGACCGTTCCCACCGGTTTGTCCTCGGTCCCGCCGCCGGGACCGGCGATTCCGGTGATGGCGACCGCGGTGTCGGCCGCAAAGCGCCGCAGCGCACCCGCGGCCATCGCCTGGGCGACCGGCTCGGACACGGCGCCGTTTGCCCGGATCAGCGCCGGATCCACGCCGAGCAATTCGGTTTTCGCGTCGTTGGCATAGGCCACCAGTCCGCCGGCGACGTAGGCCGACGAACCTGACCGCTCAGTGAGCCGTGCCGCCAGCAGCCCGCCCGTGCAGGACTCGGCCGTCGCGATCCGGCGATCGGTCAGCAGCCGCGCCACCAGATCATCTATCTGCGAACCATCTTCGGAAAAGATGTGCTGCCCATGCCGATCGCGCAGCAATTCGACCAGGTGGCTGTACGCCTCGGCGGCGTCGGGCTCGTAGCGGGTGACAATCTCGAGCTCCCCGCGCCGCAGGCAGGTGGTGATCTCCAGTTCGTCGAACCCCGCCAGGTGCTGCTCCGCGTCGCGCAGGGTCTCGGCCAGGCCGGACTCCGGCAGCCCGAACATCCGCACGGTGTCCTGGCGGTAGATCGTCCGGGCGGCGATGGCTTCCTGGACCGCGGGCAGCTGCACGGCGGTCCGCCACATGGGCTGCAGTTCGCGGGGTGGACCGGGTAGCACCACGACGGTCGGCTTACCGGGGACGACGACACCGGGTGCGGTTCCCACCGGGTCCATCACCAGCGCCCCGACCGGGACCATGGCCTGCTTGCGGTTGGCGGCGCGCACCGCCTCGAAATCCCCGTTTCCCAGGCGCGCCATCAACTTCTTCAAGATCGCCGCGATCTTGGCCTCGAGTTCGGTGTCCAGCACCAATTCGCGTCCACAGAACCGCGCCACGGTCGCGACGGTCATGTCGTCGGCGGTCGGCCCGAGACCGCCGCTGGTCACGATCAGGTCCACGCCCTCGCCGGCCAGAAAGCGCAGCTGGGCCTCAATGTCCGCCGCGCGGTCGCCGCAGATGGTGATGTGCGCGAGTTCGACGCCCAACTCGAGCAGCCGGTCGGCGATCCATGGACCATTGCGGTCGGCGACCCGGCCGGTCAATACCTCGGTCCCGGTGACGACAATGCTCGCGCGTGCGCTCACCGCTATGACACTAGGCGTGGAGGAGGAGGGATCGATGATCGAGTTAGAGTCGCCGCTCGCTTCAGCGATCGTCGCGCTCTGCGGAAAGGTGCCGTTCCACCGACTCGGTTTTGGTTGTCATCGCATCCGTGACACCCGATCGCCAGTCGGCCTTGATCACTACGCTGACCCGCGACGCGCGAGCCGCCACGGCCTCGACCGCGCGCTGCACGACCGCCATCACCTCACCCCAATCGTCGCCTTCGATCACGGTGAACATCGAATCGGTCTTATTCGGCAACCCGGAATCCCGCACCACGCCGACTGCTTCGGCGACGATCTCACCGACGCTTTCGCCGACGCCGAGCGGTGTGACGGAGAATGCGACCAGTACGGACACAACACGACCCTACTCGCGGCGCATGGCAGCATCGGGGCCATGCGGGTTCTGGTGCAACGGGTCTCATCGGCGACGGTGTCGGTCGATCAGCACGTCGTGGGATCGATCCGGCCCAACAGCCAGGGGCTACTGGCGTTGGTCGGGATCACCCATGACGACGATATCGGCAAAGCCCAGCGGCTCGCCGAAAAGCTTTGGCAGCTAAGGATTCTCGATGACGAGCGGTCCGCAGCTGACATCAACGCGCCGATCATGGTGATCAGCCAGTTCACGTTGTACGCCGACACCGCCAAGGGCCGACGACCGTCATGGAATGCTGCGGCGCCGGGGGCCGTCGCCGAGCCGCTGATAGACGCGTTCGCGCAGGCGCTGCGGCGGCAGGGCGCCGACGTAGAAACCGGCAAATTCGGCGCTCACATGCAGGTCGAGCTGATCAATGACGGCCCGGTGACCGTTCTGCTGGAGCTGTGATGGGCGGGTATTGTTGCATCTGGGACGGCTGCGCGTAGCGTGACTCGAATGCGGCGGTTGGCAGGGCCGCGCCCCGGTGTTGTGGAGCTGACGTGACGTACGCGCGGAGCGGTCACGCCGCCTTCCTCTACCGCACGCAGCGGGAGTATCTGGATTGCCTGTTGCCGTTTATCTCTGAGTCCGTCCAAGCAGAACAAGCGGTGCTGGTCGCGGTACCAGCACCGCACCTGGCGGTGCTCACCGAGGGGTTGGGCCGGTTGGCCGAGCGTGTGGTCATGACCGACATGATCGAGGTGGGCCGCAACCCCGGCCGAATTCTGGGCGAGGTGCTCAGCGGCTTTGTCGACAAGCATGCAGATCAGCCGGTGCGCATTGTCGGCGAACCGATGTGGCCGAGTCGATCTGAGGTCGAATACCCCGCCTGCGTACAGCATGAGGTGTTGATCAATAGGGCCTTCCTCGGCCGGGATGTCACGGTTGTCTGCCCCTATCACGTCACGCAGCTCGGCCCTGAGGTCATCGCCGACGCGCACCGCACGCATCCGGACCTTCGGCTAAAAGGGACATCGGGTGGAGGCTAAATGACCGCACCGCAAGGCAAATGGGCTCGATCCGACGACGACGAGTGGGACATCGTCAGCAGCGTCGGCTACACCGCGCTGCTGGTCGCCGGATGGCGTGCGCTACATGCCATGAGTGCGCAGCCGCTGGCGCGAGACGATTACGCACAGCACTTCATCACCGCTTCGGCGGACCCGTATCTGAATAGTGTGCTGCTCAACCCGGGAACGTCTGAGGGTGCGACGGCCTTCCCACGGCTTTACGGGGTCCAGACAAGGTTCTTCGACGAATTCTTCTACTCCGCTGCTGCCCGAGGCATCCGGCAAGCGGTGATTGTCGCGGCCGGCTTGGACTCTCGAACCTACCGGCTAGATTGGCCAAGTGGCACAGCGGTATTCGAGGTAGACCAACCGAAGGTCCTCGAGTTCAAGGAGCGGGTACTGGCCGAGCTCGCGGCCGAGCCCGCCGCACATCGCATCGAGGTGGCAGCCGACCTGCGAGACGACTGGTCAATACCGCTGCGGACGGCGGGGTTCGACCCGCAAAGCCCCACCGCCTGGTCAGTCGAGGGGATACTGCCCTACTTGACCGGCGCCGCACAGGACACGCTGTTCGCCCGTATCAGCGACCTGTCCGCGCCGGGCAGCCGACTCGCGATAGGTGCGCTGGGCTCGTCTCTCGCCCACGACCGGCTCGCCGAACTGGAAGAGACCTACCCCGGCCTCAATCTGTCGGGCGAGGTGAATTTCTCGACGTTGACCTACGACGACGCGGAGAAAACCAAACCCGCTGACTGGCTCGCCGACCACGGCTGGTCGGTTGAGCCCGTGCGCACCAATCCCGAATTGCAGGCCGAGTACGGCCGGACCCCACCCGAAGTCGACCTGCAGGTCGATCAGATCATGCACTCCGAATACATCACCGCGACTCGTTAACACACGCGCCGCACTACTCCCCCGCCACGTACGTAGTTCCGCGGTCCGCCCGCCTCCACAAGACACCGCCCGCGGCGGTGACACCCGCCTGAATCAGTTCACGTTTAAGAATTTTGTTGGTTGGCGTTTTGGGCAGCTCGTTGTTGATCCGCACGAAGCGGGGCCACGCCTTGGCGGATAAGTCAGGTTGAGCAGCAAGGAACTTCTCGAATTCTTCCGGCGTCAGGGACTGACCGTCGTTGAGAACGACGGCGGCCATCACCTGATCACCCACCTGTTCGTCGGGCACACCGTAAACGGCCACCTGGTTGATCGGGGCCAGCCGCTGCAGAATTCGCTCGATCGGTGCCGCGGCCAGGTTCTCGCCATCCACTCGCAGCCAATCCGCGGTACGACCGGCAAGGTAGATCCAGCCGTCGGCGTCCCGGTAGGCCAGATCGCCAGACCAATACATGCCGTGGCGCATCCGCTCGTTGGTGGCGGTCGGATCGTTGTAGTAGCCGGAGAATGCGCCGCCACCCTGGGTGTTCACCAGCTCTCCGACCGCCTCGTCGAAGTTGGCGAGGGCGCCGTTCTCGTCGAAAACCGCTGGCGTGCATTCGGTAACAGATTCGGCGTGGTACACCGCGACACCGGGATATCCCTTGCCGATGGACCCGGCCGGGGTGCCGTTTTCGCGAGTGACGATCACCGCAAACTCGCTCGATCCGAAACTGTCGACGACCCGGCAGCCGAATCGTCGAGCGAATTCGGTGATATCGCGATCAGTCGCCTCGTTGCCGAACGCCACGCGCAGCGTGTTGTCGGCATCGTCCGGGTGCTCCGGGGTGGCCAGCACCAACGCCAGCGGCTTGCCGACATAGTTCACGTAGGTGACGTGGTGGCGGCGGATATCGGGCAGGAAACGCGACGGCGAGAACCGCGCCGGGACCATCGTCGCGCCGCTTCCGATGGCCACTGCCCAGCCGGCCGCCACGCCGTTGGAATGAAACAACGGCATCGACAAGTAGCACACGTCGCTATCGGTGATCTGGAACTGGGCGATCAGGCTTGCGCCGCACATGATTGCGGCCACGTGGGCGAACCGGACCGCCTTCGGGTCGCCGGAGGTTCCCGACGTGAAGATCATCATCAAGGTGTCGCCCGGCCCCACCTCGCGGTGCGGCACAAGCGGCGGCGCGGCCTGCACCGCATCGAGGTAGCGGCGCGAAGTTACGTCGAGCACTATGACGTCGCCCAGATCCGGGCGAGAGAGCAGCGGCGCATGGTCGGGATCGACGAGCAGCAGTTGGCAGTCCGCGCGCCGGATGTCGGCGACTAGCCCGGCGCCGCGTCGGATGGTGTTGATGCCGCACAACACGTAGCCGCCCAACGCGGCGGCGGCCATCGAGCGCAGCATGGCCGGCGAATTGCCGAGTAACGCACCGACGTGGAGCGGACGCGCGGTGTCGGCCAGCCCGATCACCACCGCCGCCTCGGCCACTGCTTCGTCGAGGTGCTCGCGCCAGGTCCAGGTCTTCTCGCCGTAGGCGACCGCCGGGGTGTCGGCGTGCATGCGTGCCCGCAGCAGCTGCTGGACGGTCTCAAACATCGGTCGGCTCCGGTCGATACCGCAGCAGGGTGACGCCGGTATCGGGAATGTCGCAGAACACCGGGCTCACCCGCATGCCGACCCGGACGTCGGTAGGCTTCACGTCCACCAGCTCGGTGCTGAATCGTGGCCCGGCGTCCCATTGGACCACCGCCAGGATCTGAGGCACCGCATCCGCCCACGGGGGGCCGGTCGGTCGCTGTGCCACCGTGAAGGTGTAAACCGAACCGGCGCCGTCGATTTCACGCCATTCCAGGTCGTCGGCCAGCGTGCCCGGAGCCAGGGTGCGCGGATAGAACACGTACCGTCCCAGCGACGGCGAATATTGCACGAGGATCCGGTGGTCGGCGAGTCCCTGCCAGAACGGTTTTGAGACCGGTGTGGCCTCGGGAAGTGGTCGCGGCTCGGTCATCGTCAGTCACCGCCCAGAACCAGCGCGACCTGCTCACTCATGATGCCGCCGGTGCCGCTGACGAACGCCCGGTGGCAGTCGGTTACCTGGGCCCGGCCCGCTCGGCCCATCACCTGACGTGCCGCGTCGACAACGTGATGCATGCCGCCGGCCATGCCTGCCTGTCCGAAGGAGAGTTGCCCGCCTGCGGTGTTGAGCGGGAAGTCGCCGGCGAAGGTTAGGTCATGCTGGTTAACCCATTTCATGCCTTCACCTTTGCCGCAGAATCCGGCATTCTCGAGCGTCATCAGCACGGTGATCGTGTAGCAGTCGTAGAGCGACGCGACGTCGACAGCGGACGGCGTGAGCCCCGCCATCGCGAAGGCTTTCTCGGCGGCACGCGATATCGGTGTCGTCATCAGGTCCTCGGCGTAGGTCGCGGTCTTGAAGGCGATGTGTTCGCCGAATCCCTTGACCCACACTGGTCTATGCCGCGCCCGGCGCGCCACCTCTTTGTTGGCGACGAGAACACCGGCACCGCCCTGGACCCGCATCACCGTCTCGAGCATGTGGATCGGATCAGCGATCATCGGGCTGGCCAGCACGTCATCCACGGTGATCGGTTTGCCGTGGAACACCGCGCCCGGATGCCCGCACGCATTCGTGCGCTGGTCCACCGCGATCTTCGCCAGAGCTGCTGCGTCGTAACCGAACTCAGCCGCATACCGTTGGGCGATTTGGGCGTACGGCGCGTTCTGGCCGACGTTGCCGTAGGGGATCTCGAACTCGGCCTGCGGCGATCCGTACTTGTTGCTCGACGCACCGTGCCAGCCCGGCGGTGACGACGGTTGGCGGGCGGACGTGGGCAACACGGCGGACCCGGGGACGACGGCCAGTACCGCGTCGCAAAGCCCGAGTTCGACGGCGACCGCCGCCCGCCACACCATCCCGGCCGAGGTGGCGCCGCCCAGGTCGACCCGTTCCCCGAAATCAACCGGCAGGCCAAGGTATTCAGACAACGTGGCCGGGGCGAACATATCGGATTCCGCAACGCCGTGGCACACCAGCCCGTTGACTACCGTGGCATCGACACCGGCGTCCTCGACGACCATCTTGGCCAGCAGTGCGTACTGGTCCAGGGTGAACGAGGGTGGCCGGGTCTGCTTGCGTTCGGCGGGCAGCTCGGCGATACCGATGATGGCCGCCTCACCGCGCAGGCCCGTCAAGATGAATCTCCGCGCAATGGCAGTGCGACCGTGGCCGTCCCCGGCATCAGCACGGTGTCACCCCGTCGCCCGGCGATGTCCAGATCGACGAGCCCGGTGTTGTCGGCCAACCGTTTTCCGGTCACCACCCCGCCGAAGGTCAGCTCTTCGCCGGCGAACGCGATCGCGCGGTTCTGCACGGCGTACTCGACCAGCCGGCCGCCGCCGCCCATCCAGTCGGTGATTGCTCGGGCCAGCAACGCGGCCTGCAGGGGGCCCTGCACGATGACATCGTCATAACCCTCAACGTTGCGTGCCCAATCCTTGTCGTAGTGGATGCGGTGAGCGTTGTACGTCGCGGCGCTGAAGAAAAACAGCTGCCGCTCGTCGACCGTCACCACGAGCGTGGGCAACGAGTCGCCGGTCTGGACGTCCTCGTAGAAAACCTGTACCGGCCTTTCTTCGGGGGTCACAGCACTCCTCACGGTCGGGCGATCATCGACGTTGTTGCCTCGGCGACTAATTCACCGTGCTGATTGCGGTACACCGTTCGCCAGGTCACCAGAATGAACCGGCCGGAGCGACCCTGCTTCTCGACGATCGACTGGATCGTGCGCACCATCTCGATCTCGTCGCGGTGATACGCCGGCCCGAAGAACGTGGTGCTCTCCCCGCCGGCCATGCGTCTGGGCGCGCGGGGAAACGCGAGGCTGCCCGATGCCGCGCCGGAAGAGCCATCCGGCCGCAACCCGTCCAGCGCGGTGACCCCCGAGACGGCGAATTGCAGGAAGAGCGGCGGACAGATGGTGTCCCGGTAGCCTTGCGCGCGAGCGTATTCGGTGTCGAACCACAACGGATTGTGATCACCGACCGCCGCGGCCCAGCGTTGCCAATCGCGGCGGTTGACTTCGCCTGTCGCGGTTGCGGCGACGGTGCCCACTCGCGACGCCGACTCGGCGTCGATCAGACTCTGCTCGCTCAAGGTCCCTCCTCCAGCCACGTCGCTGCCACATCCGCGCCGCCCCCCAGCGTGGACAGCACCCGGGCGCGCTCGGAGAACAAATGCAAGTCGGTCTCGACCACATAACCCATGCCGCCGTGCAATTGGTGCGCGTCGAGCGTGATCGACTTCGCAGCGCTGGCCGCGTGCATTCGGGCGATCGCGGTCTCCCGGGTTCCGGTGCGGCCTTGCCCGATCCAGAACACCGCTGAGTGAGCTGCCAGCCGGGCTGCGGCCAGCGCGATATGCATATTCGCCACCAGATGCTGCGCCGCTTGAAAGGACGCAATCGGGCGGCCGAATTGTTGACGTGCCACCGTGTAGTCGACGGTACGCCGCAGCACCGCTTCGCCGACACCGACCAAGTCCAGCGACAGCAGCGCCACCGCGGAGTTGGCCACCCGGCGCAGGTCCTGATCGTGTACGCCCTCACCGTGCGGCCCGGCAAGCACCGCACGTCGATCCATCACCTCGACAGCGTCGAGGAGGATGCGAAACGCTCGATGGCCGCCCATCAGGGGTTGCGCCTCGATATGTACTCCGTCGGCCGATAGCGCGACAACGAAGCCCAATGTGCGGTCGGCCGCGGCAGTCGTATCGGAGGCTGCTGATACGACGATGTGGTCGGCCAGGTCGGCGTCTGCGACAAAGTCGACGGTGCCGCTCAGCCGCCAACTTCGCCCAGCTCCCGCATAGGCTCGCACTGTCGGCGCGATCACCGCGGCATCGTGTGCGCTCCACAAACCTGTTGTGGCGCAAAGCGTTCCGGCCGACAGCGAAGGCAGCCACGCGGCATGCTGGTCCGGTCCGCCCAGTAGCAGGATGGCAAGCGCCGCCTGCAGGGTGGTATGCACGACCGTTGGGCAAAGGGCGCGGCCAGCTTCCACGCAGAACACGCCGAGGTCGGACAGCGTGCCAGCGGCGCCGCCGTATTCCTCCGGAAGGAACAGCCCAAAGACCCCGGCATCGGCCAACGCCTTCCACAACCTGTCCGGCATCTGCCGCCGGTCCGAATCACGAAGTTGGCGGACCAGGCTGGTTGGGCATTCGGCGAGAAACAGCGCGTTTAGCATCGAGGCCAAATCTCGCTCGTCCTGGCTGGGCAGCAGTCTCATGCCGTCACCGTCCGTAGGACGGCATGCCGTGGCCACGCTGGGCGATGACGTCGCGCAGCACCTCGTTGGTGCCGCCGCCGAACCGCATCAGCGGCGATACCCGATAGAGCCGCTCAAACTTCCCTTCGGCGGGCGCGTTCGGGCTGCGGTAGGCCAACAGGCCGTCGGGTCCGAGCAGGTCGATGGCCAAATCGGCGATCCGCTGCCGCAGTTCGCTGCTGAAGACTTTCTCGACGCTGACTTCCACGGTCGGGATGACGCCGCTGTCCAGCAGTGACGCCGCCTGATATCCCATCAGCATCGCCGCCTCGACATCCGCCTCGGCCTGGGCGAGCCGCCGCCGAAAGCTGGATGTTTGCAGGGGTATCGAGCCGTCGCCACGCGGACGGCCGGCCAGCTCGGTCAGCTCGTCGAGTGCGCGGCGCATATCGCCCGCGTTGGTCAGGGCCCCGCGCTCGAGATCCAGCGCACCGGTGATGTAGGTCCAGCCCCGGTTGATTTCGCCGATCAGGTTGCTGACGGGCACCCGGACCTCGTCGAAGAACACCTCGTTGGTGCGATACCCCGACCAGGCGTAGAGGGGACGGATTTGCACACCGGGCGAATCGACCGGGACCATGATCACCGAAATGCCCTGGTGCCGTGGGGCATTGGGATCGGTTCGGACACACAGCCATTCATGGGTTGCTCGCTGAGCGCCGCTGTTCCAGATCTTGGATCCGGTGATGACCCATTCGTCGCCGTCTTGCACCGCGCGGGTGCGCAAGCTGGCCAGGTCGGTGCCCGCGTCGGGTTCCGAGTAGCCCACCGCGCAGGTCAGTTCTCCGCGCGCTATCGGCGGCAAGAATTCGGTCTTGTTCTGTTCGGTGCCGTGCCGCATGATCATCGGCGCCACCGAGGTCACGGTGAGATCCGGCCCCGGGACGCCCCAGTATTCGAACTCGCGCATCAACAGGTGCTGATGGATGGCGCCGAGTCCCAGACCGCCGTATTCCGCCGGCCAGTTCAGCCCGAACCATCCCCGCGCGCCAATTTTGCGCCGAAACGACGCCACTTCCCCATCGGGAAACTCCTGGCCGTGTTCGGCCAGCTCGGACCTCAGCGCCGGCGTGACGTTCGCCTGCAAGAAGTCACGCACCTCCGCCAACCAGGCGTTCTGCGCTGCGTCGAGTTCAAAATCCACCATCCTTTTCCTAGCGCGTCTTACCTGCTTGCGCCCGGGATTTCGAAAAGGAATTGCGCTCAACCTGTCGGCGCATCAGTTCGACAACCTTGGCCGCGTCACTTGGCGTTGTCGTCGGCACGAATGGCTAGCCAATTGAGGGTGTCCGCTACCTGGCCAAGAGCTATTCTCAGCGGCATTGCAGCTTTCCCACAGGCCTCGGTTGCCCCTGACGGGCCCCATGCAAGGAGTCACGCGCATGCTCCACGAGGTGGTCGATAAGGGATCTTGCAGTGCATCTCATCCGGTGCCGCTGCTCTTCGTGCACGGGGCCTGGCATGCGGCATGGTGCTGGGATGAGTATTTCCTAGACTCTTCGCGGATAGGGGTTATCGCGCGCTAGCTGTGAGCCTTCGTGGTCATGGAAACAGCCCAACACCACGGCGTAAGCATGCGTGTTCGGTCGCTGACTACGTCGAGGATGTCGACTCGGTGGCCAGCGGTCTGCCCACCCGGCCGGCGGTGATCGGGCACTCCGTGGGCGGCTTCGTCGTGCAGAAGTGTCTGGAGACGCACCCCGCGTCCGCCGGCGTGCTGGTCGCGTCCGTACCCCCCGCGCGGGGCTGCTGGATTCCTGCTACGCAAAACGAAGCGCCACCCCTGGCACCGACGCGGAGATCTTCGCCGATATGGGTCATGACATGATGCTCGAACCGAAGTGGACTGGCGTCGCCGAGCGAATTTCCGCCTGGCTCGGCACTCACGGGCTCTGACCGACCACGACCCGCGGAACAAGTTCAAGAACATTAAAGTACTACGACGTGCCCATCGATCATCCGCAGTCGGCGGCCGGCGCCCTCGCGGAGATCGCCGCCGATTCGCCAGGCCCCGCGGTGGGAGCCTTCTTCGACCTCGACGGCACGTTGGTCGACGGCTTCACGGCGACGGCTCATGCGGGTGATCGGATCCGACGCCGGCAGGCCAGGATCGGCGAGGTCCTCGGCGTCGCCGAAGCCATGATGCGATATCGGTTCGGCCGCATGGAGTTCGGGCGGCTCGTGGTGCGGGGTGCCGGCTACCTGCGCGGTGAATCCCTGGCGGAGCTGGAAGAGATCGGTGAGCGACTGTTCGTCGACCGCATCGCGGCACGCGTCTTTCCGGGCATGCGAGCGATCGTCCAGGCGCATCAGCAGCGTGGGCATACCGTCGCGCTCTGCTCGTCGGCGCTGACCATCCACGCCCAGCCGGTCGCCCGCTACCTGGGCATCACCTACGTGCTGTGCAACCAATTCGCGCTCGACGAGCACGGTTTTCTGACCGGGGATATTGTCCGGCCGATCGTGTGGGGGCCGACGAAAGCTACAGCTGTACAACAGTTTTGCGCCGACAACGCAGTCACGCTGGACAGTAGTTACTTCTATGCCGACGGCGACGAGGACGCGGCGCTGATGGCGTTGGTCGGCCATCCCCGACCGGTCAACCCGCGGCCGCGGCTTGCGGCGGTGTCTGCCGAACGCGGTTGGCCGGTGCTTCGGATGGCGGCGTCGGGCGGCCGGATGCGGGCCAGGTCGTTCATCGGGAAAGCCGGGTAATGCAGTTCTGGTCTGGCACAGCATTTATGGACTCCGCGGATGCGCTGGCGGTCGCGAGCATGCTCGACGAGTACGGCTATGACGGGGTGATCTGTGCCGACCATTTGATCTACCCGCGTGTCCTGCGGTCGCGATACCCGACCGGGGCGGAGCGTCCGCCGTGGCCGCCGGAGACAGCGTGGCCGGACTCGTGGATCCTCATCGGTGCCATGGCGGCGATGACGCGTCGGCTGCGCTTCTCCAACGCCGTGTACGTGGCGCCCGCCCGTCCCCTGCTGGAAGTCGCCAAACAGGTGGCCACGGCGTCGGTCATTTCGGGGGGCCGGGTGTCACTGGCTGTCGGCACCGGCTGGATGCGCGAGGAATACGACCTGCTGGGACAGGATTTCGGCAACCGTGGCAAACGGCTCGACGAGATGATCCCGGCGTTGCGGGCGTTGTGGCAGGGCGGCTGGGTGTCCTGGAGCGGCCGCTACTACCAGGTGCCCGAGTTGATGCTCGAGCCGCACCCGACCACGCCGGTGCCGATCCTGTGCGGCGGCGAATCGGAGGCGGCGCTGCGCCGGGCCGCACGGCGGTGCGACGGGTGGGTCGGCACGGCCTACGCCTGGGACGACGCGGTCGGCTACGTGCAAAAGCTGACCGCGCTAAGGCGCGAATACGGGCGCCACGGCGAACCGTTCGAGATCATGCTGGCGTTGCTTGAGCCGCCGTCGATTGATCTCTACCAGCGCGCCGAAGACCTCGGGATCACAGCGGTGATGTGTGCTCCGTGGGCCGGTGGCCGGGACTATCGGCCGTCGATCGAGCGGTTCGCGCAGACCGTCATCGAGAAGGTTCGCTAGCCGCTAGAGCCGGTGCGGGACGTCGTTGATGAGGCCGCCGTCCATCACGAATTCCGCGCCGGTGGCATACGAGGATTCGTCGCTGGCCAGGAACACGACGAACGCGGCGACTTCGTCGGACTGGCCGGGGCGGCCCAGCGGGACGGTGACCATGTCGTCGGGGAAGTGCTTGGTCATCGGGGTGCGGATGAACCCGGGGTGGATGGAATTGACCCGGATGTTGTGCGGGGCCAACTCCAGGGCCGCCGATTTGGACAGGCCGCGCACCGCCCACTTGGAGGCGACATACGGATGCACCATGACGGCGCCGCGCAGGCCCTCGATCGACGAGACGTTGATGATCGAACCGCCGCCGGCGGCCTTCATCGGGTCAACCGCGGCCTGGATGCCGTGGAAGGTGCCGTTCAGGTTGACGTCGATGACCTTGTGCCACTTGTCCAGATTGAACTGGCCCAGCTGGCCCAGCGCCACGATCCCGGCGTTGTTGACCAGCACGCTGAGGCTGCCGAAGTCACTGACCGCGGTGGATACCGCGGCTTCCCAGTCGTCGGGTTGGGTGACGTCGAGGTGAACATAGCGCGCGGCGTCGCCGAGCTCGTCGGCCAGCGCCTTGCCCTCGTCGTCGAGGATGTCGCCGATCACCACCTTGGCGCCCTCGCCGACCAGCGCCCTGGCGTCGGCAGCGCCCATCCCCCGAGCGCCGCCGCTGATCACTGCAACTTTTCCGTCCACGCGTCCCATGGGGCGTCAGGCTACCGCAGCCGGGCAAAGAATTAGAACTTGTTCCACCGCCGGACTAGCGGCCGCGAGTTGGGAAACAATCGAGCGATGAGCGTCGCGACCTCGTTACTCACCGCGTGCAGCGGGTTTCTGTTGGCGGTGTTGTGGATGGATCTGATGTTCGATGCCCAGGTCCTCGCCGACCGCCAACCCGGCGGCGACCTGCCCGAATCCGTGCTGGCCTCCATCGCGGGCTACTACCGCCGCGCCGTCACCGAGTCCCGGCCGATGAGCCGGCTGATCGCGGTCGTCATGGTGGTGCTACTGGCAGCGTTGGCTTTCCGCGCGGTCCGAGGCAACGACCCGGGCTGGCTGGTGGCGGCGTCCGCCGTGCTCGCGGGCGCGCCCGTGCTGCTCGCACTGACACGCACGGTTCCCAACGCGGTCCGACTCGGCGGTCGTTCGGGCGGTCCGGCCGACCAAACCCGCCTAGCGCGGTCCATCTGGCGTGATCATCTGGTGTGCGCGGGCTGCATGCTCGCTTTCCTGGTGCTGTGGACGGCCCATAACGCGGTGGTCTGACCAACCCGGATGGTCACAGCGGAAGAATTCCGTACTAAACTAGAACACGTTCCAATTACGTCGCCAGCAAGCAGACCAGTAAGGAATCAGGCATGCACACTCCCATCTGCGACGAGCTCGGCATCGAGTTCCCGATCTTCGCGTTTACGCACTGCCGCGATGTCGTCGTCGCGGTGAGCAAGGCCGGTGGTTTCGGTGTGCTGGGGGCGGTCGGCTTCACGCCCGAGCAGCTCGAGATCGAGCTGAAGTGGATCGACGAGAACATCGGCAATCACCCCTACGGCGTCGACATCGTGATCCCGAACAAGTACGAGGGCATGGACTCGCACCTGTCCGCCGAGGAACTGGCCGACACGCTGCGCAAGATGGTGCCGCAGGAGCATCTGGATTTCGGGAAGAAGATCCTCGCCGATCATGGTGTCCCGATTGAGGACAGCGACGGCGACAGCCTGCAGCTGCTCGGGTGGACCGAGGCGACCGCCACGCCGCAGGTCGAGGTGGCCCTCAAACACCCGAAGGTGAAGATGATCGCCAACGCGCTCGGCACCCCGCCGGCCGAGATGATCAAGCACATTCACGAGTCCGGACTCAAGGTTGCCGCGCTGTGCGGCTCGCCCTCGCAGGCGCGCAAGCACGCCGATGCGGGCGTCGACATCATCATTGCCCAGGGCGGCGAAGCCGGCGGGCACTGCGGCGAGGTGGGCTCGATTGTGTTGTGGCCACAGGTCGTCAAGGAGGTCGCCCCGGTACCGGTGCTGGCTGCGGGCGGCATCGGCAGCGGCGAGCAGATTGCGGCGGCGTTGGCGCTGGGCGCGCAGGGCGCGTGGACCGGTTCGCAATGGTTGATGGTCGAGGAATCGTCGAACACCCCGGTTCAGCAGGCGGCCTACGTCAAGGCCGGCAGCCGCGACACCGTCCGCAGCCGCTCGTTCACCGGCAAGCCGGCCCGGATGCTGCGCAACGACTGGACCGAAGCCTGGGAGCAGCCGGACAACCCGAAGCCGCTCGGTATGCCGTTGCAGTACATGGTGTCCGGCATGGCGGTTCGGGCCACGAACCGCTACCCCAACGAATCCGTGGACGTGGCGTTCAACCCGGTCGGTCAGGTCGTCGGACAATTCAGCAAGGTGGAAAAGACGTCGACGGTCATCGAACGCTGGGTGCAGGAGTACCTAGAGGCGACGAACCGGCTGGACGAGCTCAACGAGGCAGCCACCGACTAGCGAACGGCCCTGCGCGGCAGGATTATTCGTCGTCGTCGGGGTACTTGCCGGTGAAGACCTCTTTGGCTCTGCTGACGGCGTAGGTGGCGATGTCCAGTGAGTTATGGACGATGTCGCCCGTGCCGCCGGCGATGTCCCCCTTGATAATGTGGCCGGCGTTTTCGACGATGTCCGACGACCTCTCGACGGCGTTCGTCACGATGTCTCGGGCGGCGTCGATCGCATCTTTCGGCTTGAAAGCCATCGCAGTCTTCCTGATAGGTGTGTTAGGTGGTTAGCCGGTCTGGCCGGTGTCCGACGGGAAGCCTCCGCCAGTACCGTTCGGGAACCCGCCGCCGGTCAGCTGACCAACCTGCCACCCGTGTTCGGTGCAGAGCATCGGCAGCCCGTCGGGGCTCTGGGCCGACGACCCGCGGGGGTTTTGGCACGGCGCACCGACCTGCTGAACTCCATTGAGCGGGTACGTGATCACCCAGAACCCCGACTGCGCGGCCGGGAACTGATTGATGATGAAATGGCACGCCTCGGCCTGACCACCCGGGCCGCGTCCGAAGATGAACCGCTCATAGTTGTCGCATGGTGCACCCAGCGAGGCGTCGTAGTTCATGCCCGGCACGTCGCCGTCGTAATGTCCTGGGTCGGCAACGGCGGCCGGCGCCAGGCCGACAGCTGCACCCGTGATCGCAGTGGCGATGAACAGTTCGCGAATCATGACCCACCTTCGGTGTCACGTTGCAGGGGACATTGCACGCCCCCGGCGGTCTTGGGCCAGCATAGCCAGTACGGCCCGGGCCACAAGGCCGTTTTGCATGTCGGCATCCAGCGGTCGGTCAGCGGTCGGCGGGCCGGTAAGTGCAGATCAGGACACCGGTAGCGGTCGTCGTCGCCGAGACCAGCTCGAGCGCACGGGCCCAGCCGTCGTCGGGAAACAATCGCTTGCCGCCTCCGAGCAGGATCGGCTCGATCATCAATCGGTATTCGTCGACAAGCCCGTGGCTGATCAACTGTGCAGCCAGCGATGCGCTGCCCATCACCTGCAGCGCCTTGCCGTCGCGTGCACGCAGCTCACGCACCGCGCCGATCGCGTCCTCGGCGGGCAGCAGGGTCGAGCGGGGCCAGGTGAGATCCTGCTGGGTCAGCGTCCGCGACGCCACGTACTTGGGAATCTCATTCATCCGGTCGGCGAACGGGTCGCCGGGCACGCTCGGGCCAGGCGGCGGCCATCGTCTGCCAGGTACGTCGGCCGAACAGCAGCGCCTCGGTTGGGGCCATTATTTCGTCAATCGCCGGGCCCATGGTGCCGGGGTCGAAGTACGGCATCGACCAGCCGCCGTGGCGGAATCCACCGTCGTCGTCCTCCCCCGGACCTCCGGGTGCCTGCACAACCCCGTCGAGGCTGATGAAGTCGCTGACAGCGATGTGCATGACCGATCCCTTTCCTGGTTGCTCTGCCTGGCATTAGATCCAGACCCCAGATCCAGCCGAAACTCATCGCAGCCGGTCGCGAGAACACGTTTCAATCCGTCGTCGGGCAATCCCGTGAGACACGTTCCATCTGGGCGGTCACGATGCTTTACTGAGCCAGAACGCGTCATCTTCAGAGGTCTTCAAGTCCTATTCACGTAGGAGTGCCCCCTAATGCCGACTCCAAATATCCCGCCTGGATTCGATTTCACCGACCCCGACATTCACGCCGAGCGGCTGCCGGTGGAAGAGCTGGCCGAGCTCCGAAAGACCGCGCCGATCTGGTGGAACGAACAGCCCGACGGGGTGGGCGGGTTTGACGACGGCGGCTTCTGGGTGGTGTCGAAGCACAAGGACGTCAAGGAGATTTCACGACGCAGCGACGTCTTCTCTAGCCTGGAGAACACCGCGTTGCCACGCTACAAAGAGGGCACGGTTCGCGAACAGCGCGACACGGGTAAGTTCGTGCTGCTCAACATGGACGCCCCACAGCACACCCACCTGCGCAAGATCATCTCTCGTGGCTTCACACCCCGGGCTGTCGAGCGCCTCCGCGACGACCTGCACGAGCGGGCCCAGCGCATCGTTGCCGAGGCGGCTGCACAAGGTTCAGGCGACTTCGTCGAGCAGGTGTCGTGTGAACTTCCGCTGCAGGCGATCGCCGGCTTGCTGGGTGTGCCGCAGGAAGACCGCAAGAAACTCTTTCACTGGTCCAATGAGATGGTTGGCGATCAGGATCCCGAGTTCGCCCGCAATGACGCCATGGGCGCGTCGGTCGAGCTGATCACCTACGCCATGCAAATGGCCGCCGACCGGGCCCAGAACCCCGGAGAAGACATCGTCACCAAGTTGGTCGAGGCCGACGTCGACGGCCACAAGCTCTCCGACGACGAGTTCGGCTTCTTCGTCATCCTGCTTGCTGTCGCGGGCAACGAGACCACCCGCAACTCCATCACCCAGGGGATGATGGCGTTCACCGACTTCCCCGATCAGTGGGAGCTGTACAAGAAGCAGCGTCCCGTCACCACGGCTGACGAGATCGTCCGGTGGGCCACCCCGGTCACGTCGTTCCAGCGGACCGCCCTGGAGGACTATGAGCTGTCCGGTGTGCAGATCAAAAAGGGCCAGCGGGTGGTGATGGTTTACCGCTCGGCCAACTTCGATGAGGACGTGTTCGACGACCCGTTCACCTTCAACATCTTGCGTGATCCCAACCCGCACGTGGGATTTGGCGGCACCGGGGCGCACTACTGCATTGGTGCCAACCTGGCGCGAATGACGATCGACCTGATGTTCAACGCGATCGCCGACGCTATTCCCGATCTGGAATCGATCAGCAAGCCGGAGCGGCTGCGTTCGGGTTGGCTCAACGGCATCAAGCACTGGCAGGTCGACTACCACACCGACGGGGCGAAATGCCCTGTCGCGCACTAGGACTTATATTCAAGCTATGGCGACCCATCGAGCTGTACACGTAGCCTCCGCAAATGCATCTTTAGAGCTGGTCGACGTCGAAACCAAACCGCCGGGTCGCGAGGAAGCGCGGCTGACGGTCACGGCGTGCGGGATCTGCGGCACCGACGCGCACTTCGTCGCCGGTGGCTTCCCGGGCATGACGTGGCCGTTGACCCCTGGGCACGAGATCGCCGGAACGATCGCGGAGCTCGGCGCGGGTGTCGAGGGTTTCGCGGTCGGCGATCGCGTCGCGGTCGGGTGGTTCGGCGGGTGCTGCTATCACTGCGATCAGTGCCGAAAAGGCCTGTTCATTCATTGCGAGAACGGGAAGATCCCCAGTTACCAATATCCGGGCGGATATGCGGAGTCGGTGACTGTCCCGGGCAGTGCGCTCGCCCGGATACCGGCCGGACTTTCCGACGCGGAAGCCGCGCCGATGGGCTGCGCCGGCGTTACCACCTACAACGCCTTGCGGCACACGAAGGCGGTGGCCGGCGACCGGGTCGCCATCCTTGGCGTCGGCGGGCTCGGTCACCTCGGCGTGCAGTTCGCCCGCGCGATGGGTTTCGAGACCATCGCGATCAATCGCGGCACTGCCAAAAAAGAGGACGCGCTCAAACTGGGCGCGCATCACTACATCGACTCCACCGCTGACGATCCCGCCGAAGCGCTCAAGGCCCTGGGCGGTGCCGCGGTCGTGCTGGCGACCGCGGGCAACTCGCCGGCCATGGCCGCAACGGTCGGCGGGATATCACCAAAGGGTGAGCTCGTCACCGTCGGCGTGACACCCGAACCGTTGCCGATCAGTCCGATCCAGCTCATCACGCCGGGGGTCAGCATCGTCGGCCATCCCTCCGGCACCGCGAAGGAAATCGAAGACACCCTGCATTTCGCGGTTTTGTCGGGTGTGCGGGCCTGGATCGAAGAGCTGCCGTTGTCGCAGGCTGCTGAAGGCTACGCAACCTTGGAGCAGGGGCGAGCTCATTACCGCACCGTTTTGACCATGTGAACGAGGTGTGGACGCTCAATCCGGACGACGGTGAGTTATTGGTTCACACCGGTGTCGCGGGCCGGGCGGCGAAGATGGGTCACCGGCTGACCATCGCAATGAAGCGCTGGCAGGCCACGGTGACGTGGTCGGACGGCGAACCCGCGGCGGCGCAACTGGAAGTCGACGTGGATTCGCTCGAAGTCCGGCAAGGCGAAGGTGGTCTGACACCGTTGTCCGGGCCGGAGAAAATCCTGGTGCGGTCCAACGCCTTACGGCAGCTGGGTGCTGGACGCTATCCCCAGATCAGCTTCACCGCCGACACGATCGAGCAAAGCCCGGACGGTTACCGGCTGGCCGGAGCACTGCAGATCCGCGCAAAGACGCGACCGCAGGTAATCGACCTGCGGACCGAGGATCTCGGCAATGCCTGGCGGTTGTCCAGCGAGACCGCGATCAGGCAATCCGATTTCGGTGTGAAGCCGTACTCGCAACTGCTGGGCGCGCTGAAGGTCGCTGATGACGTCACGGTGTCGTTCACCGCGACCCGCGCCAAAGACACCTGACGAAGGGAAGTGACGATGCGGATCGGAGTGGTGTTCCCGCAGACCGAGATTGGCGCCGACGCAGGTGCGGTTCGCGCCTACGCCGAACACGTCGAGGGCCTGGGATACGCGCACCTGCTTGCCTACGACCACGTCGTCGGCGCCGATCCGAAGGTGCACGCCGGCTGGGACGGTTTCTATGACCTGCACGACACGTTCCATGAGCCGCTCGTCACGTTCAGCTATCTCGCCGCCGTCACCACCGCACTGGAACTGGTCACCGGCATCGTGATCCTGCCGCAGCGGCAAACCGTCCTGGTTGCCAAGCAAGCGGCCGAGGTGGACCTGCTCAGCGGCGGCCGGCTACGCCTGGGCGTCGGTCTCGGCTGGAACGCGGTCGAATACGAGGCGCTAGGCGAAGACTTTTCGAACCGCGGCAAGCGCAGCGAAGAACAGGTGGACCTGATGCGCAAGCTGTGGACCGAAGAGTCCGTCACCTACCACGGCACCCATCACCGGGTGACCGGAGCCGGAATCGCGCCGCTGCCGATACAACGGCCGATTCCGGTGTGGTTCGGGGCAGCTTCACCGCGCGCATGCCGGCGCGCCGGTCGGCTCGGCGACGGCTGGTTTCCCATGGTCGGCCCCGGCCCCAAACTCGAGCAGGCGTTGCAAGCGGTGACGCAAGCCGCGACGGAGGCCGGCCGCGACCCGGCCCAGATCGCCATGGAGGGTCGGGTGTCCTGGAACGGCAGCGCCGACGACCTTGCCGACGGTCTTCGCGTGTGGGCCGAGGCCGGTGCCTCGCATATTTCGATCAACACGATGAAGGCCGGGCTGGCGTCGGTCGACGAGCACCTTGCCGCGTTGACCATGGCCGCCGAAATCGCCAGGGCCTTCGCGACTTAGCGCCCCGTCCACTAGTCGCGCGCGAGGCGTACGCTGGAGGAAGCTCATTACCTCGGCTAACTAACTGGTGAACGGGCCGCGTCGAAAGGGAGAACATGCGCAAAGACAACGACACGTGGGACCTGGCTACCAGCGTCGGAGCAACCGCGACAATGGTGGCCGCTGCCCGGGCGGTTGCCAGCAAGGCGCCTCACGGGCTTATCGACGATCCGTTCGCCGAACCACTGGTCCGCGCGGTTGGCGTCGATTTCTTCACTCGATGGGCCACCGGAGAGCTCGATCCCGCTGACGTCGATCCACCTGACACGGCGTGGGGTATGCGGCCGATGGCCGATCTGATGGCAGCTCGGACAAGGTATTTCGACAACTTTCTGCTCGACGCGACTGCAGCCGGGATCGGTCAGGCGGTGATTCTGGCTTCCGGTCTCGACGCGCGCGGGTACCGGTTGGCATGGCCGAGCGGCACGAAGGTGTTCGAGATCGATCAGCCGCAGGTGATCGAGTTCAAGTCCGCGACGATCGCGGGCCTGGGCGCCGATCCGACGGCCGACCTGAGGGCGGTACCGATCGACCTGCGCCACGATTGGCCAAAAGCATTGCAGGAGGCTGGTTTCAACGCCAACCAGCCCACCGCGTGGATTGCCGAGGGGTTGTTGGCATTTCTTCCGCCCGCGGCACAGGACCTGCTGCTGGACAATGTGGCCGCGCTGAGCGCCACCGGCAGCCGTCTGGCCGCTGAGATTTTTGTCAACGCGCCGGACGTCGACAACGGGCAGTCTGCGAGCCTGCTGGACTCGGCGACGGCCCGGTGGCGCGAACACGGTCTCGACATCGAGCTTTCCGCCCTCGGCTACGAGGGTGAGCGTCATGACGTGGAGACGTACCTGGCTGACCGCGGATGGCACGTGGTGCGCACGCCCTTGAGCACGTTGTTGGCCGACAACGGATTACCGGCGCTTCCGCCCACCAACGGTCAGCCGTCGTTCGCGAACAACTATTACTGCACTGCGACGCTCTGACGCTGCGCGAAACGCTCTGAGCCGCTTGGGTATTGCGATAGTCCTGGATTATGGCGGTGGCGCGCCCGGGTTGGGCGGCGGGCCCTGCGGTGGCGCCGGCTGGTCCGGCGGGTTCTGCTGACCGTGCAGACGCTCAAGGAGCTTGGTGAGCAGCGGATGTGGATTGGGCGGCGGCGGGGCAACCGGCGGTGGCGGCGCCGGCGGTGGGACCGGTTGGGCCGCGGGAAGTTCGGCCGGCGGTTGCTGGGAAACGACGGGCTGCGGCTGGGCGGCCGCCGGAGCCTCGGTCGGCTGTTTGGCCCGTGCCGGCGG
The DNA here is from genome assembly GCF_035314665.1 of Mycobacterium sp. GTDB lineage: Bacteria > Actinomycetota > Actinomycetes > Mycobacteriales > Mycobacteriaceae > Mycobacterium. The sequence continues at coordinate 2,912 of NZ_DATFZD010000145.1, read as the reverse complement.
CGGTGCTGGTCGCGCAATCGGTGTCTCGACCGCTGCCGGCTGCGGAGCCGGGGCTTGCACGACGGGAGGAGCCGCCGCCCGGTGCGCCACATGTTGGACCAATCCGGTAGCGCGGTTGGGAACCAGATGGGGGCCCAGCGCGAGCGACAGCGATGCCACGAACGTGACCGCACCGGCGACCAGCATCGTCAACGCCCCCGCGTAGGAGTTCTGCCGGGAGCCTTCCCGCTCCGCTGGCCCGCTGTCGACGGCCTCAACCATTTCGGCGTCGATGAATTCCGTGCGGCCAGCCGACGCGAGAGCGGCTCCGCGCGCCATGGCCAGCTCTGCACCGGTCTGCGTAATGACCGGGACCGGGACTGCCTTCTCGAGCCGCCAGGACAAGGCTTCGAGGTCCTCGTCGGGGCCGACCACGACGATGCCGCCCGGTTGCCATGAACTCCGCTCGAACAGGCTGGTCAGCCATTGGACGAGTCGGCCCGCGCCGCCGGTCAGATGCTTGACGGCGGTTTGCGGCTCGTCGTCGCACGTGTCGACCATTGCGACGATCGTCGAATCGCCGTCCAGCACGCAGACCGCGGCCTTGTCATAGCCGACGACCGGCGCGATTGCCCGGGCCAGCAGGTCGCACGCATCGTGCAACCGAATCGGCACAACATTGTGGAAGCCGGCGTCGGTCAGGGATTCCAGCAGCAGCGCAGCCTCGGCGGCGGCCTCGTCGCTCCAGGTGACGCCGATAACGTGAAGACGGCGGTCATAGTTGGCTGCGGCCGCCTGCGCGTCCAACACGGCCGCAGTCGCCTGCTCTGAGGTGTTGACGACACGCACTCCGCCACCGCAATCCACCTGGAAATCCTCGTGATCCAGGATGGTCCCGTCGGCGTCGCGGCCTTCCACGAGGACCCAGCCGACCGATGTGGATGTCAGCGACAGTCCAACTACCGTGTCCAAATCTGCACCTCAATCGTGTCCCAATGCCCATGCGCCGCCGCCAGCACGAAACCGTCGATGCGGGTTGGTTCGTGTGCTGCGGAAGGACCGGGACTACGTGGTCTCGTCGGTCTACCCCGGGTGAGCCTACGCGCTCATCGCGACAACAGCTGAACGGGTGTCGATAGCCCCGCGCGAGGTCGCGATGACCTGCGACATCGCGCCAGACACCTGCAGGCGACGCGCAGCCACACGGTCAGCGGACCAGCCATGCGTAGTGAAAGAGCCGCCAAATTCCGGCTCTAAAAACTGCATCGGCACGTTGCCAAGGACCCAGCTACCACAGGCTCCGCGCAGGTCGCGACGGCCGATACCGAATCGAGACACCTTTGCGTCCTGATCGACATATGGAGTACCACACGGTAAGTTTTGCGATTAGCGCACGACGGCCTACGACAAGGGGCAGGGATGACATACGTGAACGACAAGATGCGTGGCTGGGTGCGGCGACTTGCGGTCGCCGCTTTTGCGGTCGCCGTACTGCCGGGCCTCGTCGGCCTTCTCGGTGGATCGGCGACGGCAGGGGCGTTCTCCCGGCCCGGCCTTCCGGTCGAGTACCTGCAGGTACCTTCGGCTGGGATGGGCCGCAGCATCAAGGTCCAGTTCCAGAGCGGCGGCGCCAACTCGCCGGCGGTGTATCTGCTGGACGGCCTGCGTGCCCAGGATGACTACAACGGCTGGGATATCAACACCCCCGCCTTCGAGTGGTACTACCAGTCCGGGCTGTCGATCGTGATGCCGGTCGGCGGGCAGTCCAGCTTCTACACCGACTGGTACCGCCCGGCTTGCGGCAAGGCCGGCTGCTCGACCTACAAGTGGGAGACGTTCCTGACCAGCGAGCTGCCCGGCTATCTCTCCTCGGAGAAGAGCGTCAAGCCGACCGGTAGCGCCTCGGTCGGGATTTCCATGGCGGGTGCATCGGCAATGAATCTGGCGATCTACCACCCAGGTCAGTTCATCTACGCCGGTTCGCTGTCCGGCTACCTCAGCCCGTCCACCGGGCAGGGCTGGATAGGCCTAGCGATGGGCGATGCCGGCGGTTACAAGAAGGAAGACATGTGGGGACCCGACAGCGACCCGGCATGGGTGCGCAACGACCCCTTGGTCAACGTCGGCCAACTCGTCGCGAATAACACCCGGCTCTGGGTGTACTGCGGCAACGGGACTCCGAACGAACTGGGTGGCGCCAATCTGCCGGCCACCTTCCTCGAGAGCAACTTCATGATCGGTGTCAACAAGAAGTTCCAGGCCGCCTACGAGGCCGCGGGTGGCCACAACGCCGTGTTCAACTTCCCGTCCTACGGCACGCACAGCTGGGAGTACTGGGGTGCCGCGCTGAACGCCATGAAGGGTGATCTGCAGGGCTCTCTCGGCGCTCACGCCGGCGGGTAACAGCCTCGGGAGCAAAACTGCGCTTGACGGTGATCCGTCAAGCGCAGTTTTTGGCGCAAAGTTCAGTGCAGCCGGTCGCTGATGTCAATCCATGCCATCGAGTCGCCACGATGGTTGTTCATGTCGCGGCACTGACCATAGATACGTCCGACTCCCTGCTGCGGAGAATCGCTGTCCGGGTAGAGGATCGCGGTAACGCCATCCTTGGACAGTGTCTTGCCGAAAACGTTCTGATGGGGCGCTAACCCCTCACGCCAGCCGCGGGCAACCATGGCCGCCGCGATGCTCCGGAAATACTCGTCGCCGTGCGCATCGGTGGGGACGGCGAAGTTCAGGTAGACCGCTCCTTGATAGGGAGGAGCATCGCGGCTTTTACAGGACATCAAAAGGTAACCCGCCGTTGCGTTTTGAAGCGCACCGACGGCGACGACAATCCTCGCTTGGTCGACGACCTCGGTTTTGGTCTGTTCGTCGGTGGCGGTACGGCCCGGGTGCTCAACAGAATCGGCGGCCGATGAATGCAGCCGGCC
>NZ_DATFZD010000144.1:0-10909 GCF_035314665.1 Mycobacterium sp. | reverse complement strand
GATGTTGGGCAGCATCCGCCAAAACCGGGCGGCCCGCCCGGCGGTGGGAACCATCACGGCCAGCCGTCCGCCCGCTCGCAGCACCCGCGCCATCTCCGCCAGCGCCACCGCCGGATCCGGCACCAGCTGCAGCACGGCGATCGAGACCACCGCATCAACCGTGTCGTCGCGCAGCGGCAGCCGTTGCGCATCGGCCCGCAGGAAACCGATTTGTGGTCCCGCTTCGACGCGCACCGCGCGGGCCAGCATCGCCTCGGAGATGTCGAGGCCCAGCGCCAGCCCGTCCGGGCCCACGGCGCGCGCCAGGGACGCGGTCACGGTACCGGGGCCGCAGCCGACGTCCAGCGCGACCCCGCCGGCCGGGGTGTTCAACCACTCCGTGGGCTGCTGAAGGGCGCTGAACAGCCTACGCATCAGCGCTTGCATGTTGTCGTAGACCATAGACCCGACCGGCGAGGCGAACAGCGCCTCAACCGCAGGGGTCCCTGTCGGTAAACCGGCGCCCAGCAGATCGAGATAGCCGTTGCGCACATCCGGTTTGGCCGGTGGATCGGCGAGCAGCTCCAGCGCCCTGCGCAAAGCGGGAGGCAACGTGGCGTTCAGATCCGTCATGCGCAATCCTTTGAGCAAACTTCGAAGTGGACTACAGTCATCCGGGCCAGCTTGGCGACGAACCGCTGGGCTGGGTACACGAGTGCTTACCCGCGTCATGGCGGGGGCCCCGTCGGCGTACCCGGGTATTGTCGGGACGTTATCACTCGAACAGAGGTCAGCGCGCCGGGGTACGTGACGTGAAGGACGTGGTTGCCGATGCGCGCGCCGCATGACCCCGAACCGGCGCCTGCGCTCGGCCCTGGCGTTACCCCCACGTCGCGTTGGCAGCCGTTGTCGCTGCTGTTGGTGGAGGATGACCGAGCCGACGCGTTGCTGGTGGAAGAGCTGATCGTGGACGCGGCGGCCGAGATCCGGGTGGTGTGGGCACGGTCGTTGGCGCAGGCGGAGCGCGAGCTGGCGCGCGCCCGCCCGGATTGCGTGCTTCTGGACCTGCACCTGCCGGACGCCAACGGGATCGACGCTCTCGACCGCATCATCAAACATGACGCCACCATGCCAATCGTCGTGCTGACCGGGCTGAACGACCAGTATTTCGGGGTTTCGGCGGTCGCGTCGGGTGCGCAGGACTACCTGGTCAAGGGGCGTGTCGAACCCGATGTGCTGCGACGTGCGCTGCTCTATGCGATCGAGCGAAAGCGTGCCGAGCTCACCGCGGTGGATCTGCACGCGAGCCAACTTCGGGCCCGGGAGAACGCGCGGCTCGAACGCGGCCTGCTGCCCTCCCCGCTACTGCTGGACAACCCGGGTGTCGACATCGTCACCCAATACCGGCCCAGCCGCGAGAACGCCTTGCTGGGCGGAGACTTCTACGATGTCGTACAAACGCCGGACCGGACCGTACACGTTCTGATCGGTGACGTCGCCGGGCACGGGCCAGACGAGGCGGCCCTTGGGGTGGCGTTGCGGATCGCTTGGCGCGCGCTCACATTCGCCGGTGTTCACGGTGCCGACCGGATGCGGCAGCTCGAGCGGATACTGCACGCCGAACGCGCCGGTAAAGGGATCTTCGCGACGGTGCTGAGCCTGGCGATCCCCCCAGACAGCCCGCGCATCATCGCGGTCCGCGCCGGTCATCCCGGGATGTTGTCGCACGGCGCCGACACCGTCGAGTGGATCGAGCCGCCGGGTGGGCCGGCTCTCGGCCTGCATTTCACCGACTGGCCGCAGCACGAGGTGGAACTGCCTGAGGGTTTTGGGCTCCTCCTGCTCACCGACGGACTCTTCGAGGGACATTCGGGGCGGGGCAACGAACGCCTCGGCGAGGACGGTTTGCTCGAGCTGGCCCGTTCGCTCGCGGCTCTGCCCGGGTCGGCGTTCGTCGACGCGCTCATCGACGGAGCTGAGGAACACGCACAGGCGCACGGCGGGCTCACCGACGACATAGCGGTGGTACGCGTGCAGCGGACAAAGACAACGAGATGACCGCCGGATCCACGGTGAACGCGGGCACGATCGTGTCCAGCCGATGGCGCGGATCGCAGCTCACTGTGCAGGGGTGGCAGAATCTCGTGCTGTCAATCATGGGTGTGGTGGTGCTCGCGGGCGCGGTGGCCGGTGCGGTGTTGCTGAACCGCACCGACGAGGTCTCCCGCGAGCTGAGCGATGACATTCAGCCGGCGCGCCTAGCGGCATACCAGTTGCAGGCGGCACTGCGCGACCAGGAGACGGCCCTACGCGGTTATGTGATTGCCGCCGACCGGCAGTTCCTCGACCCGTACTACGACGGGGAACGCGCGGAGGGGGCAGCGGCCCAAGACATCCGGCAGCGAGTAGGTGGCCGCGCCGGCCTGATCGCCGATCTGGACGCGATCGAGCGGGCCGCGGCCGCCTGGCGGACAAGCTATGCGGAGCCACTCATCGCGAGCGTGACCCCCGGCGTGCCGAATGTGGTCAGTCGCGCTACCGCCGACCGTGGCAAGGCCGAATTCGACCATTTACGTACTCTTTTCGATACGCAGAACGCGCATCTGGCGGCTGCGCGGGCGGATGGCATCCACGAGCGCGACGAGGTACGTGGCTGGCGCGACCGGATACTGGCCGCGATGGTCGGCGTGTTCTTCGCCACGGCGATACTGTTGGCGGTTCTGGTGCGAAGCGCGGTCACCCGCCCGCTTGCTGCCCTCGCCGCGGCATGCCGGCGGATCACCGAGGGCAACTTCGCCGAAAACATCTCACCGTTGGGGCCGAAAGACGTCCGAGCTATCGCGACCGACGTCGAGAACATGCGGCAGCGGATCGTGGACGAACTCGACGCGTCGCGTTGGGCCCGAGCAGGATTGGTCGAGCAGGCCGAAGCGCTGGACGAACAGGCAGCCGAATTGCGACGTTCGAACGCCGAACTCGAGCAGTTCGCCTACGTCGCTTCGCACGATCTGCAGGAGCCCCTGCGAAAGGTCGCTTCGTTCTGCCAGTTGCTCGAGAAACGGTACGGCGACAAGCTCGACGAGCGCGGTCGCGAATACGTTGGATTCGCGGTCGACGGCGCTAAACGCATGCAAGTGCTCATCAACGACCTCCTCACCTTCTCCCGGGTCGGCCGGCTCAACGCCATGCGCACCGAGGTGGACTTGGACACCGCGCTGGACGCCGCGTTGGCCAACCTCGCCACCGCGATCGAGGAATCAGGCGCCCAGATCGTGCGCCCGAGGCGCCAGCTGCCGCCGATCATCGGTGACCCCACTCTGCTGGCGATGCTGTGGCAGAACCTGATCGGCAACGCGGTGAAGTTCCGGCGGGACGATCGCGCACCGCGGATCGTTATTGACTGCGAACGGGGCAGCGGTGATCGCGACGGCGAATGGTTGCTCAGCGTGGCGGACAACGGTATCGGCATCGCAGAGGAGTTCGTCGACAAGGTGTTCGTGATCTTCCAACGTCTGCACGGCCGCGACGCGTACACCGGAACGGGGATCGGCCTAGCGCTGTGCAAGAAAATTGTTGAGTACCACGGTGGCACCATCTGGATCGACACGTCTTATACCGATGGAACCCGGTTCCGCTTCACGATGCCCATCGCCGTGGACGAGAGACGGGCAGCCATTCTAGAAGGAGCACAGAAATGACACCGGCCGGTCGAGCGATCGAGGTCCTGCTCATCGAGGACGATCCCGGAGACGTGCTCATCACGCGGGAAGCGTTCGAGCACAACAAGATCCACAACGCGCTGCATGTCGCACACGACGGACAGGAGGGTCTGGACTACCTCTACCAGCGTGGCCCCCACCAGAATGCGGCAAGGCCCGATTTGATCCTGCTCGATTTGAACCTGCCGAAATACGACGGCCGCCAGCTGCTCGAAAAGATCAAGTCCGACCCCGACCTCTGCCACATCCCGGTCGTCGTGCTCACCACCTCCTCGGCTGAGGAGGACATCCTGCGCAGTTATAAATTGCACGCCAATGCCTACGTCACCAAGCCGGTCGACCTCGATCAATTCCTGAGTGCAGTTCGGCAGATCGACGAGTTCTTCGTTCAGGTCGTCAGTCTTCCGCACAACTGAGCCCGCGCGCCCTTACCCCTCGGTAAGGGTTCATTCAGGCGGACGTGTGCGCCGCATGCCGACGAACGGACTGACATACGACGAGATGAATATGGCGGGTTACCGGTAGAAGTCGCCGTTTTCATCTGATGAATCAGCCAGCAGTTGCCCTTGCCGGCGGTGGTGGTGGTGGTGGTGGTGGTGGTGGTGGCTGCTTCTCCCCTCCGGCACACAACGGGCCGAGGTAGCGTTCGACGGCCTGAGCCGCGTGCCTCGTGCTCTGACCCGGCCGGAACTGCGCCTCGTCGAAATCGCCCCGCCAGGTCGCAGAGCAAGGTGGAACGTGACTCGCGTCCGGCCATCAGCGTCGTCGTCATCAAGGACGGCAAGGGCCTGTGCTGGGCGCCGACCGCGCCGAACAGCGGTAGCGTGTCGAGGACTTCCGTGATTTCTGCGAGTTCTGCACCCATACCTACCGTGACGAGTTAATGCGGATGTGGACTGAATACCGGGCAAAAAGGGGCCCTCCTGACACATCCGTGGGTCTTCGTGCTGTGGTTCGCGGGGTTCTGTGGGGTGGTATTGATCACTGCCGGTCTGATCGGTTCGTCGCGGTGAGCGGCCGAGGCGGATTTATGCGGGGTGCGGCGGCTTTAAGCTGGTCAACGCGCTCGGGCAGGCCTGCCCTGCCCGCTGTTGTCGCCCGAGAGCCGCCGCAGGGGTCCCCGCGTCAATCCGCCGACCCGACGCGGACACCGGGGCCGCGCTGTTCGCGATGCTCGGCATGGTGGGTGTTAGGCGCGTGCGGGCAGTGCGGGCCGGTGGCCGCCGAGGGCGAGCATCGCCAGGGCGATGAGCGCTTCGGCGGAGTGGAAGCCGAACGCGACGCGGGTTAACACTCTGATCTTGGTGTTGGTGGATTCGATCAGCCCTTGGGACAGGCCGTGGTCGAGGGCGGCGTCGATCGTGTCGCGGTGTTTGACGATGCGGTGGGCGAGTTCGACGAAGACCGGGATGCGGCAGCGCCGAGCCCACGAGATCCATTTGTCGAGTGCCTCCTTCCCGGCCTCACCTTTGACCGAGAACACTTGCCGCAGGCCCTCTTTCAACAGGTAGGCCCGATACAGGCGGGTGTCGGTCTTGGCGATCCAGGCCAGCTTCTCGATCTGGCGGTCGGTGAGATCCTCGGGGTTCTTCCACAGCGCGTAGCGGGCGCCTTTGAGCTTGTGCGCCTTCTCGTGGCCCGGGCGCGGCGGCGCGTGCTTGCCGGGGCGGCCGCGGCCGCGGCCGGGCTCGCTGCGGGCCAGCGCCCGCGCGTCGTTCCAGGCCCGCCGCCGCTCGGTGTCCAGCGCCTCGGTGGCCCACGCGACCACGTGGAACGGGTTATGCCGATATCGGCATAACCCGTTTTATGCCGACGTCCGGATTATGCCGATGTGGTGTGGGTTGGTGCTGGTCACGGGGGTGGCGCTGCCGGTGAGGTCGGCATAATTGGGGTGCGTTCACGCTGGTTCCTCCGCTATGGAGAGGAACGAGAACGTGTACGCACACAGCATTCACAATCCCGATGGGGTCCGGTTCGTGGGGCCGCTGGCGCCGTTGGCGGCCGAGATGAAGGGCGAGTTCGCTCGGCTGGGTTACGCGAGATCCTCGGCGACGGCGCAACTGCAGTTGGCGGCGCACTTGTCGCGCTGGCTGCAGGCCGAGGGGCTGGCGACCGAGGATCTGACCGGGCCGGTGATCGAACGGTTTCTGGCCGCGCGTCGACGCGGCTACAGCAGTCATTACTCCGCGCAGGCCCTGGCGCCGTTGTTGAATTACTTGCGGCGGGCCGGGTCCGCGCCCGAACCCGTTGCGTCCGAACCATGTTTGGGTACCGAGCGGCTGCTTGCCCGGTTCGGCGACTACCTGGGCGTGGAGCGCGGCCTCAGCGCCCCGGTGGTCGTCGCGTACGCGCGTTGGGTTCGCCCGTTCGTCGAGGAGGTGGCTGGGGACGGGCCGGATCCGGATCTCGGCGGCCTCACGGCGATGCACGTACGACGGTTCCTGGTCGCGCATCTTCCGGGATTATCTCGGAAGTCGGCCCAGATGACGGCGTGCGCGCTGCGGTCGTTTTTGAGGTTCTGTCACGCCGAAGGGATCGTGGAGACGTCGCTGGCGGCAGCGGTCCCCGCCGTGGCACACCGGCGGTTGGCCGGTCTTCCGCAGGATCTGGCTGCGAGCGAGGTGGATTCGCTGCTGGATACCTGCGACCGGTCCACACCCTCTGGACGCCGCGACTACGCGGTGATCGTCTTCCTGTACCGTCTGGGACTGCGTTGTGCCGAGACCGCCGGCCTGAAGCTCGACGATATCGATTGGGAAACAGGAACTCTGAGCATTCACGGCAAAGGCGGCCGTACCGACCGGATGCCGCTGCCCGTGGACGTCGGCCAGGCCTTGGTGGACTACCTTCGTCACGGGCGACCGGACACTCCGGTGCGGGAGGTGTTCGTGCGTGCCCACGCACCGTTCACCGCGATGGCGCCCAGCAGCGTGAGCTGCATCGTGGCTCGCGCCGCCCGCAGGGCGGGGTTGGGCACGGTGCACGCGCACCGGCTGCGCCACACCGCGGCAACGCGGGCATTGAACGCCGGGGCGAGCCTGGAAGAGGTCGCGCAGCTGCTTCGGCATGCTGGCACCGCCACCACGGTGATCTACGCCAAGACCGACCAGGATCGGCTGGCGGGGCTGGCACGGCCGTGGCCCACCGGCGGAGACGTCTCGTGACCGGGCTCGAGCAGATGGTCGCAGACTATCTGCGTGTCCGTCGCAGCTTGGGATTCAAACTCGATGGCACCGAATACATCCTGACCCGGTTTGTGGACTATGTGCAGGCCAGCGACGGGCCGCAGACGGTGACCGTCGCAAACGCCCTCGCCTTCGCGACCGCACCGCCCGGGGCGTCGCGACGCTGGCAGGCGCTGCGGCTGTCGGCGATCCGGTGTTTCGCGCGGTGGGCGCACACGGCAGACCCCGCGGTCGAGGTGCCGCCGGCGCGACTGTTGCCGGCCAGACCGACCCGGGTTGCGCCCTACATCTACACCAGCGCCGAGATCACGGCGCTGCTCGACGCGACGGCCCGGCTCCGTCCAGCGATCCGGGCAGCGACCTATCGCACGCTGATCGCGCTGATGGCTGCCACCGGAATCCGGACCGGGGAAGCGGTCGGGCTCGACATCGTGAGCCTGGACCGGCAGGCGGGCACCCTGACGGTGACCGGAAAGTACGGCAAGACACGCAAACTCCCGCTGCACCGGACCGCGGCGGATGCGTTAACGCGATACCTGGATCTGCGCAACGAGCTGCTGCCCGCCACGGACTGCCCCGCCCTGCTGATCTCCACCCGAGGTAACCGGCTGCGTTCCAGCGTCATTCAGCAAACGTTCCGGCACCTGGCCACCGAGGCCGGGCTGCGGCGAGCCTCCACGGCGTGCCGTCCGCGGCTGCACGACCTGCGGCACACCTTCGCGGTGTCCACGATGCTCGACGCCTACACCTCCGGCGCCGATCCGGCCGCGGTCCTGCCGCTGCTGGCCACCTGGCTCGGGCACAGCGAGCCCAGCGACACCTACTGGTATCTGACCGGCACCGCCGAACTGCTTGCCGCCGCCACCAACCGCCTCGCCGGCAACCCTGCCGACCAGCAGGAGCAGCGCTCATGACGTCGTTGGCGCCCACCCTGCAGGCGTTCTTCACCACCCGGCTGACCAGCCAATACGGGGCCAGCCCACACACCGTGGCCGCGTACCGCGACACCTGGAGATTGCTGCTCGCCTACGCCGCACAGGCGACCGGGACCGAGCCGGCAGCCTTGGAGCTGTCCCAGCTCGACGCGGACCTGATCAACGGATTCCTCACCGGCCTGGAAGCACAGCGGGGCAACAGCATCGCCACCCGCAACGCCCGTTTGGCCGCGGTGCATTCGTTCTTCACCTACGCATCCCGCTACCACCCCGAACACCTGGCCACCATCGGCCGAGTTTTAGCGATCCCGCCGAAACGCAGGCCCCGCAACGAGATCTGCTACCTCACCGACGAAGAGGTCACCGCACTGCTGGCAGCGCCGGACCAGACGACCAAGGCCGGACGACGTGACCACGCCATGTTCCAGCTTGCGGTCACCGCCGGGCTCCGGGTCTCCGAGCTCACCGGCCTCGTGGTCGGCGACGTCCATCTCGGCGCAGGCCCGCACGTACTCTGCCGCGGCAAAGGCCGCAAGAACCGGACCACGCCGCTGGACCGGCAGACCGTGCGCGTCCTGCAGGCATTCGCCGCCGAACGACCAAGTGGAAGTGGGGGATTCGTGTTCCCCACTCGAACAGGAACCCGGATGAGCCGTGACGCTGTCGCCGCGCGACTGGCGCTGCACACCGCGACCGCCGCGACGTCCTGCCCGAGCCTGACCGCCAAGAACGTCACCCCGCACGTACTCAGGCACACCGCGGCGATGCGGCTGCTGACCGCCGGAATCGACGCCACGGTCATCGCGCTCTGGCTCGGCCACGAAAGCATCGAAACCACGCAGGTTTACCTGCATGCCGACATGACCATGAAGGAGAACGCCGTGACCCGCACCAGGCCCACCGGAACCCGGCCAGGACGATACAAGCCACCCGACGACGAACTGCTGAGCTTCCTCCGAAGCCTCTGATTATGCCGACCTCACCGCCAGCGCCACCCCCGTGACCAGCACCAACCCACACCACATCGGCATAATCCGGACGTCGGCATAAAACGGGTCGGCGCACCGGACCGCGCCCGGGCAGCGCTTGGCCACGACGTCGGCGATCCAGTCCGCGGCGTCGGCGGATACGTGCGTGATGAGCTTGCAGCGTTCGGCGCCGAGGGCGTCGAAGAAGCGGTGCAGCGTCTTCGTGTCCCGGCCGGCCGCGGCCCAGATCAGCGTGCCGGTGTCGTGGTCGACCACGATCGTCAAATACTTGTGGTGGCGCTTGTAGGAGATCTCGTCGATGCCGATCCGGCGCAGGTTCGCGAACCGGTCGACGGTCTTGTCGACGTCGGCCCAGACCCGGGCCACGATCGCGCCCACGGTGCGCCACGCGATCCGCATCAGTTCGCACACAGCGGTTTTCGAGCACGCCACCGCCAGCCACGCCACCGTGTCGTCGAAGCCGAAGGTGTGCCCGGCGGTGTGCCGCGCCCACGGCACCGCCACCACGGTGGGACCGTGCTCGGGGCAGTTCACCCGTGGCGCGTCGGCCTCCAGCCACACCCGCACCGTCCCCCAATCCAGCCCTCGCCAGCGGCGGCGGCCCTCACCCCGGTCGTAGGACGGCGCCTTCCGTCCGCACCGGCCGCAGCGGCCCCGCGTACCCCGCCGCGGCCGCACATGCGCGATGACCACCTTCGCCCCGGCATGCTCGTTTCCGCCGTCGCCCAGCTCGACGTCCTCGATCACCGTCCGCTTGTCGACACCCAGCAGCGCACGCCATAGGCTCACATTGCGCACGTCGTTTCCTCGCTCTTCGGTTCCTGACCCTTGACAAGCCAGAAACCCTAAGCGACAACGACGTGCGCCCTTTCTCTACGTGTTACACACCCACGGAAGTGTCAGAAGAGCCCAAAAAGGAGACAGCGATGACTGAGACGGGCATGGTCGACTTCAGCGATGTGCGGTGGGGCTCGGTGGAGTGGACGAACCTGTGCACGCTGTACCTGCGGGCATACGAAAGCCGTTCGTCGGCACCGATTCTGGGCGACACGGCGGCCGCTGAAGCGGTGGACCGCATTGAATACGACTGGGCCCGCATGCGCCGCGCCATGCGGCCGGGGTCCAATCAGTATATGGTCACCATGCGCGCCAAACAGCTTGACGACTGGAGCACCAGCTTCCTGCGCCGCTATCCGAACGCCGTCGTGCTGCACCTCGGGTGTGGCATGGACACCCGGGCGTTCCGGCTGCATCCACCGGAAACCGTGCAGTGGTTCGATGTCGACCAGCCGAATGTGATCGCGTTGCGGCGCAAGCTCTACGACGACCGCGACGGCTACCGGATGATCGGCTCGTCGGTGACCGATGAGGTGTGGCTGGACGAGATACCCACCGATCGTCCGATGCTGATGGTCGCAGAGGGACTCGTCATGTATCTCACCGAGCCCGAGGTGCGTACGCTGCTGCAGAGCCTCACGGATCGGTTCGGCAGCGGCGAGCTCGTCTTCGACACCGTGTCGCCGATGGGGCCGCGGTTGTCCAAGGTGCTTACCAAGGGCATCACCAAGTGGGGCATCCGTGACGCCCGCGAAATCGAGCAATGGAACCCGCGGCTGCGCTTCCAGGAGCAGTCCTCCGTGGGGGCACTCTACGAACGCATACCCTCGGCGCCGGTGCGGCTGCTGTGGCGGCTGGTCTACGCCACACCGGTCCGCAACTACGACGTGCTCAACCGCTTCGCGTTCTGAGTCATGCGGCATATAGGGTGCCTCGCTGCCGGCGTCGCGCTGGTGGCTAACGAACCTTGGTCGCGAGGCGACCGCTAGCGCGCAGGGCAGGGAGAGAGAGCGCGAATGTCGTTGATCGCCAAGCTGATCGGGTGGGTGATGAAGCTTCCACCGGCGACACACTCGGAGTTGGTCTGCGAGGGGGATCTTCGGGTGCCGATGCCAGACGGAACCGTGCTGCTGGCCATCCGCACCGCCCCCCGCCACGACAGCTCCCACCCATCGGCTCTCATCCTGCCCACCGCAGCCAAATGACGCCCTGCCCACCACTGCCGTCCTCTATAGGACTTCAGCAACGCAACTCCCAAACCGGCG
>NZ_DATFZD010000143.1:0-3038 GCF_035314665.1 Mycobacterium sp. | reverse complement strand
TGTCCACGGTCGCGTAATTCCCCAGGGGTAGCCGTCACGTAATTCCCCAGGTTCGGGTGCTGCTGTGGTGAGGGTAGCGAAGCGCGGGGTGGGTGTCAGGTGGCGGCGGTGCCGGGTCGTTTCCGGGGCCGGTAGGACGGGCCGTCCATGAGTACTTGGTGGCTGGTGTTGATCAGGCGGTCGAGCAGTGATTCGGCGACGACGGGGTTGGGGAACAGTGGGTACCAGTCCTTGGGTGCCCGGTTGCTGGTCAGGATGAGCGGTTTGGCGGCGATGGCGCGGTCGGAGACCAGGTCGTAGAGGTCGTCGCTTTGGGTCGGGGTGTGTTCGCGCATGGCGAAGTCGTCGACGATGAGGACCAGGGGGCGGGTGTATTCACGCAGGCGTTGGCCGATGGTGCGATCAGCGTGTCCACCGGCGAGGTCGGCGAGCATGCGGGAGCATTTGACGAAGCGGATATCACCGCCACGTCGGGCCACTTGATGTCCAAGTGCTTGTGCCACATGGGTTTTCCCGACGCCGACGGGTCCGTAGAGGATCACCGACTCCCCGGCCTCGAGCCAGCGCAGCGCGGAGAGGTCGCGCAGCATCGCGGCGGGCAGTTTCGGGCTGACGGTGAAGTCGAAGTCCTCGAAGGTGGAGTGTTGTTCGAAGCGGGCGCGGCGCACTCGCCGCGCCAGGGCGGCTGTTTCGCGGCGGGCAATCTCGTCTTCGCAGAGCACCTGCAGGAATTCGAGGTGGCCGAGCTTCCCGTCGCGGGTTTGGGCGAGGCGGGCATCGAGGGTGTCGAGCATGCCGGTGAGTTTGAGGGTCTTGAGTGCGGCGCGCAGGCTGGGATCGTGAATGGTCATGGCAAGGTCCGTTTCGTTGATGTGGTTGCAGCAGAATGCGTTCGGTGAATCGTGGTGACGGTCAGGCGGTGAGGTCGGTGTCGAACGCGTCGGGGCCGCGCAGGATCGCCGGTGGTGTCGGGGCGGGTGCGGGTGGGTCGTCGCCGTGTTCGGTGCCGGCGACCAAGATGCCCTTGACGGTGCGGTAGTTCGGATCCCCGACCTGTAGTGCTCTGGCGCAGGCGGCATCGAGGCGGGTATCGCCGTATGTCTCCCGGAGACGGATGATTCCCTGGATGGCGCGCAGGCGGTGGATGGCGTTCACCTGCGAGAGGTCGGCGACGATCGCGACCGTGCCGGGCCCGATCTGCTCGGCCTGGGTTCGACACCAGCTCACGCTGCGCAGCGTGTGGGCGATCTTGTGCGGCGGGTAGTGCTCGAAGTTCGTCGAGCGTCCCGACAGATGCAACACGTGGGTCGCCACGACGGTGTCGTCGTGGAAGATCTGCACGACGTCACCGACGGTGCGCACGGTGACCTGTTGGCCGATGAGTCGCCACGGCACCGAGTACAACGCTTTCCCGGACTTGACGTGACAGTCCGGGGCGACGCGCCCGAGGCTGTAGACGACGGATTCAAACGCTCTGGGCGGCAACGGCATCAGCGCACCGGCCTCGATCGCGGTGAACACCGATGCCGGGGTCTGACCATCCAGGCCGCGGTGCTTGTGAACTCCGTAGACCTCGGTGGCCCACCGGATGGCGGCGCTCTGCATCTGGGCCAGGGAGGCGAACTCGCGGCCGGCGAAGAACGAGTCCCGAATGTAGGGCATCGGCCGCTCGATCCGCGGTTTGTCCTTCGGTTTGCGGGCCCGCGCCGGGTCGATCAGGGCGCCGTAAAAGTTGGCGAGTTCACCGTAGGCCAGGTTCATCTGCGGGTCATACAGATCCGGGCGCGTCACCCCGGTCTTGAGGTTGTCGCACACCAACCGCGCCGGGACACCTCCGAAGAACTCGAACGCCGCCACATGCGAAGCGTTCCAGGATGTTTGGTCCATCCGTAGTACCGGTTGAACGAACAAGGCCCGTGAGCACGACAGGACCATCGCGAACACCCACACTGCAACACGGCGGCCAGATGCCGGGTCCCACCACATGCCGAGCTTGCCGTAATCGATCTGGGCCTCGCTCCCGGGTTCGACCGCACCCCTGGGCACCGTGACCTTGCCTTCGAGACGCTCCTCAGCGAAAGCGGTTGCAATGTAACGCCGTACCGTCGATTCCGACACCGCGACACCGTGGTCGTCACGAAGCCGCTGCGCGATGGTCGCCACCGTTACCGGCACCTTCAGCTGATCGGTGATCCACTGGTGATGGGCTCCGATCAGTGGCCAGCTCAGCGCCCGCGCCGCCGGGTCCACCAGCTCAGGGAACCAGCGTCCTATCCGTGCCCGCCACAACTCTTCGTCGAACTCGCCCGGGTTCGGTTGCAGACCCTCGGCCAGCGCCGGGGCCAAATACTTGCGGATCGTCTTGCGGTCGATGTTGAGTGCTTCATTGATCTGCACCTGGGATCGGCCGGCGTTCCAGTGCCGGAACATCTCCACGAAGTCAGTCACGTTCCACGATCTCCTCGCCAACTCAGGCCCCTTCCAGGACCCCTGGCGGGGCACCTGAACGGAGCGAACCTGAGCAGCACCCCAACCCCCGCCGGACACGCCCCAGGGGTGGGGAATTACGTGACGGAAGGTGGGGAATTACGTGACGGACAACCCCTCAGAACTGGGGAATTACGTGACCGCTGACAACCAGCTGCAAAGGCCGTCACGGCGAGGTCGCCCGGCTGGGGCGCGCTGGTCTAGGTCAGCAAGAGGTCCCAGGCCGCCAACCGCTTCAACCGCTTCCCTGAACCGGAATTGCTGGTCGATTAGCCAGTCGATCATCGCGGGCCATTGATCAACATCTGCCTCGCTGTGAACGGCGAGATTACGTACACCCTGCGTTGCGGGCTGGGGCGTTAGGGAGAGTGTTGATGCCATCAACACGCCCCGTGTTTCCGCAGGTCGTTTCGCGTCGTTTCGCGTGCTTTCGCGTCGTCAAATTGAGCGTTTCTGCAGGTCAGCGGGATATTTGCGCCGGGTTCGATTCCCGGCAGCTCCACTGAGAACGACCGAGTCGCTGGCCGCAGAAATTGCCGCGGTCGCCAAAG
>NZ_DATFZD010000142.1:0-29273 GCF_035314665.1 Mycobacterium sp. | reverse complement strand
TGGGCACCAACGCGGTTGACGCGAAGCAAGACAGGCTGGTGACCTACGAAACGCTCGACGAAGGCCGCATCGCCCGGATCTGGCTCAACCGGCCGGACGCGCACAACGCGCAGAGCCGCGGCCTGCTGGTTCAGCTCGACGAGGCGTTCTTGCGCGCCGAGGCCGACGACGACGTCCGCGTGGTGATCTTGGCCGCGCGCGGCAGAAACTTCTCGGCGGGTCACGACCTTGGTTCTGAGTTGGCATTGGCGGAGCGGGCGCCCGGTCCCGACCAGCTGCCCAGCTTCCGGATCAACGGCTCCAACCGCGATGCGGTGGCGGAGAAGACGTACCTTCAGGAATGGCATTACTTCTTCCAAAACACCTGCCGTTGGCGCGATTTGCGTAAGATCACCATTGCCCAGGTGCAGGGCAATGCGATCTCCGCCGGTTTGATGCTGATCTGGGCCTGCGATCTGATCGTCGCCGCCGACAACGCGAAGTTCAGCGACGTGGTCGGTGTCCGCATGGGCATGCCCGGTGTTGAATACTACGCCCACCCTTGGGAATTCGGCCCGCGCAAAGCCAAAGAGCTGTTGCTGACCGGTGATTCGCTGAACGCCGACGAGGCTTACCGGCTCGGCATGGTGTCCAAGGTGTTTCCGCTCGACGAACTCGAGGACAAGACGGTGGAGTTCGCGCGGCGTATTGCCGAGCGGCCCACGATGGCCGCGCTGCTGATCAAGGATTCGGTGAACGCGGCGTCGGACGCGATGGGTTTCACCGAGGCGTTGCGGCACGCATTCCACATCCACGAGCTGGGGCATGCGCACTGGGCGGCGCACAACGAGAACAGGTACCCGATCGGATTGCCGCCCGATGTCGAGGACTGGCGCAACGCAAAGCCGTCGAAAGTGGCCCGCCGCGATACTCCGTAGCGCCCCCACCGACGGGCGCATGGTTCGATAGCTAGAACCTGTTTCAGTTTTGGCGTGAGGGGCTGGCGTGCAGCTTTCGTTCACAAACCGGACCTACCTGGTCACCGGCGGTGGCAGTGGAATCGGCAAGGGGGTGGCCGCCGGGCTGGTAGCCGCCGGGGCCGCGGTCATGATCGTCGGGCGCAACCCCGACCGGCTCGCGGAGGCCGTCAAAGAGATCGAATCGCTCGAGGCCAGCAGCGGCTCGATTCGCTACGAGCCCGCCGATATCACCAGCGAAGAGGAGACCACCCGCGCGGTGGATGCCGTGACGGCCTGGCACGGCCGGCTGCACGGCGTGGTCCATTGCGCCGGCGGATCGCAGACCATCGGGCCGATCACCCAGATCGACTCGGAGTTGTGGCGACGGACCATCGACCTCAATGTCAACGGCACCATGTACGTGCTCAAGCACGCCGCCCGCGAGATGGTGCGCGGTGGCGGCGGTTCGTTCGTCGGCATTTCGTCGATCGCGGCCAGCAACACCCACCGCTGGTTCGGCGCCTACGGCGTCGGCAAGTCGGCGCTGGACCACCTGATGCAGTTGGCCGCCGACGAACTCGGAGCGTCGTGGGTGCGGGTCAACAGCATCCGCCCGGGCCTGATCCGCACGGAGATGGTTGCTCCCATATTTGATTCGCCGGAGCTGAGCGAGGATTACCGCGTGATCACCCCGCTACCTCGGCCCGGCGAGGTCGAAGACATCGCGAACGTGGCGATGTTTCTGCTCAGCGATGCTGCCAGCTACGTGACAGGGCAGGTCATCAACGTCGACGGTGGGCTCATGCTGCGACGCGGCCCGGACTTCAGCGCGATGCTGGAACCGGTGTTCGGCGCCGACGGGCTAAGAGGAGTGGTCTGAGGCAAGGTCCGGAGATCCAACCGATGGTCCGCTCAATGAGATGGTGATCTTGCGGTCGTCGGGCTATTCGGAAGGCTAGCCTCTTATAGCGACAACGTCGGAGGACGCGATGCCTACAACTTGGGACACGATCGATCGGTATGTCGTCATCTCGACGGATACCCACGCCGGGGCCGATATCGGCGACTACAAGCAATATTTGCCGGCGGGCCTACACGACGAGTTCGACGCATGGGCAAAGACCTACGTCAGCCCGTTCGACGACCTGATCATCGCTACCGCCAACCGAAACTGGGATAGCGATCTCCGGATCGCCGAGATGGACGCCGACGGGGTGGCCGCCGAGGTGTTGCTGCCCAACACCGTCCCGCCGTTCTTCCCGACCACCCCGAACATCACCATCAGCCTGCCGCGGACACGCGACGAGTTCGAGAAGCGTTGGGCGGGGGTGCAGGCCCACAACCGCTGGCAGATCGACTTCTGTTCGCTGGCGCCGGACCGTCGCCGCGGGTTGATTCAGGTTTTTCCCAACGACGTCGAGCTGGCCATGGATGAGATCCGCTGGGGTGCCGAGCAGAACTGTTTCGGCGGGGTGCTCGTCCCGCCGGTCTCGCCGGGTGATCCCCAGGTCGCACCGCTCTTCCACACCCGCTACGAACCGCTTTGGGCGCTTTGCGCGGATCTGGACCTGACCGTCGTACAGCACGCGGGTGCCGGCAGTCCCGAGATGCCGATGGACCAGCCGGCGTCCAACGCGGTACTGATCACCGAGATGGCCCTATGGGCCAACCGCACGCTGGGACACTTGATCCTGGCCGGGGTGTTCGAGCGGTACCCGACGCTGCGGTTCGCGCCGACCGAGCAGGGCACGCTGTGGGTGCCGGGGCAACTCGGCATGCTCGACGCCATGGTGCCCACCATGAAGTCCGAGGCCGGCAACCGCACCTACGGGATGTTCGGCGGGTCATCCGTCGACGAGCTGACTATGACGCCGAGCGAATACGTCCAGCGAAACTGCTATCTGGCCAGCGAATTGGCGCCGTTCGACTCGGGAATGATCGACTTCATGGGCCCGGAGCACATCATGTGGGGCAGCGACTATCCGCACGAGGAAGGCTTCACGCCACACTCTAAGCTGGCCATCCGCTGGGCCCTGCACAACAGATCAGAAGACGCTTGCCGAAAGATTCTGGGCGGTAACGCCGGTCGCCTATATCGCTTCGACCTCGATGCACTTGCGCCGGTCGCCGCGAAGATCGGGCCGACGGTTGCCGAGGTGCACACGCCGCTTGAGGACACCGGCTATCGGGCACCGGCCGCATTTGGGTACCGGCCGTTTGAAGGCGGGCTAGCGCTGAAACGCCTTGCTCCAGCTCGCAACTAGCTATTCGTGCCGCGATTGCGCGGGTGGACGAACACGCCTTCAGCCTGCACGGTGATGCCCTGTGCGTCGGCAATATGGCCGCTAGCGAACGTCTTGACGCCCTCCACGCGGTCGACGTGTGCTTCTGCGTGCAGCGGGCCGAGCGGCGTGCCGCGCAGATAGCGGACGCTGAGAGTGCCGGTAACCGCGGGTCTTCCCGGCTTGTGCGCGGTTGCGCCCAGGACATGGTCGAGGATCATCGCGCACACTCCGCCATGCACGTGTCCGGGCGGACCTTCGTAGGCGGCGCCAAGAGTGAACTCGGTCCATACCAGTCCACTAGCTTCGTGGTTGATCGCGAGCGGCGGGGCGACTGGGTTGCGCAGACCGATCACAACGTTGCCCCAGGCCATCGATTGACCATCGTCGGTCTGTCGCACACCGAACGAAACCGGCATCAGCGTCGCACTCAATTCCTCAGTGGCGCAATCGATCTTCTCTTTCGCGGCGACCAGAGTCGCCGCATCGACTTGCGATCTGATTGTGGCATCGATAAGACGGCGCACCGAATCGGCCAATGGCCGATATACCGACTCGAGCTTCGCCATCTGCCCGCTAGTTGTCACGGCCAAAGCGTCCGTCGTGGCGCGCTCGCCCGGCAATAGCGCCTCCCAGCCAGTGGTCAGTTGGCGAAGGGCCGGCGGCCCGGGTTGTTAACCTGGGCAAATGGAAGGCAGCAATCGGTCAGGCAAGCCGAATCTGGCGGCGACCAGCTGGGCGCTGCTCGGCATGCTGTCATACGAGCACGAGCTTTCGGGTTATGACATCCGCAAGTGGATCGACTGGAGCATGCGGTTCTTCTACGACAGCCCGGCCTACAGCCACATCTATTCCGAGCTGAAGAAGCTGGAGAAGCTCGGCTTGGTGACTTCGCGCGTCGAGAACACCGGCGGCACGCGCAATCGCAGGTTGTACAAGATCACCGACGAGGGGCTGGACGCGGTGACCCAGTGGGCGAACGAGGCGCCGGTCGACCCGCCAACGCTCAAGCATGGCCCACTGCTGCGGGTGACCCTCGGACATCTCACCAGACCGGAGAGGCTGAAGGAGCTGCTGCAGGAACACTTTGCGTATGCCGATGAGATGCACCGCAAGGCGGCGAAGGATGCGCGGTGGGCCAGCGCCGATCCGTCCTGGGCATACGCCCGCGTCGCGTTGCAGTGGGCGGAGCGCTATTACGCCAACGAGCGGGAGCTTGCCCTAAAGATGATCAAGGAGCTTGACGAGGCGGAAGCCGCATTCCCTCAGCCGGGAAAAGGTGGACCTACCAAGATCCCTTGGCCCACACCGGAATTCTGGTACGAAATCGAAAAGAAGGCCGCCGCCGACGAACCTGACTGATCAGCGCCCTGCGGCGTCACGGGCCGCAATATAGCCGTACACCAGCCCCTGGGCGATGGTCGCGCCCGCACCGGGATATGTGGTCCCGAACGCGTTGGCCGCGGTATTCCCGATCGCGTATAAACCCTCGATGACACTGCCGTCTTCGCGCAGTACCCGAGCGCGGTCGTCGGCTCGCAGTCCGCCGCAGGTGCCGAGGTCGCTGAGTACCATCTTCACCGCATAAAAAGGCTTCCTATCGAGCGGGCGCAGATTGGGGTTCGGGGTGATGGTGGGATCGCCGTAGTAGCGGTCGTAGGCGCTGCGGCCGCGGTGGAAATCCACATCAATTCCGGCTCGTGACATCTCATTGAATCGCGTCACGGTAGCCCTGAACTTTGCTTCGGGAACACCGATCTTGTCGGCGAGTTCAGCGAGCTCATCCGACC
This sequence comes from Mycobacterium sp., assembly GCF_035314665.1. Lineage (GTDB taxonomy): Bacteria > Actinomycetota > Actinomycetes > Mycobacteriales > Mycobacteriaceae > Mycobacterium. The sequence continues at coordinate 24,263 of NZ_DATFZD010000142.1, read as the reverse complement.
GATGGGCAATGCCGGCTTCATACCACGCCGGTGGAATCGGCATGCGCGGAAACAGTTCGCCGGCAAAGACGTAGCTGTTGCGGTACTTCTGGTCGAACACGATCCACATGGATTCGATCGGATTCCCCGAGTGCTCCCGCTCCAGCAAGCACTGCCCGAACGACATGTAATCCATTGCTTCGTTGGCGAACCGGGTGCCGTGCTGATCGACGATCAGCGAACCCGGTAGGGACCGTTCCGCCAGCAACACCAACGGCGCCCCGCCCCGAGGCGGCGCTACCGCCGGAAACCACCACGCTTGGTCCATGAGATCGGTTGCGGCGCCAATGTCTTGAGCGGTGTGGATCGCGTCACCGGTGTTGGTCTCCGCGCCCAGGCTCATGTTCTCGCCGAGGGATTCCGACTGAAACTTCCACCGCATGGCCATGCTGTGGTCGAACCCACCGGCGGCCAACACCACGCCCCTACGCGCAGCGACGGTGACCTCGCGCCCGTCGTGGCTCATCACTGCGCCGGTGACCCGCCCGCCATCGGTGGTCAAGCGCTGCAATTCGGTGTTGGTCCAAATGGGGATCCCCGCACGTAGAACACCGGCGAATAGTCCGGCAGCCAGCGCCTGCCCACCGGCGATGTAGCGGCGGCCGAGCAGCAGCCCGCCCACTCCTTGGCAAAGGCGCTTGGCGATGGTCGGTATGCCCTTGCGCGGGATACGGGCCATCAGGTTCATCCACCGGTAGTCAGCGGTGGTGGTGGGCATGGGGATCTTCACCTCCATGACTCCGGGTCGCAGCCGGGTTCGCTGGTTACCGAGGATCGCGGAGTTCAGCGGCCGGCACTCGCACGTGCGACCGGCCGCGGTTCCACCCGGCTCCTCCGGGTGGTAGTCCGAATAGTCCTTGGCCCAGCTGAGCCGTATCGGCGTGGTACGCCGCAGCAGCTCAACGGTTCCAGTCACGTTCCGCAGGTAACCGGCGGACCGTTCGGCCGGGGCCGTCGCGGCCACCACGGACTGCAGGTACGTCTCAGCACGCTGCATGGTGTCTCCGGCGCCCTTCTCCTCGAGAATCGGGCTGGCCGGCAACCATAGGGCACCGCCCGAGCGGGCGGTCGAGCCGCCGACATAGGACGACTTCTCCACGATCAACACCGACAATCCGCATTCGTGGGCGGCCAACGCTGCTGCCATACCCGTGCCGGAGCCCACGACGAGGAGGTCGACCACAGTGTCGCGCACTGGCATGCTGGCAGGGATCGTGGCTGGTTGAACAGTCGTCACGCAGACGACATTAGGTCGTGGAAGCGGCGCCGTGGCTGCTTTCTCCCTGCCAGCGGGACGGTCGCCGCCATAACCGGGCCAACGGTTGTACAACAAACGACATGACGTTGCAGTCGAACATTGACGAGATTCGGGAGATCGAAGCCGCAGCGGCCCCAACCCGATTCGCTCGCGGCTGGCACTGCTTGGGCCTGACGAAAGACTTTGGCGACGGCAAGCCGCACGCCGTGCATGCTTTCGGCAAGAAGCTGGTGGTCTTCCGAAGCGGGGACGGCAAGATCAACGCACTGGACGGCTACTGCCGCCACATGGGCGGCGATCTCACCCAGGGCGAGGTGAAGGGCAATGAGATCGCCTGCCCCTTCCACGATTGGCGCTGGGGCGGTGACGGCCGGTGCAAGGGTGTGCCCTACAGCAAGCGGGTGCCCAAACTGGCCCGCACCATGAAGTGGAACACGTTAGAACAAGACGGAATGTTGTTCGTCTGGAACGACCCGGAAGGCAACCCACCGTCGGCGGAGGTGATCATCCCGCGAATCGAGGGCGCCACCAGCGACGAGTGGACCGATTGGCACTGGTACACGACAGTGGTCAACAGCAATTGCCGCGAAATCATCGACAACGTTGTGGACATGGCACATTTCTTCTACGTGCACGGGTCGATGCCTACACACTTCAAGAACATCTTCGAAGGCCACATCGCGACGCAATATATGAACAGCGGCGCGCGCCCGGACATACCCGACCCGGAGGGCCAGCCACGGATGCTCGGCACGACTTCGGCCGCCTCGTATTTCGGGCCGTCATTCATGATCGACGATCTGACGTACCACTTCGAGGACGCAGACCAACACACGGTGCTGATCAACTGTCACTATCCAATCGATGCGAATTCGTTTGTGCTGCAGTACGGCATCATCGTCAAGAAGTCTGATCAGCTACCCGAGGCGGCCGCGATGCAGACCGCAATTGCGCTGGGCGACTGGGTCAAGGTGGGCTTCGAACAGGACGTGGCGATTTGGAAGACCAAGGCACGCATCGACAATCCGCTGCTGTGCGAGGAGGACGGTCCTGTTTATCAGCTTCGCCGCTGGTATCAGCAATTCTATGTCGATATCGGTGACGTGACGCCGGACATGGTGGATCGCTTTGAACATGAACTCGATACCACCAGCCCACGCGAGGAGTGGATGAAGGCGGTCGAAGCTAACCTCGCCACCGGGGCAGTGGCGGGAACCAGCTGATGACCATCCGGATCGACAACCGGCTGTGCGACTGTCCGATGGCGTCGGTGGCCTGCCGTCGTTGCGGCGGCTGCGTGCTGGTGCGAAAGGGCAGCTGGAACCAGACCAGTGTGCAATGGAATGCCGAAGCATCCACCGGCTGCCTCGAGCGCCGTGACGCCCAGAATTTAGCCGCATACTCGGGGCGACGTGTGTTTTTGGGCTGTTCTGCGCTGGCCGCCTCGATTGTCGACGCGGTCCGTCACGGTGACTTGCCGGTGGCCGATGACACGGTCGACGTGGCAACCTAGCTCGTGGGTCAGGCGTGTGCGCCGCCGTCCACCCGAATTTCGGTGCCGGTCATGAAGGCGCCGTCGTTGGAAGCCACCATGGCGATCACCGAGGCGACCGCGCTGGGATCGCCCAGAACCCCTCCGTCAGAGCCGTGCAGCAGCGGAGTTTGCTTGGCCCACAAGCCTATATCGTAGCCTTCCGGCATCTTGTCGAGAGTGCTGAGCGCCAAGGCCGTAGAAACCCCGCCAGGCTGGATATTGATCGCGCGTAGACCCTGGCTGGCGTATTCGAGCGCCAGCGAATGGGTGAACGACAGGATTCCGCCCTTGCTGGCGGCGTAGGCGGCCATGTAAGGATGGGCGAAAGATGCTGCGGTCGAGGTGAAGTTCACCACGACACCTCGTCCTGATTCGGACAATGCCGGCAGCGCCGCGCGAGTCATCAAAAAAGTGCCGGTCAGATTCACCGCCAGCGTCTGGTTCCAATCGTCGAGGCTGTGTTCGTGGGTGTTGGCACAGCGCTGAATGGCGGCGGCGTTGACGAGCACGTCGAGGCCGCCGAGATCATCGATCGCCCGGCCGACGGCGGTGATCACTGCGTCTTCGGCCGACACGTCGAGTACCGCGGTGGTCAGCCTTTTTGCGGTGCCGGCGGCTTCTGCCGCCGCGACAGTTTTGGCCAGCCCGTCAGACGAAACGTCGTAGCCAACCACCGTACCGGCCTCATCGAGCAGCCGAGCCACCGTGGCCTGACCGATGCCCGAACCCGCTCCCGTGATGATGATTCTGTGATCGTCGAATCGACTTAGCATACGACGCCTTTCGTTACGTCACGCAAGCTGGAAGGCGCTGATCGGTGCCTCTTCCGGATAGCTCGACGGACCGCCGAGGTCATAGGCCGCGTTCAACGTTTGAATGAACTGAGGGTCGTGGAGCGGGTCTTCGGGCATCGCAAGTTTGATGCCCTGCGCCTTGACGTCCTTGACCATGGTGTCGATCGCTTGCTCGATGGTCAGGTCATCGGAGCCTTCCATGTTTTTCTTCAGTTCGTCGTAGTCTGAGAACACCTCGGCCGACCAGTGCACGAGGAACCGCAGCTCGTCGGTGTGGTGGCGCGCAATGACCTCGTCGTCGTTCTTCAGCAGCCAGCGGTCACGGTCGTCGGGATCGCCGGTGAACACCGTGTCGAATGCCAAGCCAGCCGGAATCTGTTGATCGAGTGGCCCGTTCGCCTCACCGCGGTGCACCATCATTTCGTTCTGCACCACGACGCCGTGGTTGTTGATCGGCGGCAGGACGCGCTTGGGCGCATGCAACGGCCCGTCGGGCCAATAGGTGAATCCGCTGCCGCTATCCAGCGAGAACCAGGTGATCACCTGCGCCATCTTGATCAGGTAGTCCTGGAAGAGGCCAGACTTGCCCATCACGCTGGTGAGCCAGGTGGGCGCGTTCTCGTGCCGTACGCCGCGGAAGCTCGGCGAATCCAGGTGTCCCGGATCGCGATTGGCGCACGGTCCGTTGATGTTGAACAACATCAGCTGCGGCTTGGCGTATTCGGCATTCCAGTAGCTTTTGGCCATCTCTAGAAATCCCGCATTGTAAAAGCAGTCATGCAGTTGCGGGTAGAGCACCGCGCCGCCGTTGGCGAGGTAGCCGCGGAAGGTCGGGGTGAGGAACAGGTCCAGCGACGGGGTAAACCCGTCGGGGAAGACGCCGCTCATGGTCGCGATCAGTTCGTCCGCCGACGCAAAGTGTTGGGCGATGATGAGCTTCCACGGGCCCTCGGTATGCACGACGTCAAGCAGACGCTCGCGTTGGTCATCGGTGTAGACGCTGTCGATCTCGCGAGGCGGTGCGGCCGGCCGCAATACTTCGGAAAGCTCCATCCGCCGCTCGTCGGTGAGCATCAGCTGTCTCCTTCTGCCAGTTCTGGGTTGCTGTGATTGTGTGCAGCGTTACTGCGCAGCGGTTGCGTGATGTCCGGTGATCGGGACATCAAACCGGAGCGGATGGGCGAACTTCGCCCGGAGCAACGCCCCGATCTCGGCGATGGCCAGCCGACCGCGCGCCGTCGCGTCAGACCGCATGAGAAAGCCGTGGTACATCCCCGGGTAGCGGGTGTCGGTGGTCTGCACGCCGGCGTCGCGCAGCCGCGCCGCGTACCGATCACCCCAGTCTTGGATCGGGTCGCAGCCCGCGCTCACCACGATCGCCGGCGGTAGGCCGGACAGGTCGGCGGCATAGGCCGGAACGAGGTACGCGTCGCGGGGCAGGCCCGCGTCGCCGTCGGCAAGGGAGTGCATGTAATCGATGTCGTCACGGGTGAGCATCGGTGCATCGGCCAGTGCGGTGACCGACGGAGCCGTCATGTCGCGGTCCAGTCCGGGGTACAGCAGCACCTGCGCACAAATCGGCGGTCCGTCACGGTCACGCGCCGCCAGCGCAACCGCGGCCGCCAGCGAACCGCCCGCACTGTCGCCGACCACCGCCAGTCGGCCTGCGTCGACCCCCAGGTCGTCGGCGTTTCGCGACACCCACTCAAACGCGGCGTAGGCGTCATCAAACTGGGCGGGCGGAGGCGACTCGGGGGCCAACCGGTAGTCGACGGCCACCACGGTAGCCTCGGAGGCCGATGCCAATGCGCGTGCCAGCGGTTCAAACGAGTGGTTGGAGCCCATGACCAATCCGCCGCCGTGCAGGTACACGAGCACCGGACCGCTGGAATCACTGGTGGGACAGTAGATCCGGATCGGAATTGGTCCCGCTGGCCCTGGAACGGCGGCGTCGGTCACGCTGGCCATCTCGGGCAGCTCGTCGGGTAGCGGTGCAGACTCGACCGCCACGCGCACCGCAGCCAAGCCCCGTTGGCGCATCGGCGGGATGTCACCGAACGAGGCGACTCGCGCGGCGGCGTCGGGATCTAGTCTGGGAGTCGCCATGTCACTGTTTTGCGGGGTTGAATCGGCGCTGTGTCAGTAGCACCGGAGGCCGTTGTGCACTAAGCACATTCGCGCGTTCGGCCATTGCCGACCCGACGAACTCCGGCTGGGTGAGCAGGTAGAACCGACCTTCGGCGGCCTGTTCAAAGACCCTTTCGGCAGCTGCCAGCGGATCCATGGCGTCGGCTTTGATGTCAAGCATCGCCGAGCGCTGCGATTCGGCCGCCGCAACGTCGCCGTCGGTCACTGCGCCGGCGGCTTCGAAGATGTTGGAGGCCACCGCGCCAGGCAGAACGGCCTGCACGTGAATATGGTTGTCGTGTCCGGCTGCTTGAACCTCGAGATGCAGACACTCGGTCAACGCGAGCACTGCGTGCTTGCTCATGATGTAGGGCGCCTGTAAGGGAGCCGCCACCACCCCGCCGACCGAAGACAGATTCCACACCCACGCCTGTTCGCCGGTCGCCATCATCATCGGAAGAAACGCCCGCACGCCGTAGAAGACGCCGCTGATGTTGATGTCGATGACGCGCTGCCAGTTGGCCACCGGTGTGTCCCACAGATAGCCGAACTGTTCGACCCCGGCGTTGTTTACCAACAGCCGCACTGGGCCGACATCAAGGTAGGTCTTGTTGGCGAGCTGCTGCAGGGCCCCGGGGTCGCGCACGTCGCACACGACGTCTACCGCCGAAGTCCCGGCTGCGCACAGCTCGTCACGCAATGCTGCGATGGCGGCGGCGTCCACGTCGGCGAGAACCACGGTCATGCCCAATCGACTGGCATACCGCGCCAGTCCCGCACCAATGCCGGCGCCGGCGCCGGTAATGACGGCCACGCCGCCGGAGAAGTTTTCGCCGGCGCTCACGAACCGGTGGAGGTGTCGGCGTGTAGCTCAGATAACAGCACCGAGTTGGTCGTGTCGAGTATGACGTCCATCTCGGTGAACTCCAACCCGTTGGCCCCGCGGCGCACACCGACCTCGGCTACGCCGCTGGACACCGCGAACGGCACGAAATTGGCGATCTGGTTGACGAAGATGTAGAAACGCGCGCGGGTAATAGCACCGTCGGTACCGGTGCGGTGCACATTGGTGGCGTGGTGGCGGAGCGGGTACGGGCTCTGTTTGCGATGCTCCGACAGCCACTCCATGACGGCGTCACGGCCGTGCAGCTCGGGCGACATCAGTTCCTCGAAAGGGCTTGCGCCCGAATCGCTTCGGCTCGCGTAGCGCACGTTCTCGGCATAGCGCGCCGCCAGCTCGTCGTAGTGCGCCTCGTCGTAGTGGTACCAGAAGCCGGCGACGAACTCTTGCAATTCCGGCAGTGTGATGTCGTTGCGCATGACAGCGAGTCAACCCCGGTGTGGCCCCGTTAACACCGGGGATGCCCGGTCAGTGGAACACTCTCTGCCCGGCGCCGAACTGCCGATTCGCACACAGTGGTCAATCCGCATTACTTGCCGCTCACGACGATGCTGGGCACTCGGCGGCAGCGGCCCGATCGCGGCGAGTTTGTCGGCCAGTTCGCCGACATAGGCCTCGGCCTCGGCTTCGCGTCCGTCGGGGAAGCCGTACAGGGCCTCGGTAACCCCGAGTTCTGACCACTGTCTTAGCTTGTCCGGTGAGGGTTCGATATCGACGTCGAGTGCGATGATCTCGGGTGCACCGCTGCGGCCTGCGGCCGCCCACGCCTGGTTGAGTTGCGCGACGGGCGTGGCGAGTTCGCTTTCGCGGGGCGTGGTGATCCATCCGTCGGCGTGGCGTGCGATCCAGGCGAAGTTTTTCCCGTTGCCGGTGGCGCCGATACGGACGGGCACATGAGCCTGCACCGGCTTGGGCCAACAGCAGCTCGGACCGAAGCGAACGTATTCGCCCTCGTAGCAGGCCTCCTCCTCGGTCCACAACACCCGCATCGCCTCCAGGTACTCACGCAACACCGTACGCCGCCGCTGTGGCGGCACACCGTGATTGCGCAGTTCGTCGGTGTTCCAGCCGAAGCCTGCACGACGCGTACCCGGTCAGCCGACAAAAAGTCCAGGGTCGCAGTAGATTTCGCGAGGGCTCTATGGGGTCGTGTTCGACAGGCAGGGCCACCGTTGTCGATAGCCTGATCCGACTCGTGACGGCACTGGCGGTGGCCAGACTCGCCCAGGGATCAAGCGTCCGTAGATACCGATCGTCGGGCAGTGAGGTGTCGCCGGTAGCTGGATGTATCGCCTCCCGGTTGACCGGGATATGCGTGTGCTCGGGTACCGAGAACGAGCTGAACCCATGCTTCTCGGCGATGCTCGCCGCCAGCGCCGGCGCAGTGCCTTTGTCGGTGGTGAACAGTACGAGGCCATAATCCGTACCGGTCATTAGAGCTTCGGGTCAACGCGATCGGCACCGCAATGCCCACTCATCGGGAGTCGGCCCGTACTGCAGCTGCGAGACGGACTGCTGCGCGAACTCGCCGGCCTGCCTGCCCAGCTGCTGCTGCAGTCGATTCCCTGGGACCAGGGCAGTCGTGCACCCCCAACCCGTTGCACATAACCGGGGACGCATCGTTACCTGGTGATCAGGCTCCATAGCCCGATCGCACCCGCCTCAAGCGCCGCGCTGGTGACCTGGTCGTCCCAGTATTGAACCGAACCGAACTCCGAACGCCACGTGAGTGCGGGCCGCGTGAACTCGTGCAGCCGGTGCTCGCGAGTGGTACCGATCGCGCCGTGAACCTGGTGGGCGTTTCGTACCACGATCGAGGCGGCGTGGCCCGCACACGAACGCGCCACGGCGACAAGGAAGTCGAGGTTCGACGCCGTCCACTGGCTGGCGACGGCCGCGGTGAGCGCGGCCTCGGTCGCGGCACGGGCGAGCGCGGCCTCGGCGGCTATGTCGGCGACCAGGTTCTGTATCGCTTGGAACTTCGCGAGCGGCCGACCGAACTGGACGCGCGAGGTCACATGTTCGATCGAGAGCTCCAGGATCCGATCCAGTGCGGCACACACCTGGATCGACCGCACGAGCGCTGACTTCAGCCTTAGCTGAGCGGCCAGAGCCGCGGCTACAGGTACACCCTGCCGGGTCGCGGGGTCCGCAACTACTGCGTCGCGCGGTTCACCGATCATGTTGCTGCCACGAGTGATTGCCAGCGACCCGACCGGGACATCGGCCGCGCGGTACTCGCCACCCGTTTGCCAGACGACCACGATCCGGTCGGCGCCGGCGGCCCACGGTACTCCGGTGGCTACTCCGTGCTCGTCGAGCATGCACACCGTCCGCACCGCGCCGTCGCAGGGCATTTGGTTCGCGTCCAGCAGCCAGCACGCCAACAAATCATGTTCGGCCAACGGAATGCGGACCCCGTGACGGACTGCGGCGGCGAGCAGTTCGGCCGCTTCATACCAACCGGCCCCGCTGCCGCCCGCCCGCTCCGGGCCGGTCAGCCGCACCAGCCCGAGCTCCTCGAGCCGCCGCCATAGTTCTGTGTCACGTTCAAAGGGCATTGCGGGCGAATACGTCTCGCGGTAACCAGCGAAGACGGCCTCCATCATGTCGAGCAGGGCCGGGTCGACGGCGCTCGGAATGACTGTCATCGCAGCCCCAATCCCCGGGCGATCACACCCCGCAGTATCTCGTTGGTTCCGCCACGCAGCGTGAAGCCCGGACGCTGGTCTACTGCGGCCGTCACCAGGTCAGCGAACCGGGGATCCTGACAGCCGTGCAGGTCGGCGAAGTCGGCGATGTCGCCCTCCGTGTTGGTGCCGAGCACCTTGACTACCGCAGCGGGTACGTCTGCGGGATCGTACCGCTGCAGCGCACCGGCCACCGCTGACGACATTTGATGCAGGCCAGCGATACGCGCCACTAGGCGGCCCAGGTTGGCGTCGTGTGAAATGCGTTGCGCGGCCATGCCTTCGGTGGTCGCCGCGAGCAGCATGAAGGTGGACAAGAATCGCTCAGGCCCGCTGCGTTCAAAGCTCAGCTCCGACGTCACCTGCCTCCAGCCTTCGCCGATCTCGCCGAACACCATGGTGTCGGGCACGAACGCCTGGCTGAGGATCACCTCGTTGAAGTGGTGTGCGCCGTTCATCGAGACGATGGGGCGGATCTCGATGCCGGGCCCGCGCAGGTCCACGATGAACTGGCTGAGCCCGGCATGCCGATCCTCGCGATCTACCGGTGCGGTGCGCGCGAGCACGATAAACGCGTGCGCGAGGTGCGCGCCCGATGTCCAGACCTTCGTGCCCGACAGCGACCAGCCGCCGCCGACGCGCACGGCCCGGGTGCGCACACTGGCCAGGTCGGAGCCGGAGTCGGGCTCGCTCATGCCGATACCGAAGAAGCACTCGCCACGCACGATTCGCGGCAGGAACTCCGACTTCTGAACTTCCGTACCGTACTTGAGCAGCGACGGCACAATCTGCCGGTCGGCGATCCAGTGCGCCGCCACGGGCGCGCCGGCCGCCAGCAGTTCCTCGGTCACGACGAACCGTTCGAGGAATGAGCGCCCGTGACCACCGTACTCGACGGGCACCGTCATACCCAGCCAGCCACGCGCGGCCAGCGCGGCGGTGAACTTCTCGTCCCAACCCGACAGCCACGCGTCAACGGATGGCGTGAACGCGCCGGCAGCGAGCTGTTCTGCAAGGAACTGCCGGACCTCGGCGCGCAGGGAGTCCGTCGACGCCGGATCGATGCTGGCGGGCGGCACCAATCGGGGAAGCGACGGCGGGGCCATTACTGGGTTCTCCACTTTGCGATGCGCTGCTCGTGCTCGGGGTCGTGATGAGCCAGCGGTTGCATCGCCGCGGCCATTCCCAGCGTTGACTCGAGCGAACCGGTCCGCGACTCCTGCAGCAGACGCTTGGCCATCCGTAATGCGTGCGCAGGGTTCTTGACAATGCGCTCGGCGAGGGCGCGCGCTTCCGGGAGCAGGTCGTTGTGCGGCACCACGCGGCTGACCAGGCCCCAGCCGAGTGCGGTCGCCGCGTCGACGCGGTCGCCGGTGAAGGTCAGCTCGGCGGCGCGTTCGTAGCCGATCGCGCGTTGCAGGAACCAGGTGCCGCCGTCGCCGGGGATGAGGCCGAGTTGGACGAAGCTCTCGGCGAACGACGCCCGCTCAGAAGCGATCCGGATATCGCACATCATCGCCAGGTCGCAGCCGGCGCCGATGGCGGCCCCATTGATGGCGCCGATCAACGGCACTTCGAGACGACCCAGTGCCCGCGGAATCCGCTGGATTCCGTCGACGTAGGCGTGACGCTGATCGATCGCGTCCAGAGCGAATATTCCGCCTCGGTCGGCCATCTCTTTAACGTTGCCGCCGGCGGAGAAGATTTTGCCCGCTCCGGTGAGGATTACCGCGCGGATGGCGGTGTCGGCGTTGGCGGTGGAGTTGGCCTCGTCGACCGCGGCCTCGAAGGCGCCGATGAAGTCCTTGCCGGTGATCGCGTTTCCGACGTCGGGCTGGTTTATCGTCCAGACCTGCGTTGGTCCGGAACCGCTGATGTGTAAGGGGGTGTTCATGTTGGCAACTGTAGGGACTTGGTCTGTAAGTACTCGGGGCCGGTGATGATCGAAGCTGTCATCTGCTCATGCGTCCTCCGCGGGTTCTCGGCAACTCGGCGCGATTCGCGATTGTGGAAGTCAACCCAGTTGACCGTCCCCGGCGAGGATCTCGGCTTCCCCAGTGTTCGCCGCCCACGTCGCAGTCCGGTGCACGATGAGCCATCCGTCTGTGCGCCTTTCCCAGCGGTCGACGTACTCACCATTCGAGTCGAATACCGGGCCGACGAAATCACCCACGCGTTGGTGGCGCGCCTGGACGTAGGCGCGGCTGACGGCGGTGTCTCCGTCGATATCGACGGTGATGCTGCCGAGTAGGTGCTGGGTTCCACCGCACCGGTCGAGGTGACGCGCAAGTAGTGCACGAAGCGCGGCGAGGCCGCTCTCGAGGCGCCCGGATCCGTAGTCGAAGAGGACATCCGGCGCAAAGACTTCGTCAAGTGCATCGAACTTCTTACTGTCCGCGATGCGTGCGAAACGGGCAAGCGCGCGAACGATGTCACGCTCGTCGAGCAACATCTGAAGGGTTGAAATGGTGGAAACTCCTTTACACCAAACGGAATTGGATAGGCGGGTGGTTCATCAGCCTGTCGTCTGACCTCGGTGATCGACGGCACCGCCATGTCGCGGTCGACGTCGGCATAATGCAGCACCTGACGGAGGATGTACGGGCCGTCGTGGTCCCGCGCAGCTAGGGCGACGGCGGCGGCCAGCGAGCCACATGCGCTGTCGCCGACGACCACAACCGCGTGCGGTCAACCCCTAGCTGGTCCGCATGGTGCGACACGTCGGGCTGGTTTATCGTCCAGACCTGCGTTGGTCCGGAACCGCTGATGTGTAAGGGGGTGTTCATGTTGGCAACTGTAGGGACTTGGTCTGTAAGTACTCCTCGAAGCCGGCACGGCCGAGCTCGCGGCCGATGCCGGATCGCTTATAGCCGCCGAACGGCGCGATGGGGTTGTACCTGCCGCCGTTGATGTCGAGCTGACCGGTCTGCACGCCGCGCGCGAATGCGATAGCGCTGTCGGTGTCCTTCGCCCATACCGCGCCGGACAGGCCGTAGGAAGTGCCGTTGGCGATCCGCAGTGCGTCGGTCTCGTGGCTGAATCCGATGACGGCGAGCACTGGGCCGAACACCTCCTCCTGACCCAGCTCTGAGTCCGGGTCGACGTCGGCGAAAACCGTTGGCGCGACGAAATAGCCACTATCGCAGATCTTCTCGCCGCCGCCGGTGATCAGCCGCGCACCATCGCGCTGCGCGCGTTCGATGAAGCCCCGCACGATCTCGTACTGCGCCGCCGAGGCCGACGGACCGATCCGCGTGGCCGGGTCGAACGGGTCACCCACGGTGTATTTCGAGGCCGCCGCCTCGACCAGGTCGAGTGCTTCGCCGTAGCGGGACGCCGGCACCAGCATCCGCGTCCACGCCATGCAGGTTTGGCCACCGTTGAGGAAGGCGTTGCCGACACCGACCTTCACCGCGGTCGCAAGGTCGCCGCCGTCGAGGATGACGTTGGCCGACTTGCCGCCGAGTTCCAGCGCCACCTTTTTCACCGACTGCGCGGCGAGTTCGGCCACCCGCTGTCCGACACCGGTGGAGCCGGTGAACGACACGAAGTCGACGCCCGGGTGGGAGGCGATGCGCTCGCCGACCACCCGACCGCTGCCGGATACGAGATTCACCACGCCCGCCGGCAGGCCCGCATCCTCGACGGCCTCCATGAACTCGAACACCGATAGCGGCGCCTCGTTGCTCGGCTTGAGTACCACCGTGCAGCCCGCCGCGATCGCCGGCAGCACCTTGGCCACCACCTGGTAGAGCGGGTAGTTCCACGGTGTGATCGCGCCGATTACGCCGTAGGGCTCCCGGATCACCAGCGAATTGCCCACCCGTTCCTCGAATTCGAACGTGTCGAGCACGTCGGCGAAGCCACGGGCCACCGCGAGCGGGACCTGCGTCTGCACGGTCTGCGCGATGCGCACCGGCGCGCCCATCTCCCGGGTGATGGTTTTGGCGATGTCCGGCAGGCGCTTTTCCATCGCCGCGATGACAGCAGTCACTCGGTCGCGGCGTTCGGCGATACTGATGAGCGGGTCGAAGGCGCGCCGTGCGGCGTCCACCGCCGCATCGACATCGGCGGCGGTGCCGTTGGGCACGCTGCCGATTACCTGTTCGGTCGCCGGGTCGATCACTTCGATCACGTCGGTACCCGTTGGCGTCACCCACCGCCCGTCGAGGAACAGCGTTTTGCGGGTGTAGTCATGCATGGTCATCGTCTGCTTTCTGTGGTCAGGGCACGATGCTGGCACGGACATCACGCTTGCCCTCGGCGGCGGCGAACGCCTCGTTGATGTCGTCGAGTGAATAATGCGCTGCCGCAAGCCGGTCGAGTGGCAGCCGGTCCTGGTGTTGCTCGAGGAAGGCGAGCGCCCGCGATAACACGACCGGGTCGTAGAGCGAAACGCCGACCATCGTCTTGTTGGCGAACACGAATCGCGACGGGTCGAACTCGAAGGTCTTCCCTATGTTGATATTGCCGATCTCGACGTACCGACCGAACTGTCCGAGCATCTTCAGGCCCTCGTCGATGGCCGCGGGGTTGCCGACCACCTCGACCACCACATCGGCACCCTGACCGTCAGTCAGCTTGCGCACCAGCTTCGCACGGTCCTTCTCCGCGTTCACTTCGGTGATGTCTATCACCGCATCGGCACCGAATGCCGTTGCCAACTCAAGGCGTTCGGGCACCCCGTCGATCGCGATGACACGCGCAGCCCCCCGCGCTTTGGCGACAGCTACCGCATACAGGCCGAGCGCGCCGGCGCCCTGCACCACCACAAACTCACCGAGCTGCTGGCCGACCCGCTCAAGGCCGTACATCACCTGCGACAGTGCGCAGTTGGCGCCGGCGGCGATATCGTCGGAGACGGTATCGGGCACGGTGTAGACCACCGCGCCGGCGGGCAGCAGGAAGTAGTCTCCGTAACCGCCCACGAAGTACGGCGGTTCGTCGGCGCGACCGAGCATCGCCATCTTCAGGTTCAAGCACGCATTGCGCCTGCCGACCAGGCAGTTTCGGCATGTGTGGCACGCGAAAAAGTAGGGGAACACGACACGGGTGCCGACCCGAAGCGACATGCCGTTGGAGTCCGCGGTGACACGCTCGCCCAGCGCCTCGACGGCGCCCACCATCTCGTGGCCCAGGACGGTAGGCAGCTGACCACCCAGGCCGGCGGTCGCGAAAGTGCCGTTCCAGGCGTGTAGGTCGGAGCCGCAGATGTTGGCACGGGCCACCTTGACCAGGATCTGACCGGGACCCACTTCCGGCAGACTGACGGTCTCGATCTCGAACGGCTGGCCGGGTGCGTCGAATCGTGCGATGCGCCCTTTATACACAGACTGTATTCCCTTCAGTGACTATTGGATTCGAGGGTGAACCGATCCCGCAGCGAACGCTTGAGCAGTTTGCCGCTGGGGTTTTTCGGCAGTGAATCGACGAAGAACACGTGTTTGGGCGTCTTGAAGCCGGCCAGGTGCTTCCGGCAGTGGGTGAGGATGTCGTCCTCGGAGAGGGAGACGCCGTCGCGGGCCACCACCGCCGCCACCACGGCTTCCACCCAGACCGGGTGCGCCAGACCGAACACCGCCACTTCCTGTACACCGCTATGCCGGTACACGACCTCCTCCACCTCCCGGCTCGCGACGTTCTCACCGCCGGTTTTGATCATGTCCTTCTTGCGGTCCACAACGTGCAGCAGGCCGTGCTCGTCGTAGTAGCCGAGATCGCCCGAGTGGAACCAGCCGCCTTTGAAAGCCTGTCCCGTCTTTTCCTCATCGTCGAGATAGCCCAGCATCAAATGCGGGCTGTGATGAACAATTTCGCCCACGACACCCGTCCCCACGGGGATGTCTTCCTCGTCGAGGATTATCGTCTCCACATTGAGCACGGGGCGCCCGGCCGCACCGGCATGTGCGTCCTGCTCATCCGGTCCGAGTGCGGACGCCAGTGGTGCCATCTCGGTCTGGCCGTAGAAGTTCCACAACCTCAGATCGGGTAGGCGCTCCCGGATCTCACTGAGGATCTCGATCGGCATCGCCGATGCGCCGTAGTAACCCTTGCGCAGGCTCGACAGGTCAACGTCGTCGAAGACCGGTGAACGCAGGAGTGAGATCCAAACGGTAGGCGGTGCAAAGTAATTGGTCACCCGGTAGCGCTCGATGTTGCGCAGCACGGCTTCCGGTTCCGGCCGCGGAAGGATGATGCTGGTTGCGCCCAGATAGATGTCGGTGATCAGGAAGTTGTCCAACTGTGCGCAGTGGTAGAGCGGCAGCGAGTGGATTTCAACGTCTTCGCCGGACATTTCACCGGCGATGATGCTGCTGATGTAGTTCCACATCAGGCTGCGGCTGGTGTGCATGGCCGCCTTCGGATGGGACTCGGTTCCGCTCGTGTACATCAGCCGGATGAGCTGGTCATCGTCGATACCCGGACTCGGGGCAGCGGTGGTACTCGTCAACCACTGTGCGAAATCATCCCAGCCAGCCGGAGCGGCGCGCCCGGCCGGGATCAGCGCAGCCTTCGTCTTGACCACACTCGCGAGCTGCATCGCCTGCTCGGCCGTGGGCGTCAAATCAGCTTCGACGATGAATCCGCTGGCCCGGCTGTGGCCGAGGATGTAGGAGATTTCCTCTGCGGTGAGCATGAAGTTGATAGGAACCAGAACCACCGCCGCGCGCGCCGTCGCGAACGCCAGCACCGCGTACTGCCAGCAGTTGTGCGACAGCAGCGCGATGCGATCACCGGGCCCAAACCCGTTGTCGTGCAGCGCGGCCGCCGCGCGGTCCACCAGGTTCTCGAGGTCGGCGAACGTCAGCACGACATCACCGTCGATGATCGCAATCTTGTCCGGCTGCTTGCGGGCCGACCGGCGGGGAATATCGCCGAGCGTGTGACTACGCGCCTGCCCGATCACGGTGTCCAGTTGGTGCATGTCGTGGTGCGCGCGTTGCATGAGCCGAACATTAGGCCCCGGACCTGCCGTCAGCCGGATCGTGTCCCGCTCAGAGGAAAGTCGGGTCGTGGAAGCGCCCGACTGCTTCGATACTCGGTACATGGCTACCGTGACTACCGCCTGTGCCGACGAGACTGCGGTCGATCCCGAGGAACTGCGGGCGAACCTCCGTCAAGCCGACCCCGGTGTGCTGGTCGCGGTGCTGGCTCAGCTCACCGGCGACCTGTCGGTGATCGACACCTTCGGGCCCAAGATCTCCCATGTCCCCGACCCGCCCGAGCGGGCGGGCATTACCGATCTGGACACAGCCGAGTCGCTGGCGAACGCCGTTGTGGCCGCACTCGGTGCGGCCCGGCCGGCCGGGGCGCCGGCCGCCGATGACCCCGAATTCTTCAAGCGCCTGTTGCCGCTGGCGCTCGGTTCCGACGTCGCCGACGAGTTCGTTCCGCTGCTGCTCGAGCAGGGCGGCTTCCAGCTCTCGCAGCCGACGCTGCCGCGCACGTTGCCGATCCCGGAAACGATGAACGTGGCCATCATCGGCGCGGGCATCGCCGGCATCATCGCGGCGCTCGCCGCCGCCGACGCTGGTGTCGGGTACGAGATCTTCGATCGCAATGACGAGGTCGGTGGTACCTGGTTGACCACCACCTACCCCGGCATCGGCGTGGACACCCCCTCGGCGTACTACTCGTTGTCGCGCGAGGTAAATCCGGAATGGACGAGCTACTATCCGCAGGGCGCGGAGTACCAGGCCTACCTGGTAGCGCTGGCCGACAAGTACCGGCTACGCGAGCACACCCGATTCTGTATCGAGGTCGAGGCCCTGTGGTGGGACGAGGACCGCGATCAGTGGCAGATCCATTCGGTCGACCGCGACGGCAATCGCGACGTCAGCTATGCCCGCGTGGTGATCACCGCCGCCGGCTATCTGAACCGCCCCCGCTGGCCGGAGCTACGTGGCCGGGAGACGTTCGCG
This sequence comes from Mycobacterium sp., assembly GCF_035314665.1. GTDB lineage: Bacteria > Actinomycetota > Actinomycetes > Mycobacteriales > Mycobacteriaceae > Mycobacterium. The sequence goes on along the minus strand of NZ_DATFZD010000142.1, from coordinate 6,998 downwards.
GGCACCAGCATTCACTCCGCACAGTGGGATGCGTCGCTGAACCTCACCGGCAAGCGAGTGGCGATCATCGGCGCCGGCTGTACAGCCGTGCAGATCGTCGACGCTTGCGTCGACGAGGTCGAGCACCTGACAGTGTTCCAGCGGCAGCCGCACTGGGTGGCGCCGCGTAAGCGGCTGACCGACGACGTTCCCGAGCACCGCCGCTACCTCGGTCGCCACCTGCGGTACTACGCGAATTGGAACCGGCTGAAGTCGTACTGGGGCACGGCCGACAACAACTATCCCATCATCCTGCAGGACCCGGAATGGGCGAAAACCCATCTGTCGATCTCGCCGGCCAACGATGTGCTCTTGCAGATGTGCATGGACTACATTAAAACAACCTTCGGTGCTGGAACGGAGCTGGCGAAGAAGGTCACGCCGGACTTCGCGCCCTATGGCAAGCGGATCATCCGCGATCCGGGCGGGTACTACGCGGCGTTGACGCGCAAGCACGTCGACGTGGAGGCCAGCGAACCGGCCGCGGTCAACGCGAAAGGCATTGTCACCCAGGACGGTCGGCAGATCGACCTCGACGTCGTCATCTACGCCACCGGCTATTACCTGGACTTCCTGTCCACCGTCGACATCCGCGGCCGCGACGGCAAGAAGCTGGCCGACGAATGGGGCGACAGCCCCCGCGCCTACCGCGGTGGAACGGTGCCGGGCTTCCCCAACCTGTTCATCATGTCGGCGCCGAACTACAGCCCGGGACACGGTGCGGGTGCGAACTTCTCGATGGAAGTTCTGGCGCATTACATCATCGAATGCCTGCAGTTGATGGCGCTGCGCGGCGCCACGACGATGGAGGTCACCCAGCAGGCCTACGACGACTATGTCGCCGAGATCGATAAAGCGATGAGCCGCACCGTGTGGTGCCACACGCCGAATGCGCACACCTACTACCGGTCGGGTTCGGGCCGGGTGGTGGTGGCCACCCCGTACCGGTTGGTCGATGTCTGGCAGCAGCACCGATCCCCGATCGAAGCGGACTTGACGTTGCGATGACCCAATTACTTTCCAGTAGGACGGCTTTGGTGACCGGCAGCAGCCGCGGCATCGGACGCGCCATCGCCCAGCGGCTGGCGGCAGAGGGTGCGACCGTCGCGGTGACGGCGCGCGCCTACACGCCGTCGCAGTCCACCCGGACCGGGGGCACCTCGGCGATACCGGGGACGATCGATGAGACGATCGCCCTGATCGAGGAAGCCGGGGGATCGGCGTTCGGGCTGGCCGCCGACCTCGAGGACGCCGAGGCGCGCGACGGCCTGGTCGACGAGGTGCTGGACCGCACCGGCCGCATCGACATCCTGGTCAACAACGCCGGTTTCGCCGACTACTCGGTGGTCGAAGAGATGCCGCTGGAGACCTTCGACCGGACCGTCGAGCACTATCTGCGGACGCCGTTCGTCCTGACCAAAGCTGCGGTCCCGCATATGCGCAAACAGGGTGGCGGGTGGATCGTCAACATCGGCTCGGTCACCGGTGTGGCCCCGGTGCGGCCCTACCGCGAGTACAACAAGACCTCCGGCGACGTCATCTACGCGTCGTGCAAGGCCGCCCTGCATCGCTTCACGCAGGGGGTGGCGGCCGAGTTGCTCGACGCCAACATCGCCGTGAACTGCGTCGGCCCGTCGACGGCTGTTCGCACCCCTGGTGCGTCGTCACTGATCCCGGAGACGTTCCCCACTGAGCCGGTCGAGTACCTGACCGAGACCGTGCTTGCGATGTGTCATCTTCCGGCCGCCGAACGCACCGGCCTGGTGGCGTTCAGCCTGCACTATCCATGGTCGGAGCAGTTGCCAGTGCACACGCTGGACGGCACGGGCGAGCTACCTCCGCTGGAGCCGCCCGGGACGGCCAACCCGAACATCCTGCCCGCCGGCCTATAGATGCGCGAGCAGACGCAAAGTCGCAGAAATTGAACGCGATTCGCGCTATTTTGCGTCTGCTCGCGGTGTCGGTTTAGCCCGACGACACGGGCATGATGGGAATCTTCTTCATTGCACTCGCTCGGGGGTCGGGTGCTGCAGCGGCGGCGGCGTGGTTCTGTTCGCCGCGGGTGTAAGTCCAGACGCAGAAGGGCTCGCCTTGTGAGAACTTGAAGTCCTTGGGCGGCAGGTTGATGTCGAGCTTGCAGCCGGGGAAGAACGGCGCCGAGATCCGTTGCTCGAACGTGCAGTTCATCCATGCGCGCGCCGGCGGATACAGGCCCTCGTCGGTGTACTTCTGCAACACCTCGCAGCGGCGCATGTTGAGTACCACGTGATCCGGGTTGTACACGATGTACTCGCCGCCGTAGCCGAGGGTGCCGTCGATGCTCAAACAGGCCAGTTTCAGGAAATCGACGACGTGCACGGGCTCAATCTTGAACACCTTGGCGAGCTTCGGGTATTCGTAGTCGATGATGAGCTCGTACATATCCGGGAGGCCCAGCCAGACTTCTTCTTCCGGGATGATCTTCGTCCATTGGTCGATGAAGTAGTTGTGGCCCTTCAGATATTGATCCCAGTAGGTCTTGACCAGCCGGATCAGGGCTTCTTTCGTCAGATCCTCGGTCTGGACGTCGAAGGGGATGGCCTGGTACTGGGCGTTCTTCCAGTCCCACCCCGGCGGGGCGATGTAGCGCCCCATGGGCAGCACCTGGCGCATCACGGCTCGTGACACCTCCGCAGCAACGTCCATCGCGGCGTTGATGCCGACCTTCTCCGAATAGATCTTGACGTGGGCATAGGGCACGAAGTTCAACGTGTCCTCGAACACGCGGGCCAAACCCAGTAGGAAGTCCCGCGAGAAGTCTTCGATGTTGCCCACCTTCCCCATGAAGTCGTGGGTGTAGTCGTCGTAGTTCAGTTCGCTTACCACTTGGGCCCTCCGTCTTTCAGCAGCAATGGGGTGAGGTTTCCCTGCTATGGCGCGGCACCGCTTCCGGGCGTGGCAGCCGCCGGCCAATCCCTGGAGCCGACCGGTGACGAACGCTGAATTCCCACGTCACAACAGGGTGGCAGAATCTGTACAAGTGGCAGAATCTGACAGGTATAAGTATAGATACATCGATGGCTCAAAGGCAAGGGGAAACACACTTGAGGTGGATTCAGTGGTCTACTGCGCGTGCGCAACCGGGCGACCGGCACCAGTTACGATGACCAGGCCCACATGGGCGAATGAAGGAGCCTCACGTGAGTACGCCGAGCAGGCCGACTTTGACCGAGCGGCGTGCCGAAGAGCTCCGGATGACCATCGCACTGACTGCCCGCGACATCTTCCTAGCGGATGGATCGACTTCGGCGACCGTCGACCGGATCTGCGACGCCGTAGGCATAGCGCCGCGCACATTCCACCGCCACTTCCCGGTCAAGGAAGACGTCGTGATGCCACTGTTCCGTCAGTTCGGTGGTCTGAGCGTCGAAGTCCTCCAACACGCCCCGCGCGCGAGTGACACCGTTGAGACCTTGGTCGAGGCTTTCACCACCGAGGTTGCCAAACGCGGCGAACTCGAGATCGACCGGAAGTTCATGGCGCTCGTGATCACCGATCCTCAGTACCGGCTCCGATGGTTGGACTGGGGGCAGGATCTGGCCGACCCCATCTCCGACTTCCTCGCCTCTCGCTTCGACCTCGGTACCGACCCGTTCATCCGCACGCTGCCAGCCCAGCTGGTGATCCAGATCTGCCGCCAGGCCTACGTTCACTGGGTAGAGCAAGGCGACTTCGACAGCCTGCGTTCAGCACTACGTGCCGGCATTCAGATGGTCGTCCGGGCACTGCCGCCCCTGTAGGCCACGATCTGACGGCTACCAGCACTTGTTGTGATCACTTCCCGGCGGCCCTGCGGTCAGCTCAGCACCGATTCGGCGGTGTGACAGAAGCTGTGGCACACCCGATCCCGGATGATGACGTCCGGGCATTCCGGATCGAACCAGCGGTCCACCACCGCCCAGTGGATCGGATGCATGAGGTAAGGACCCATCAGCCCGTCGACGTCGCTGAACTCCTGCTCGAACACGTGAGTCCACTGCGATGTCCCGATCGCATCGTCGACACGGCTCAGCTGCCATGCCCTGATGGCCGGCACGAAGCGCGGCATCGAGGACAGCTCGTCCTCGAAACGCGCCACCGTGTCCGTGTCCGTGTCGGGCAGCACTCGCAACAGCAGGGCGCGGTATACCGTGCCCGCGCCGCTGCCGTTGCGCGTCGGGGCGCCCGGGTAAGTGGCTCCGTTGACCCGGGTGATCGCGGGGTCCTGCAGAACGGCAGCGAAATCGTCTGCAGCCAAGAGCCATTGACCCCTGGAGTCGAACCTCAAGTGGACCAGGACGTCGCCCCCATTGCGCGCGCCGGGTAGCGTCGGCTCGACGAGCCGATGGTATGCGTGGGTCGCTTGGGCTCCCGAGCGCACGGAAGCCAGCACGCGGTCCCGATCTTCGTCGGCGACGTCGAGGAGTCGGGTGACGCTATACATCGCAGAGCCCGTCGACGTCGTCGGCGGCCGCGGCGACCGACCGGGACCGCTCCGCAACCAGTTCGCCTATCTGCGACCACCATTCGCCAAGGGCCGGATCCGGCCGGCCCTTCCACGTCATCTCCCACCATGCCTGTGCGCTGGGGAGCGTCCAGGTGATGGTGACGGTATTGGGTTGATCCTCGAACCAGATCGGGGGACTGACGAGGACGTCGCGCAGCGTCATGTTGCGGGAGCGGGCGCCGGGTGCGTACTCGGCGAGGTAGATGTCGACGAACCTCCTGGCGCATCCGGGCCTGGTAACCACCCTGTCGATGACGAATACCCGACCGTCGGTCATGACCCGACCGTAGATGCCGTTCGGGACGTCCAACGTGTGCACTCCCGGCCATCGGGAGAACCTCGTTGACCCCGAGCCGGATGCGGGCGACGGTGGTGAGATGAGCGATCCGTTCAGCCCCGTTCAGCTCGGGCCCGTCACGCTGCGCAACAGGATCATCAAGGCCGCCACATCCGAAGGGCGATCGCCCGAGGGACTGGTCACCGACGATCTAATTGCGTTCCATCGGTCCTTCGCCGTCGGAGGGGTCGGCATGACGACGGTCGCTTACTGTTGCGTGTCGCCCGAGGGTGCCAGCGCGCCCGGCCAGATCGTGATGAGCCGACAGGCCCTGCCGGGGTTGCGCAGGCTCACCGATACCGTCCACGGGGCCGGTGCCGCGATCTCCGCCCAGCTCGGCCACGCGGGGGTAGTGGCGCCGAAGGCGCTGACCGGGGTCACGGCGGTCGCGCCGAGCCGGTTCGTCAACCCGACCTCCTTCGCGTACTGCCGTGCGATCACGCGGGATGAGATCAGGATCGTCGTCGATCAGTTCGGTGCCGCGGCGCGGTTGGCGGTCGATGCCGGCTTCGACGCGGTCGAATTGCATTTCGGGCACCTTTACCTGCCGAGCTCGTTCATGAGCCCGCTCATCAACCGGCGTAAGGACGAGTACGGCGGGTCCGTCGACAACCGATCCCGCTTCGCGCGTGAGATCGCCGAACGTGTCCGCGATGTGGCGGGCGGCCAGGTCGCCGTCATCGCGAAGCTGGATATGGACGACGGACTGCCGGGCAGCATCTGGATCGACGAGGCGCTGCGCACCGCGCAGCTGCTCGACGCCGACGGCACGCTCGACGCGATCGAGCTGACCCAGGGCTCCTCGGTTTACAAGCCGATGTACCTGTTCCGAGGCGACGTGCCAGTGCGGGAGTTCGCCCGCGTCATGCCGGCCGCTCTGCGGCCCGGGATCAGGCTGGCCGGCAAGCGGGTGATGGGCAGCTACCCGTATACCGACCTCTACATGCTCGAGGCCGCAAGGCAGTTCGTACCGGTTGTGCGCAACACCAAGCTGATTCTGCTGGGCGGCATCACCAACCGCGACCATCTCGAGACGGGGATCCGCGAGGGATTTGACTTCATGGCGATGGGTCGAGCTCTGCTGCGCGAACCCGATCTGGTCAACAAGATGACGGCGGATCCCGCCACACGCAGCCGGTGTACCCACAACAACAAGTGCATGGTCACCGTTTTCGGGCGCACGCACTGCGTGCTCGATCCCGAACAACGCTACGGGCCGGTGCCTGCGAAGGTCGGGGACACCGCGGCGACTCCGGTTGCCTCGCCGCCGATCAACACCTGACCGCTGGACCGGCTGGATTCGGCGCCGCGTCCTTACGTGATCCTCCCGGTGATCGGCACAGTCTGCGAAAGCGTCCCGGCCAGGGGGCAGTGACCCTCCGCCTAGAGGATTCGGTTGTTAGCGTCGCGGCGAATCGTTTTGAGGGAGACACCATGGAAGCGCTAGAGACCGATACGCCGGAGATCGCCAAATTCGACCCGCTGCTGGTCGAACGTTGGATGTCGGTTTTGCGGCCCGCTGTCAAGGTGTGGTTGCGTTCTGAGGTAAGGGGTTTGGAGCGGATCCCACCCGGAGGCGTGCTGTTGGTCTCGAACCACTCCGGCGGCGCCCTGCCCACCGATATGCCGGTGTTCGCTTCCGATTACTACCAGAAGTTCGGCTTTGACCGGCCCCTGTACGGCCTCGCTCACGACATCATCCTGAGCGGCCCGACATCCGGGCTCATGCGGCGGCTCGGCCTCATCCGCGCCAATCGTGCCAACGCCGCAAGCGCACTGCGCAGCGGCGGCGCGGTGCTGGTCTTTCCGGGCGGTGATTACGACGCGTACCGCCCGACATGGCAGCAACACGGGATCAATTTCAGGGGCCGAAAAGGCTACGTTAGAACGGCTATCGAGGCCGGTGTCTCCATCGTCCCGATGGTGTCGATCGGCGGCCAGGAGGGTCAGCTCTATCTGAATCGCGGCATGTGGTTGGCGAAGAAGCTTGGAATCAAAGAGCGGATGCGCACCGACATTCTGCCCATCTCATTGGGCCTGCCGTTCGGACTGACGCTGATTCCGCTCAACCTGCCGCTGCCCACCAAGGTGGTCACC
>NZ_DATFZD010000141.1:0-31592 GCF_035314665.1 Mycobacterium sp. | reverse complement strand
AATGGGTTGACCGCGAATTGGATTACCCGATAGGGCGCCCGTGACCGTGGATCGCTGTTATGCCACTGGCTGACGAATACCCGCAACTCGTCCAGCGTCGATCCAGGAGAGATGTATCCGCCGTATGGCTGGGCCAGTCGGTTGTCTTCCGGGGGTGGCAGGCTTTCCGCGGGATCAGGCCAGTCGTCGTGCTGCACCACGGTGGTCACCGGCGCGGTGGTGAGCGAGGTCGGGTCCTCGGCCACCCGAACTTCCATGTTTCCGGTGCTGGCGTTGAAATACGACAGCACGGCCTTGCCCTCGATTTGCTTGAAACTCATTTCACCGATCAGGTCACCCCATAGCGGGGTTGGCGGCTTGTTCCAACCGCCGCCAGGACCAATCGCCCAGCCCTGCCATCGGGAGCGGTCGCCGAAATTTTGCGGTGCGACCCGATACAGCATCACCGGTTGGCTGCGGTCGAGATTGTCGGCGACGACGTAGACCCACCCGCTCCGAGACTCCGCGGTCGGTATCGGGTCGTAGTAGCCGCTGATCTGTGACTGCCGACCGCCCATGTAGGTCGCGTCTCGTTGCGAACTCTGAAGAGTCTGCCAAAACCCCTGTGTTGGTTCAGCTTTCACCAGCCGTGAGCTCTGCGGAACCAGATCTTTGGTGGTGGTGATCAGGAGGTAGTTCTGTCGGTTGATCTGCACGACACCCGCCGGCAACTGCGATGCGCCCGTCGGCGTCGGGTCGGCCAGCAGCGGCACCGTTATGCCGGTGACCCCCGTGTAGCGGACTCCGGCGGGGTCATCGACCGATGAAGTGTCCACCCGCAGGGCGATCGGCGAGTAGTAGCCGCCGAAGCCAACTCCCTCGCCGGCGAAGCTGTCGCCGCAGACCTGCACGACGTCGGTGGGGAAGTCGATGAACTCGCACAGGTCGGTGGCGCCGATGCCGTAGTCGCGGGTGGGCGTGCCGGTCCCGGCCGTCGGACCGATCCGCATCACCTGGCCCGGTGCCAGCGGCTGCAGGACCGGCTCTGGCATCGGGGCCGGCGGATCGGCATACGCAGGTGAAAAGCCTTGCCGAGCAAGCAAACACACGACAGACGCGGCCATGAGCGAGCAGCGCGCGATCCGGCGGGAGTCGGCAGGGCTCACCCGCGGATCACAGCTCGGCGGCCAGCAGCTCGGCGATCTGAATAGTGTTCAATGCCGCGCCCTTGCGCAGATTGTCGCCCGACACGAACAGCGCCAGGCCCCGTCCGTCCGGCACACCGGGGTCGTGGCGGATCCGGCCGACCAACGATTCGTCGACACCGGCAGCAGCCAACGCCGTCGGCACCTCAACCAGCTTCACGCCCGGTGCGCCGTCGAGAAGTTCGCGGGCGCGCTCGGGTGAAAGTGGTTGGGCGAACTCGGCATTGATCGACAGCGAGTGGCCGGTGAACACCGGCACCCGCACACAGGTTCCGCTCACCAGCAAGTCCGGGATGCCCAGGATTTTGCGGCTTTCGTGGCGCAGCTTCTGGTCCTCGTCGGTCTCGCCAGAGCCGTCGTCGACCAGGTTCCCGGCCAACGGGAGGACGTTGAAAGCGATCGGCTCAACGTAGGCCTTGGGCTCCGGGAACTCACAAGCGCTGCCGTCGTGCACCAGCTGCTCGGCGTCGTCGATGACGGCGCGGACCTGGGTGGCGAGCTCCTCGACGCCGACAAGTCCGGTACCGGATACGGCTTGATAGCTCGAAACGACCAACCGCACCAACTCGGCTTCGTCGTGCAGCACCTTGAGCACCGGCATCGCGACCATCGTGGTGCAGTTCGGGTTGGCGATGATGCCCTTCGGCCGAGTCCGCGCGTCAGCGAAATTCACCTCGGAGACCACCAGCGGCACGTCCGGGTCCTTGCGCCATGCCGACGAGTTGTCGATCACCGTCACCCCGGCGGCCGCGAACCGCGGCGCGTGTACCCGCGACATCGACGAGCCGGCGGAGAACAACGCGATGTCCAGACCTGCCGGGTCGGCCGTTTCAGCGTCCTCGACCTCGATCTCCTGCCCACGGAAGGCCAGCTTGCGGCCCTGCGAGCGGGCCGAGGCGAAAAATCGCACGCTGGTTGCCGGGAAGTCGCGCTCGTCGAGCAGCCTGCGCATCACCTGGCCCACCTGACCGGTGGCACCTACTACACCTATCGACGCGCAATTCGCGCTCATATTTATCGTCCCGTCCCCGCATACACCATGGCCTCTTCAGCACCGCCGAGGCCGAATGCTTCGTGTAACGCGACAACAGCTTTATCTAGTTCAGTGTCGCGGCACAGCACCGAGATCCTGATCTCCGACGTAGAGATCAGGTCGATGTTAACCCCGACGCCGGCCAGCGCCTCGCAGAACGTGGCGGTGACCCCCGGATGGCTGCGCATGCCCGCGCCGATCAGCGACACCTTGCCGATGTGGTCGTCGTAAAGCACTTGGCTGAAACCGATTTCGTCTTTGAGCGAGTCCAGCTTCTCCACCGCGACCCGGCCACTGTCGCGCGGGCAGGTGAAAGTGATGTCGGTCTTGCCGTTTTCGATCTTGGAAATGTTCTGCAGCACCATGTCGATGTTGACGTCGGCGTCGGCGACGGCGCGGAACACCTTTGCCGCGTAGCCGGGGTGGTCGGGTATGCCGACGATGGTCACCTTGGCCTCGCTGCGGTCGTGGGCGACGCCAGTCAGGATGGGCTCTTCCATGGATATGTCCTCGATCGATCCGGTGACGACGGTGCCCGGCTTGTCCGAGTACGACGACCGGACGTGCACCGGAATGTTGTAGCGGCGTGCGTATTCCACACACCGCAGCATCAGTACTTTGGCGCCGCAGGCCGCCATTTCGAGCATCTCCTCGAAGGTGACCGTATCCAGCCGCCGGGCGTTGGGGACGATCCGCGGGTCAGCGCTGAAGATGCCGTCCACGTCGGTGTAGATCTCGCAGACGTCGGCGTGCAGGGCGGCGGCCAGCGCGACCGCGGTGGTGTCCGAGCCACCACGGCCCAGGGTGGTGACGTCGCGGGTGTCCTGGCTGACGCCTTGGAATCCCGCGACCAGCACGATTAGCCCCTCGTCGAGCGCGGACTGCAGCCGGGTCGGGGTGACGTCGATGATCTTGGCCTTGCCGTGGGCGCCGGTGGTGATGACGCCGGCTTGCGAGCCGGTGAACGAGCGGGCTTGAGCGCCCAGCGATTCGATGGCCATCGCGACCAGCGCGTTGGAAATGCGCTCACCGGCGGTCAGCAGCATGTCCAGCTCGCGAGCCGGCGGGGCCGGGCACACCTGCTGGGCCAATTCCAGCAGGTTGTCGGTGGTGTCGCCCATCGCCGAAACCACCACGACGACGTCGTTACCCTGCTTTTTGGCCTCGACGATGCGCTCGGCGACACGGCGGATCCGTTCGGCGTCGGCCACCGAAGATCCGCCGTACTTTTGCACGACGAGCGCCACTTCTGTCCTTTTCCCGTCTCGGATTCGCCACCATCGCTGGGCTTAGGTCCACAACAGGATACGTGTGTCGGCGAGTCGTGCTACGCGCTGACCGACCCGTCCCAGCGGCGGGGCTGACCCGGCGGCCTGACTGCCGGATTCACACGCCGACCGCGCGCCATCGGCCCGCGTGTCGATCCGGCACGATATCGCCGCGCGGTGGGTCCGTGATGGCCCGCCCCCGGATCGTCGAGAAGAAGGCCGCCGAAAAACAGGTAGCACGCTACTCATGCCGTCGTCGACGTTTCGAGGCACTATTTCACCTCAGCGAGCCCTGTTGAGAATTTCACCATCGCGGCCTGGACCACCCAGATACCTAATGCGGAAAGAGGAAAACAATGATCTGCAGCTCGGGCTCGGCCCAGCTGAACTATTTCTGGCGCGATTCCGGTCCGTCGTTCACCGGGCACGGCTCCTTCCCACTGGCGTCGACGCCCTAGCACCCGAACTAACACCCAGGAGGACCCTTGTCCACGAAAAGCACCGCTAAGGCAAGCCCGCGCAGGAAACGCGAAACCTTAAGCGTGCCAACCAAAGCCCCCGCCGCGCGACAGCCCAAAACGATCGCAGCGGCGGCGATTCCGGTACCGGCGCCTCCCACACCAGCCCCCGCACCGCCGCCAGTGCCGGTCAAGGGCTATGTGGGCGACATGACCGGGCCGGGCGTCACCGACAAATGGGGGGTGACCTGCACCGACCTCGGCGTGAGCGTCTTGGCGCCTAACGGCCAGCTGCTGTCTGTGTTCGGAGATACCTTTTCCGGCAGCACCGTCGGGCAGGGCGACTGGCGCGCTCCGGTTGCCCTGCTCGGCACCGGGGATACCAACAACCAGATCCAGTACCAGAGTGCGGGCGGCGCGAAGTCCACCTATGCCCAGCAGTTGTGGCCCTACGTCCACGACAGCGCACCGTGGAATCAGGGCGGCATCAGCACCGTGATTCCCTCCGACCTGCTGGTAATCGATCAGACGCTGTATTTGCATGCCATCGTCAACCGCGGCTTCGGGAATGTGATCTGGACCGGAATCTGGAGCTCCACCGACAACGGCGTCACCTGGCAGGAGATGGGTGCGAAAGCAACGTTTCCTGCGTCGTTGTACAACGGCTACGCGCAGCTATGGTCGTGGGATTACAACCCCGACGACGGTTGGGTGTACATCGTCTCGACCGGATTTCAGCGCGACAAAGGCATCATCCTGCGACGCGTGCTGCCGGAGAATATCGGTGACATGACCCAGTACTCGGGCTGGGGCTGGGCCAACAACCAATGGGGATGGGACAACACACCAACCCCCATCACGCCCCCCGCCGAAACCTGGGGCGAGCTGACATTGCGCAGGCTGGACACCAGCACCTGGGTCCTGGGCGGCTTCCTCTCGTCGGGATACGCGCTGGGATATCGCACGATCGACTCCCCGACCGCCAACCTCTACGAAACCCCGGTCCAGACACCAGTGGTAGGGACGACGTGGGACGCCCAGGACCTGGCGAATAATCAAGTCGCCCAACTGTACGGCGGATATGTTCTTCCCGGCTCGCAGCTGGACGCTCAGGGCGGCGTCGGACTGGTGGTTTCGCAGTGGGACACCGCAACGGGCTGGCCGTACCGCACGATGCAGTTCAAGGTCACGCTCAACGACACGACAAGGGCATCAAACAGCTCTGGACCTGCAACAAAGGTGGCTCAAACTGCGAAAAGAGTCGCTAAGGCTCAGCCAGTTCGCACCTAACTAGCCCCGCACCCACGGGCGGTCCGTTGGGACGGACAACGCTTTGCCGACATTTGAAATCAATCGTGCCTGGTGGTGGCTCTAGTTGAAGGCAGCTTCGGATTCGATCTTGAAGTCATCGTCGAACGTACAGACAAGCAACTCCAGCACTACTATCGCGCTGGGACACAATGGTATTCGGGAGTAGTCATTGGACCCGTTGGGTGAGATCCATCTCAAAGCCGGCGAATCGGAGGTCATTCCGATTGGAGGGGCCGGGGCGGTCGGATACACCTGGCAGTCAGACGTCGACGGCGACCTCGATGCGATAAGTTTCTCGATTGCGCCTGCGCCGAAAACGAACTCGCCTATGCCGCCATCGGCTGGCAGCAGCGATCAGCTACTCACCATTAAGGCTGAACATACCGGGACGGCGATCCTCCGGCTCCGATTGGTCCGGCCCTTCCAGCCGCAGCGCGAGCCTTTGAAAACATTGTCGTTGAGGATCACGGTCACTGCGACGGGCTAGTTTGTCTGATGTCAAGCCACGTATGCCAAGTTCGAAACATTGCACTGCCCAACAGCCTGCCGGGCGGGCCGTAGACTTCTCGACGATGGCGTGCGGATTTCGAATACGTGAGGAGGTTGGTTGCCCCGATGGCTGCGGTGTTATGGGGTACCGAACCAGACGAGCATGACTATCCGGCGGCGGCAGACTATCTCGCGCTGCTCGCCAAGCCCGGGCAGGTCAACGAGATTGTGGCGGCGCTGAAAAAGGCCCCGATCGTGTACAAGAAGGCCAAGGATCTGCTGCGCGCTTCGCGCCTGGCGCTGCTGCCACCGGACAATGCGCATGTCGCCTCGGACCTGGCGAAGATCAAGAAGGGCAAGCAGCTGTCACCGATTCTGGTTGTCCGCGGAGACCTCGTCACCGACGTGCCGTTGCAGATTGCCGACGGCTACCACCGGGTGTGCGCGAGCTATCACACCGACGAGAACACCGACATCCCGGTCAAGATCGTCCCAGCCGGGGACTGACCGGCGGGGGTTTTGGGCATCCGCGCCGGCGCGGTAAGGTACGAGACGTGCAGCGGGTGCTCCTCCTCGGACGCCGCGACGGGGCCTGATCGAGGCCGGCTTCCCGTCGCGGGTGTTCGCGATGCGCCGGTCGCCGCCTTTTATGGCGCCCCTTCTCATTCCCCGGAGAAATCACCGTGACTAGCGTTTCTCAACCGTCGGGCGACTCCCCCGACGTATTCAAGTCCACTCGAACCATCACTAAACCCGCTGGCCAACCCAATGCCGGGCAGCCGGCGTGGAACACCCAGCGCGGGTCGTCGATGCCGGTCGGCCGGTACCGACCCTTCGCTGAAGAGGTCGAACTCATCGAGCTGGCCGACCGTACCTGGCCCGTCAAAGTGATCAGCCGCGCCCCGCTGTGGTGTGCGGTGGACCTGCGTGACGGCAACCAGGCGCTGATCGACCCGATGAGCCCGGCCCGCAAACGCCGCATGTTCGACCTGCTGGTCCGCATGGGCTACAAGGAGATCGAGGTCGGGTTCCCGTCGGCCAGCCAGACCGACTTCGACTTCGTCCGCGAGATCATCACCGAAGACGCCGTCCCCGACGACGTCACCATCCAGGTGCTGACCCAGTGCCGTCCCGAGCTGATCGAACGCACCTTCCAGGCGTGCGAGGGAGCACACCGCGCCATCGTGCACTTCTACAACTCGACGTCGATCCTGCAGCGCCGGGTCGTCTTCCGCGCCGACCGGGCCGCGGTCCAGGCCATCGCGACAGACGGCGCGCGCAAGTGCGTCGAGGAGGCCGCCAAGTACCCGGGCACGCACTGGCGGTTCGAGTACTCACCGGAGTCCTACACCGGGACCGAACTGGAATACGCCAAGCAGGTGTGCGATGCCGTCGGCGACATCATCGAGCCCACGCCGGACAATCCGATCATCCTCAACCTGCCCGCGACCGTGGAGATGGCCACGCCGAACGTTTACGCCGACTCGATCGAGTGGATGCACCGCAACTTGAAGTGGCGCGAGTCCGCCGTCCTTTCTCTGCACCCGCACAACGACCGCGGAACAGCCGTCGCCGCAGCCGAATTGGGATATCAGGCCGGCGCCGACCGGATCGAGGGCTGCCTGTTCGGCAACGGTGAACGCACCGGGAATGTGTGCCTGGTGACGCTGGGTCTGAACCTGTTCTCCCGCGGCGTCGACCCGCAGATCGACTTCTCCAACATCGACGAGATCCGCCGCACGGTGGAGTACTGCAACCAGCTGCCGGTCCACGAGCGTCACCCCTACGGCGGCGACCTCGTCTACACCGCGTTCTCCGGCAGCCACCAGGACGCCATCAACAAGGGCCTGGACCAGATGAAGGTCGACGCCGATGCGGCCGATTCCGACGTCGACGACATGCTGTGGCAGGTGCCGTACCTGCCGATCGATCCGCGCGACGTCGGGCGCACCTACGAGGCGGTGATCCGAGTCAATTCGCAGTCCGGCAAGGGTGGGGTGGCCTACATCATGAAGGCCGACCACGGCCTGGCCCTGCCGCGACGGCTGCAGATCGAGTTCTCCGGCGTGATCCAGAAGATCGCAGAGGGCACAGCTGGCGAGGGCGGTGAAGTCTCGTCGAAGGCGATGTGGGAGGCATTCTCCGAGGAGTATCTGGCGCCGGTGCGGCCGCTGGAGCGGATGAAGCAGCGGGTCGAGGCGTCCGAGGAGGACGGCGGCGCGACCACGATTGCCGCGACCGTCAAGATCGACGGCGTCGAGACCGAGATCAGTGGTTCCGGCAACGGACCGCTCGCCGCTTTCGTCGAGGCGCTGGGCACCGTCGGCTTGGACGTGGCGGTGCTGGATTACTCCGAGCACGCGATGAGCGCGGGTGATGACGCCCAGGCTGCCGCGTACGTGGAGGCTTCGGTGGGCCGCAGGACGGTGTGGGGCGTCGGGATCGCGCCGTCGATCACCACTGCGTCGCTGCGTGCCGTGGTGTCGGCCGTGAATAGGGCCGCACGGAATTAACTGACGCGTCCGCGAAACTCTTCTTAGCTGGCGGCAGATTCCGATGTCAGCTCGGCGCAGGCCTGGGCGCGGTTCTGCGGCAATGTGTTTGGACTTGGTGCGTGCCTTACAGGTGCCAAGAAATCGTTGGTGGCGTTGAGCGGCAGGTGTATTTGGCAGGTGGAGAGCAGCGATTCCATGGCGTCGCCCGTCACCGGGCGCGACAGCAGAGAACCCTGGGCACGGTTGCACCCATGCCGTAGCAACGTCTCGGCGGCGATCGGGGTCTCGACGCCCTCGGCGGCCACCTGCACATCGACTGCTTCGGCGAGCCCGATAATCGCCTGCACGATCGCCAGATCGGCCGCGTTGGTACCAAGGTCACGGATGAATGCCGTGTTGATCTTGAGCATATCGACCGGAAGCGATTTCAGCTGCGCCAAAACGACGTCACCGGTGCCGAAGTCGTCAATGGCGATCTGAACGCCGACGTCCTTCAGCATCGCGAGGGTGGTGTGGGTGTTCTTGATGTCGCGCACCATCAGGCGTTCGCAGATCTCTAGGCACACCGATCCTGCGTCGATGCCGAATTCGTCGAGGGTGGCGGCCACGTCGTCGGCGAAACCGTCGCTGACCAGTTGTGCCGGTGAGATATTCAGGCGCAATGTGACGTGTTGCCCGTGGCCACGCGACCGCCACCGGCTGAAGTCTCTGCAGGCACGTCGCATGACCCATCGACCCAACAGTCCGCCGAGACTGATCGATTGGGTCGCGCTGTTTAACGGATCCGCTGGCCGCAACTCCCAAGTCGGCTGCTCCCAGCACGCCTGCGCTTCGACCGCCAGTATTTCACCGGTGCGCAGGTCGATTTCGGGCAGATAGTGCAGCAGCAGCGCGTCGCAGTCGATGCTGGCAGGAGAATGGCGCTCGCTGTTATTTGCAGATGCGCCCTGCATCGATATGTCGTGATCGAACACGGCGACCGCGTTGCCTCCTTTTCGCTTAACTGCCAGAGCGGCGTGATCGGCCCGGTGCAGCAGATCATGGCTGGTGTCGACCCCGGGTATGCCCAACGCCAACCCGACGCTGACGGTGCTGGTGATCCGCTGACCGCCGATGCGGACCGGGTCACACATCGTGGTCTGAAGCTTGAGCGCCAAGGCTTCCGCGGCTTCAGCAGACATCGCCCGGTTGGGGATCACGACGAATTCATCGCCGCCGACACGGGCGATCAGGGCGTCGCGACCGGCTTTGGCGGCGAGCCGTTGTGCGCATGTCCGGATGACCGCATCACCGGCGGCATGACCGAGGTGATCGTTGATGGCCTTCAGCCGGTCCAGATCGACATAGAGCGCTGCGACGGGACCGGGTCGTCCCACCCGCAGTCTGCGGCGAACTTCCGCGGTCAGCGCCCGACGATTGTGCAGGCCGGTCAATTCGTCGTGCTCGGCCAGCCGCCGCAGACGGCGTTCTGCGGCGGTGCGGGCCTGCAGCTGTGCGAACAACGACGCAATTACACCGAGTGCGGCGAGTTCTTTGGGTACCCATCGCTTGCCGCCCGATTTGGTCAAGCCGATCACGCCAGTGGTCGCCGTCCCCCGGATCAGGGGTGCAATCGCAACCGACGACGGTCGACCCCGGCAGGCCGCGAGCCCGCCGGGGTGACCAAACTTCGCTGCGTCGGCGGCAATCACAGTCGGCGCTTTGAGGCCCTCGGATAGCATGACGTCGTTGTCGGCGAAAAAGATCGTCGCCAGCGGATCCGGGTCGGGAACCGGATCCCGGGGTGGCCATTCGGCAATCAGCATCGAGGCTCGAAGCCTGTGATTATTGTGGCGCAGAAACGCGGCATCGGCCTCGAACTGCTCGACCAGCTGCGCGAGCAGCCGCTCGCACACCCTCGGCGCGGAGGACGCGCTCGCCCCCGTCATTTGGGCGGCTATCTCAGCGATGACGCAGAGAAAGCGGTCGGTCATGGCGCCTCCAATATGTGGAGTGCCCCCCAGTTGAAATACGGTCAGATCCACCGCGCTGCCGATGCATGGTGAACCTGCGTCCCGGCCATCGCGTCTTCGCGGTAGCGGTCGGCCAACTGAAGGCCGGGCGCGTCCTGAGTGTAGGCATAGGACGGCGCGAAAATGTGCAGAACCTGATAAGAAACTTAAAGTTTGCCCAGGCGTTTCTTGGGTGACAGCCAGCTAGCCATCGATCAGGCCGGACGAGGGTTTACCGCCGACATCCGCAGTCAGGCCATGATTTTCGCCAGCAGTATCCCGGCCAACGTCTGCGCCTGTTCACAGCTGTCGGCGACGACGGTGAGATAGATCCAGCCTTTGAGCACGTCGACGGTTGCGGGCGGAGCCACGAAACAGAACGCCTGGTCACCGAGTCCTGGGATGTTTTGAACCTGGCCGGCGGTCTGCTTGTTGGTGGCGAATCCCTTCGACTGCGCGTCGAGACACTGCTCGTTAGGAGGCTGGCCGTCTTTGCAGTACAGGTCGTTGTAATACAGCTTGAAACTGACGTCGTTGCCGGCCGAGGGCACGGAATTGCATTGCGCTTCGCTCGAGGACTGGCTGCCCGCAGGCGCTGGAAACGACCTACCCATCACTTGACTGATATCGACCCCGCTCAGCAGGCCGCAGAAGTTCGCGGGGATCTGCACCTTGCCGCCCTTGGCCGCTGAGTCGGTGTTGCCGCCGTGCGACCCTCCGCCGCAGGCCGCCGCCAGCACCGCGGCGGCCGCCACCGCCGCCCATGTCGTTTTCGCGTTCATCGCATACTCATTCAACCGTGCGGCGACAATGTGTGCTGAACTGAGCGGCAATCAGAACAACGCGAATTGCTCGCCCGAACGCAACGAGTCGGTGAAGTGTTCGACACCGGTCCCACTGACCACCGTCCCGACGCAATCCATGAACTTGGCGTCGGAAACGACCGGCACACCCAACTCGCGAGCCAGCTGGCCCTTGCCGTGCGCCGGGCGGGATTCGTTGCAGATCACCAACGACGTTTCCTGATCGACCGTGTCGGCGTAGGCCAGCCCGGCGTGCAGGATCCGCTCGACCAACTCCTCGTGAGTCCGTTGCACCTCAGCCGCCAGCGCGACCCGCATGCCCTGCACCAGCGGCCTGCCACGGACGTAGGGGCCGGGGTTGAGGTACGGGCAAGGCATCCGGGAGGCCAGCAGCTTCAGTGGCCGCAGTTCGTCGTGGGTGACCCGGCCGCTGGGCCAACGCCGGCGGGTGACCGGCCGCACCGGTAACCAGACGCCGCGTTCGCGGGCCCGCTCCAAGGCAGCGGCCATCACGTTGGTCAGCACGACCGCGTCATCGAACGCATCGTGCGGTCGCCGCTGGGTGACCCCCCAATGCGCGGCCAGCGTCTCCAGCCGCAGGTTGTCGATGCCCAGTTCCAGCCGCCGCGCCAGCTCCACCGTGCACATGACGGAGTCGATCGGCAGCTCGACATCGGCCAGTTCTGCCTCCGCGGCGAGGAACGCGTAGTCAAACGCGACGTTGTGCGCGACCAGCGTGCGGCCGCGCAGCAGCTCGACCACGTCGCCGACGATGTCGGCGAACTGCGGCTGGTCCTCGAGCATCGCGGCGGTGAGGCCGTGCACGTGGGTGGGGCCGGGATCCACCCCCGGATTGAGCAGGCTGACCACGGATTGCTCGACTTGCCCATCACCGTCGAGGGCCAGCACCGCGAGGCTGATGACGCGGGCGTTGCCCGGTCGGAAGCCGGAGGTTTCGACGTCGATGACGGCCCATCCCGCCCCCGGCTCGGTGGCCGGCCGACCCCAGATCGTCATCGTCGGAGTCGCCACCGGAATGTCGGGCATGAATGGAGGATTTCACGCCGAGCTGACATCGCTGGGTCGCCGCGCTTCGTGTCGCCGACTGAGTTCGCGAGGGCGACCCGCAGCGCTCGGAAAAGCGCCGAGCTTGCGATCGCCCTTAAACGGACGAGGGCGACCCGCAGCGCTCGGAAAAGCGCCGAGCTTGCGATCGCCCTTAAACTTCCCGGGTGATGAACACCCGAGGACGCCTGGCCCTCGCCGCCGGAGCCGGCGCGCGATGGGCCTCACGGGTGACCGGCCGGGGGGCGGGCGCGATGATCGGCGGACTGGTGGCAATGACGCTGGATCGGTCGATACTGCGTCAGCTCGGTACCGGCCGCCGCGCCGTCGTCGTCACCGGGACCAACGGCAAGTCGACGACGACCCGGATGACCGCCGCCGCCCTGTCGACGTTGGGCCCGGTTGCGACTAACGCCGAGGGCGCCAACATGGATGCCGGGCTGGTGGCCGCGCTCGCCGCCGACCGCGACGCCGCGTTGGCGGTCCTCGAGGTCGACGAGATGCACGTGCCGCATGTGGCCGACGCCATCGAGCCCGCCGTCATCGTGTTGCTCAACCTGTCCCGCGACCAGCTGGACCGGGTCGGCGAGATCAACGTGATCGAGCGCAGACTGCGTGGCGGACTGGCCAAGCACCCGCAAGCGGTCGTCGTCGCCAACTGTGACGACGTGCTGATGACCTCGGCTGCCTACGACAGCGCTAACGTGGTGTGGGTGGCCGCGGGCGGCAGCTGGGCGGCCGACTCGGTCAGCTGCCCACGCAGCGGTGAGGTGATCGTCCGCGACCAGGGCCACTGGTATTCCACCGGCGCCGACTTCAAGCGGCCCAGCCCGCATTGGTTGTTCGACGCCGACATGCTCTACGGTCCCGACGGGCTGGCGCTGCCGATGCGGTTGGCGCTGCCGGGCTCGGTGAATCGCGGCAACGCGGCCCAGGCGGTGGCGGCCGCCGTTGCGCTGGGTGCCGATCCGGCGGCCGCGGTGGCCGCGGTGTCCAAGGTCGACGAGGTCGCCGGGCGGTACCGGACCATTCGTGTCGGCGCGCACACCGTGCGGATGCTGTTGGCCAAGAACCCCGCCGGCTGGCAGGAGGCGCTGGCGATGGTGGACAAGAATGCGGCCGGGGTGGTGATCTCGGTCAACGGGCAGGTGCCCGACGGGGAGGATCTGTCGTGGCTCTGGGATGTGCGCTTCGAGCATTTTGAGCGGACTTCAGTGGTGGCCGCCGGCGAACGCGGGACCGACCTCGCGGTGCGGTTGGGCTACGCCGGCGTGGACCACACCTTGGTGCACGACACGTTGGCGGCGATCGCGTCGTGTCCACCCGGAGCCGTGGAGGTCGTCGCCAATTACACGGCGTTCCTGCAGTTGCAGCGCAGATTGGCTCGTCATGGCTGACTCAGCGGTGCGAATCGGGCTGGTGCTGCCCGACGTGATGGGCACCTACGGCGACGGCGGGAATGCGGCGGTGCTGCGGCAACGGCTGCGGCTGCGGGGCATCGCCGCGGAGATCGTCGAGATCACGCTGGCCGACGCGGTGCCCGACAGCCTCGACCTGTACACGTTGGGCGGAGCCGAGGACTACGCGCAGCGGCTGGCAACCAAGCATCTCGTCCGGCACCCGGGGTTGCAGCGCGCCGCGGCCCGCGGCGCACCGGTGCTGGCGATCTGCGCGGCCATCCAGGTGCTCGGCCACTGGTATGAGACGTCGGCGGGCGAACGGGTCGACGGCGTGGGTCTGCTGGACTTGACCACCTCGCCGCAGAACGCCCGCACCATCGGCGAGGTGGTCAGCACGCCGCTGCTGGCCGGGTTGACACAGCCGTTGACCGGTTTCGAAAACCACCGCGGCGGAACGGTTCTCGGCGACGCCGCGTCGCCGCTGGGCGCCGTGAAGAAGGGCGCGGGCAACCGCGCCGGCGACGGTTTCGACGGCTCGGTGCAGGGCAGCGTGATCGCCACCTATATGCACGGGCCCTGCTTGGCCCGCAATCCTGAGCTCGCCGATTCGCTGCTCAGCAAGGTGGTTGGTGAGCTCGCGCCGCTGGCGCTGCCCGAGGTGGACTTGCTGCGCCGCGAGCGGTTAGCGGCTCGCTAAGGCTAAACGTGTGGTTGCGGGCCACAACGGGTTCCGGGCAGCAAAGTTATGGGTACGCGACGTGTCAATGATCATCCGGCGCCGCCGGCATAGCTGCGCACGCAACGACACCCGCGACGCCGACTCGGCGATGCGCCGGGACACCGCAGGTACTGCCGTCGGCAATTTCATGGAATGGTACGACTTCGGCGTCTACGGCTACATCGCGACCACCATTGCGCAGGTGTTTTATCCGGGCAATAGCGTCAGCGCGGTCCACCTCATCGCCACCTTCAGCACGCTGGCGGCGGCGTACGTGGTACGGCCGCTCGGCGGGTTCGTCCTTGGTCCGCTCGGTGACCGCATCGGGCGCAAGCGGGTTTTGGTGATCACGATCCTGCTGATGGCGGTGGGGACTACCATGAGCGGCTTACTGCCTGGCTACAGCACCATCGGCGTCTGGGCGCCGATCCTGCTTCTGGTGGCCCGGATCTTTCAAGGCTTCTCGACCGGCGGCGAGTTTGTCGGTGCGATGACCTATCTCGTTGAGCGGGCCCCGAACCACAGACGCGGCATGATGGTCGGGTTCCTGCCGCTGGGCAACCTGGTCGGGTTCGTGCTGGCCGGGTTACTGGTGACCGCGTTACAGGCCTGGCTACCAATCCACGACATGCTGGCGTGGGGCTGGCGGATTCCGCTGTTGCTGGGAGCGCCGTTCGGCGTGCTCGCTCTTTATCTGCGGCTGCGGATCAAGGAGTCACCCGCCTATGAGCAGATGAGCGGCAGCACGCCGGTCGACCGCGGCCGGCAGCAATTTCGGCACACAGTGGTGGAGCAGTGGAAGCCGATGGTGATCTGCGCGGCCCTTGTGGTGACCTCCCAGGCCCCTGATTTTATGCTCACCGGATACTTGCCGACATACCTCAAAGTGGTTGTGCACGTAGGTAAGACGGCCGGACTAGTGATGATCGTGGCGACGTTGGCGATTCTGATGGCCGCGGTGGTGTTCGTCGCCATGTTGTCCGACCGTATCGGCGTCAAACCGATCATGTGGACGGGCTGCGGACTGCTCGTGGTGGCGTCGGTCCCGGCATTCTTGCTGATGCGCTTCCGCGGTGTCTTTCCGTTGGTCTTCATCGGTGTGCTGCTGGTCGGCCTGATGGAACTGTGTTTCGACAGCACCACGCCCGCTGCGCTGCCGGCACTGTTTCCGACCAGGGTGCGCAACGGGGCGCTGGCCATCTCATACAACATCGCGCTATCGACCGTGGGCGGAACTACCCCGCTGATCGCTCAAGCGCTGATATCCAGCACCGGCAATGCCATGGTGCCGGCCTACATGCTGATCTTCGCGGGCCTGGTAGGGACAGTCACCCTTCCATTCATGCCAGAAGTCAATGGCAAGCCGCTGCCGGGGTCTGGGCCTTCGGTCGAAAGCGAGCGTGGCGAGCGCGCCGGCGCCTGAGAGGTTCCGGGCCAGCTTCACGCCATCGCGCGGCGGCCGGTCAGCGCGCGGCCCAGGGTCAGCTCGTCGGCGAATTCCAGGTCGCCACCCATCGGCAGCCCCGAAGCGATCCGCGTAACGGTCAGGCCGGGAATGTCGCGCAGCATCCGCACCAGATAGGTGGCGGTCGCCTCGCCCTCGGTATTGGGGTCGGTGGCGATAATCACCTCGGTGATGTCGACGCCGTCGACCTGCTCACCGATCCGGGTGAGCAGCTCGCGGATCCGTAGCTGCTCGGGGCCGACTCCGGACAGCGGATCCAATGCCCCGCCGAGAACGTGGTAGCGGCCGCGGAATTCGCGGGTGCGCTCGACGGCCTGGACGTCTTTGGGCTCCTCGACGACGCAGACCTGCGAGCCGTCCCGGCGAGGGTCGGCGCAGATGCGGCAGCGCTCGTCGTCGGAGACGTTGCCGCACACCGCGCAAAATCGCACGCCGTTGCGGACTTTGGCCAGTACCGCGGTGAGCCGGTCGATGTCGGGTGGTTCGACGGACAACAGATGAAAGGCGATGCGCTGCGCGCTTTTCGGCCCGATACCCGGCAGCTTGCCGAGCTCGTCGATCAGGTCCTGGACCGGCCCCTCAAACATGGCGGTACAAGTTAGGACCCCGGCATACCGAGCGCGCCGCCCATCCCGCCCGCCAGCGGACCCAGCTGCTCTTGCGCCATCGTGGTGACCTGCTTGGAGGCGTCGGCGAGCGCGCCGACGATCAAGTCCTGCAACGTCTCGACGTCGTCCGGGTCGACGACTTTGGGATCGATCTTCAGCGCAACGACTTCGCCGCTGCCTTTGACGGTGACCTCGACCAGACCCCCACCGGCCTTTCCGTGCACCTCGGCGTTGGCGAGTCGCTGCTGGGCAGCCATCAGCTGCTGCTGCATCTGTTGCGCCTGGGCGAGCAACGCCGACATGTCAGGCGGGCCTCCGGGTTGCATGACGGTCCCCTTGCGTCTTGGTCTCGACTTGGTTTCGCCTGCGGCGTGCGGGCGGTTCGAAGTTTTAAGCCTAGTCGGCGCCAGGCTAACGTGGCGCCGTGCGCGTATTACATTGCCTGCGTGTCGGCGCCATGCTGGCCATCGGCATTCTCCCTGTCGTCACCGCTGCACCGATACCGACCGCCCAGAAAGCCGCCGCAGCCCCGGGCAACATCGCCGGGATGATCGTGTTCCTCGACCCCGGTCACAACGGCGCCAACGACGCATCGATTAGCCGCCAGGTGCCCACTGGGCGCGGCGGCACCAAGGACTGCCAGGCCAGCGGAACCACCACCAACGACGGCTACCCGGAGCACACCTTCACCTGGGACACCACGCTGCGCATCCGCGCCGAACTCAACGCACTGGGAGCACGCACGGCGATGTCGCGCGGCGACGACAGCACGGTGGGCCCTTGCGTCGACCAGCGCGCAGCCATGGCCAACGCCTTACGCCCGAACGCCGTCGTCAGCATCCACGCCGACGGCGGTCCGCCGAACGGGCGGGGATTCCACGTGAACTACTCGGCGCCGCCGCTCAATCAGGTGCAGGCGGGCCCGTCGGTGCAGTTCGCCCGGGCCATGCGCGACGAGATGCAGGCCTCGGGTATCCCGCCGGCCAACTACATCGGCCAGGACGGTCTTTACGGGCGCTCGGACCTGGCGGGACTGAACCTGGCGCAGTATCCGTCGGTCCTCGTCGAGTGCGGCAACATGAAGAACCCGGCCGACTCGGGGCTGATGGAGTCGCCCGAAGGCCGACAGAAGTACGCCGACGCCGTGGTCAAGGGCATCGCCGCCTACCTGGGCAGCCAAGGTCAGGCCGGCTAGGCCGGATTGCCCGCCTCCTCCTCAGGCCGTTCCGGCCCGCATCGTCGCCGGGCTAGCTTTCCAGCTCCTTTTTCAGGTTGGCCAGCACCTCGCCCTGGATCCTTTTCAGCCCCAGCGGCGCAAACGTCTTCTCGAAGAATCCCTTCACGCCACCCGCGCCGTTCCAAGTGGTCGTGACGGTGACGCTCGACCCAGGTCCGGCGGGTGCCACCGTCCAGTTGGTGATCATCGTCGAGTTGGCGTCCTTCTCGATGACCGCGTGGCCGGCGACGTCGACGTCGGCCCGGACATCACGCACCCGGGATTTGGTGGCCTGCAGCTTCCAGCTGGCGACGGTTCCCTGCCCCTGCCCGCCTTGCAGCACCTGGTAGTCGCGGTAATGCGACGACAGAATCTTGGGGCGGATGTTCTGGTAGTCGGCGACGGCGGACAGCACGGTCGTGGGCTCAGCGTTGATCAGGATGGTGCTGGCTGCACTGACGTGTCCCATCAGGCGAAACTCCTCTGCGCAGGTGTTGTGCCGGCGCCACGCGGCGGTGCGGTGCACCTGCGCGGGCTGCTATTGGGGACTAGCGTATATGTGGTGCCTGTCCCTGCATCCGCATCGGCGGCTCATGCGGCGGGCGTCGAGCGGTTGTTGGCCAGCTACCGCTCGATTCCCGCGACGGCGGCCGTCCGACTCGCCAAGCCCACGTCCAATTTGTTTCGCGCCCGCGCGAAACGCGACGCGCCCGGATTGGACACATCGGGGCTGACCAACGTCATATCGGTTGACCCTGACTCTCAGACCGCCGACGTCGCGGGCATGTGCACATACGAGGACCTGGTGGCCGCGACGCTGCCTTACGGCCTATCGCCTGCGGTTGTCCCGCAGCTGAAAACCATCACGCTGGGCGGAGCAGTCACCGGGTTGGGCATCGAGTCGGCATCGTTTCGCAACGGCCTGCCCCACGAGTCGGTGCTGGATATGGACATCCTCACCGGCACAGGCGAATTGCTTACCGTCTCGCCCCAGTCGCATCCCGATCTCTACCGCGCATTCCCGAATTCCTATGGCACCCTCGGCTATTCGACGAGGCTTCGCATCGAGCTGGAATCCGTCAAGCCCTTTGTGGCGCTGCGGCACGTGCGGTTCGACTCGCTGACCGAATTGGTGACAGCGACGGACCGCATCATCGAAACTGGCGGTTTCGAGGGTGTGCCGGTCGACTATCTCGACGGGGTGGTGTTCGGCGCCGATGAGGGCTACCTGTGCGTCGGCGTCCGTACCACCACCCCCGGCCCGGTCAGCGACTACACCGGACAAGACATCTACTACCGGTCCATCCAGCACGACGCCGGCGTCAAGGAAGACCGGTTGACGATGCACGACTATTTCTGGCGATGGGACACCGATTGGTTCTGGTGCTCAAGGTCTTTCGGCGCGCAGAATCCCCGGGTCCGGCGTTGGTGGCCCCGACGCTATCGGCGCAGCAACATGTACTGGAAGTTGGTGGCACTCGACCAGCGTTTCGGTATCGCCGACCGCATCGAGAAACGCCATGGTCGTCCGCCGCGCGAACGGGTGGTCCAAGATATCGAGGTGCCGATCGAGCGGACAGCTGAATTCCTGGAGTGGTTCCTCGCTCATGTGCCGATCACGCCGGTTTGGTTGTGCCCGTTGCGGCTGCGCGATCGAGACGGCTGGCCGCTGTATCCGATCCGGGCCGGCTCTACCTACGTCAATATGGGGTTCTGGGCCTCGGTTCCGGTCGGCGCGACCCAGGGCGCGACCAATCGGATGATCGAGGCAAAGGTCAGCTCGCTCGATGGCCACAAGTCGCTGTATTCCGATTCTTATTACAGCCGTGATGAATTCGATGAACTCTACGGCGGTGAAACGTACAAGACTGTGAAGAAGGCCTACGACCCGGATTCGCGACTTCTTGACCTTTACGCAAAGGCGGTGCAACGACGATGACCACCATCAAAGAATCCGCTGCCATCAGGACAGGCAAGTTGAGCCTCGCCGAAGTCTTGGCGATCGTCGCCGGCGGCGCCAAACGGTCGCTGCGGTTCACCGCGTACGACGGCAGCAGCGCCGGACCGGAAACCGCCGTGCTCGGAATGGACCTGCTGACGCCCCGCGGCACCACCTACCTGGCCACCGCCCCGGGCGAACTCGGGCTGGCCCGTGCCTACGTCTCGGGCGACATCGAATTGCGTGGCATACATCCGGGCGATCCGTACGAGCTGCTCAAATTGCTCGCCGACAAGGTCGAGTTCGGCAGGCCTTCGCCGCGGCTGTTGGCCAGCATCATCCGCGCGGTCGGCGTCCAGCACCTGGTCCCCGCACCGCCACCGCCGCAGGAGGTGTTACCTCGCTGGCGGAGGGTTGCTGAAGGCATGCGGCACAGCAAGGCTCGTGACGCCGAGGCCATTGCGCACCACTACGACGTCTCCAACGCGTTTTATGAGTGGGTGCTGGGGCCGTCGATGACGTACACCTGTGCGGTCTATCCGTATCCCGAGGCGACACTGGAAGAGGCGCAGAACAACAAGTACCGGCTGATCTTCGAGAAGTTGCGACTGCAGCCGGGCGATCGGCTGCTGGACGTCGGCTGTGGATGGGGCGGGATGGTCCGCTATGCCGCGCACCGCGGTGTACGGGCCATCGGTGCCACCCTGTCAGCCGAACAGGCCGCCTGGGCGCAAAAGGCGATCGACGCCGAGGGCCTGGCGAACTTGGCCGAGGTGCGCCACTCCGACTACCGCGACGTCCGCGAAAGCGGGTTCGACGCGGTCTCGTCGATCGGATTGACCGAGCACATCGGTGTCAAGAACTACCCGTCGTACTTCGCATTCCTGCAGTCCAAATTGCGCACCGGAGGCCTGCTGCTCAATCACTGCATCACCCGCAATAACAACAAGTCGAACTTCCGCGCCAGCAGTTTCACCGATCGCTATGTCTTTCCGGACGGCGAGCTGACCGGTTCGGGTCGAATCACCTCCGAGATCCAAGATGCGGGTTTCGAGGTGTTGCATGCGGAGAACTTCCGGACGCACTACTCGATGACGCTGCGGGACTGGTGCCACAACCTGGTTGCGCATTGGGACGAGGCGGTCAATGAGGTCGGTCTAGCCAAGGCGAAAATATGGGGCCTGTACATGGCGGCGTCTCGAGTGGCTTTCGAGCACAACAACATTCAGTTGCACCACGTGTTGGCAACCAAGCTCGAGGCGCGCGGCACCGACGGTCTGCCACTGCGCCCGTGGTGGCAGCCCTAGGCGCTGCGGCGGTTCAATTCAGCCTCGGCCGGCAGTAATCGCGACGACGCGTCACGTTTGTTCAGCCCGAGCCGAAATCCCCGTGGTTTCAGGGTGATGGATTCGGAGATCTTCAGTTGGTAGCTGTCCTCCGCTGTCAGGTCATAACGATTGAGGATCATCGCCAGGGTCAGCACAGCTTCGTGCGGAGCGAACTGGCGACCGATGCAGGCGAAAAAGTCAGCCGTTGTCGATGCGGCGCGCGCCCAGTTCGTTCTGCAGCAGCTCTAAGGCCGCCTCTTCGGGGTCGCGGCGCGGTGCCGAGGAGTCGTCCTGACTCGCCTCGGCCAACATGCTTTCCTCTTCTGCCCGCTGATCGGAATCCTCGTCGGCGGGAGCTTCCGTCGGCGGTGATGGAGGCGGAATCCGCCGGGCCGGCGAACGCTCTGCCGGACGCGCCGGTGCGGGCGGTTCTTCGGTCGCCGGCACGGCGGGGGTCCCGGCTTCACAGCGCACTTGCCAGTCCACGCCCAGCGCATCTTTGAGCGCCTCGGCGATGACGTCGGCGTTGCGCTGTTCGCACAGCCGCTTGGCCAGCGGCGCCGATTCATGGGTCAGCACCAAGGTGTTGCCCTCCACGGCGCGCACGGTCGCGCCGGCCAGCATCACCTCGGTGGTTCGGCTGCGTTGACGAACCTTGTCGCGCACCGTCGGCCACAGGGTGCGGACCGCGGCCGCGCCCGGTTCACCCGGGCCCGCTGCCTGCGGGGCGTGCTCGAGCGCGGGCGGGCTCTGCTCCGGTGCGGGCTGCTTGGCGGCCGGTTTAGGCTCCGGCTCAGCTGGGGCGGCCGGCAGCGTCGACGGCCTCGGGGCGTCAGACACTTCGGGAGGCGCGGCCGGCGCCGGCTTTTCACCGAGCGGAATGGACATGTCCAGCCTGGTCTCGATCCGCTCGACTCGTTGCAACAGCGCCGATTCGGTGTCGCTGGCCGACGGCAACAACAGCCGCGCGCAGATCACTTCAAGGAGCAGGCGCGGGGCCGTCGCGCCGCGCATCTCGGTCAGGCCGGCGTGCACGACTTCGGCGTAGCGGGTGAGCGTCGCCGCGCCGATCCGGGCCGCCTGATCACGCATCCGGTCCAGCACATCTTCCGGCGCATCGACCACGCCGCGCGCGGCGGCGTCTGGAACTGCTTGCAGCACAAGCAAATCGCGAAACCGCTCCAACAGGTCGGTGGCGAATCGACGAGGGTCGTGACCGGCGTCGATCACCGATTCGACCGCCCCGAACAACGCCGCGGCGTCGCCGGCGGCGAGCGCGTCGACGGCCTCATCGATCAGCGCGACATCGGTGGCACCCAGCAGACCGAGTGCCCGCTGGTAACCGACCCGGTCGCCCTCGGCGCCAGCCAGTAACTGGTCGAGCACCGACAAAGTGTCGCGGGGTGAACCGCCGCCGGCCCGGATCACCAGCGGGTAGACGGCATCGTCAGCGACCACCCCCTCCTGCACACAGATCCGCTCGATCAGCGCGCGCATGGTGCGTGGCGGCAGCAGCCGGAAGGGATAGTGGTGGGTGCGCGACCGGATCGTCGGCAACACCTTCTCCGGCTCGGTGGTGGCGAAGATGAAGATCAGATGCTCGGGCGGCTCCTCGACGATTTTGAGCAGCGCGTTGAACCCCGCGGTGGTGACCATGTGCGCTTCGTCGACGATGAAGACCCGGTAGCGCGACTGGGCCGGCGCGTAGAAAGCACGGTCGCGCAGCTCACGGGTGTCGTCAACGCCACCGTGGCTGGCGGCGTCGAGTTCGATGACGTCGATGCTGCCGGGTCCGTTGGGCGCCAGCGCGACGCAGGAATCGCAGACACCGCACGGCGTGGCCGTCGGCCCCTGCACACAGTTCAACGACCGGGCCAGGATGCGCGCCGACGACGTCTTGCCGCAGCCGCGCGGGCCGGAGAACAGATAGGCGTGGTTGATTCGGCCCGCCGTCAAGGCGGTGCACAGCGGTTCGGTGACGTGTTCCTGCCCCACCACCTCCGCGAAGGTCGCCGGTCGGTACTTGCGGTAGAGGGCCACGGTCAGCAAGGCTACCCAGCCCGGCCGACGATGCAGACCTGAGAGGGTCCACTAAGGAGCCGGGCAATCAGGTCCAGCTCGCCGACGCCTGCTATGCCTGGTTCAGCAGCGACTCGGTCGCGGAGAGCAATGCACAGGTGGCCAGGCCGTCGATCGCATTACGCAGATCGGATACCGGCGGGAACGTCGGCGCGATCCGGATGTTCTTGTCGTCGGGGTCTTTCCGGTACGGGAATGATGCGCCGGCTTCGGTGACGGCGATACCGGCTTCCTTGGCCAGAGCGACAGTGCGTCGCGCCGTGCCCGGCAACACGTCGAGGCTGATGAAGTAGCCGCCTTGCGGCTCATTCCAGGAGGCGATCTTGGACTCGCCCAGCCGCTTGTCCAGAATCTCCAGCGCCAAGGCGAATTTCGGCGCCAGCAGCTGCTGGTGGCGCAGCATCTGCAGCCGCACGCCGTCGGCGTCGCCGAAGAAGCGCAGGTGCCGCAGCTGATTGACCTTGTCCGGCCCGATCGACTTCTTGCCGGCGTACTGCAGATACCACGCGATATTGCCCAGTGATCCACCGAAGAAGCTGACGCCGGAACCGGCGAAGGTGATCTTCGACGTCGACGCGAAGACGTACGGCCGGTTCGGGTTGCCCGCGGCGGCGGCCAGGCCGAGCACGTCGACTTGCCGGACGAAGTCCAGCGTCAAGGTGTGCACCGCGTAGGCGTTGTCCCAGAACAGCCGGAAGTCCTCCGCCGCCGTGCGCATCTGGACGAGCCGCCGAACCGTTTCCCACGAGTAGGTGATGCCGGTGGGGTTAGCGAACACCGGAACCGTCCACATGCCCTTGATGGCCGGGTCGACGGCAACCAGTTCTTCGATCAGGTCGACGTCCGGGCCGTCCTCACGCATCGGGATCGGGACCATTTCGATGCCCAGAGTCTCGGTGATGGCGAAGTGCCGGTCATAGCCGGGCACCGGACATAAAAACTTGACGCGCGGCTCGTCCTTCCAGGCCCGCGGTGAGTCCACACCACCGTGCAACATCGAGAAGACGACGACGTCGTGCATCAGCTCCAGGCTGGCGTTGTTGCCCGCGATCAGGTTAGGCACTGGGATGCCGAGCAGCTCGCCGAAGATGGCCCGCAGCTCGGGTAGGCCGTGCAGCCCGCCGTAATTGCGGGTGTCGGTGCCCTCGCCATCGCGGTAGTCATCGCCGGGCAGACTCAGCAAGCCGTTGGACAGGTCCAGCTGCTCGCTGCAGGGTTTGCCGCGGGTGAGGTCCAGCGCGAGCTTCATCGACTGCAGTTCGGCGTAGCCCTGCTGGTGGCGGGCATGTATCGCCTCGAGGTCCGTACGGCCTAGGGAACTGAACGCGCCGTACGACACCATCCGCCTTTCACCGTCTACATCTGGGTAGCCACAGGTGGCGATCGCAAGCCCGGCGAAGCCGGGCGCAGCGGGTCGCCACGATCCGACCAGGTGGCGATCGCAAGCTCGGCGAAGCCGAGCGCAGCGGGGCCGCCACCCGATCTAAACCAGGGGACCCCGCGCACCCGCCAGAGCCCATTGACCCTTGCTGCCTTCCGGCCCTGGGGGAGTTCACAGGATAGACGCCGCGCGGGGTCCATCGAGAGTCTAGTACTCGGGCTGCAATCAATCGGCGACAGCCTGCAAGACCCTCAGCTGCGCTCGGCTACCATGGCCGACGGAGGATTCGCCTAGTGGCCTATGGCGCTCGCCTGGAACGCGGGTTGGGTTAACAGCCCTCGCGGGTTCAAATCCCGCATCCTCCGCTCAATCCGGAGTGCGGCCAGGCTTGAATCTCATCGACTAGGGTGTGGTCGCTACCGGGTACCGGCTCGAGGAGGCGCATGGGACGCAAGGCTGCCGTGTTGTGGCACGCGGCGTTCTCGATCGTCGCCGGACTCCTCTATTTCGGCTTCGTGCTGCCACGCTGGTGGGAGTTGATGGGCGATACCTCGCACACCCTGGGCACTGTGGCGCGGATTGTCGCCGGGGTGCTGATTGCCCTTGCCGCATTGCCGGTGGTGTTCACCATGCTGCGGGCTCGCAAGCCGGAGTACGGCACGCCGCAGCTCACCCTGACATTGCAGACATCGTCGATCGTGGCCCATGTGCTGGCCGGCGCGCTCATTGTCGGCACCGCGATCAGCGAGATCTGGCTGAGCCTCGACAGCGTCGGGCAGTGGCTGTTCGCCTTTTACGGCGCGGCGGCCGCGATCGCGCTGCTCGGCATTTTCGGGTTCTATCTCTCGTTCATCGCCGAGCTTCCGCCGCCACCGCCAAAACCGCTGAAGCCCAAGAAAGAGAAGGAGCGGCGGCGCCGTCGCAAGAAGGACGGCGAGGCTGACGAGTCTGAAGAGGGCGACGAGGACGAAGAAGCCGGCGAAGACGACGCCGAGGCGGACGAGACCAGCGAGGCCGCCGACGAAGAGACGACAGAAACGCCGGAACCCGCGGAGCAGCCCGACGAGATCACCGCGGAAGCCGAACTCGAGTCGACGGCGGTGGAACCCGAGTCGACGGCTGAAGAGGCGCCCGCGGTGGAAGACACCGCCGCCGCGCGCGGATTGCGCAACCGGCGCCCAACCGGCAAACCCTCAGGAGCGCATCGGCGCCGGCGCACGGGCCGCGGTGTCGCCGTCGAAGACTGAACCGACCGGCTGCGGTGGTAACGCCGTTAGGTCCAGCCACGCGGTCATCAGGCGGGCGGCCGCGCCGATATTCCCGAGCTGGCAGTGGTTGCTCGCCTGCTCGGCGGCGGTGAAGACCCGTGTGGTCACCGACCGCGCCTTAGACAGCGTGCCCGCCTGACGCGCCAACTGCCTCAGCGGCACATAGTGGTCGTCGGCACCTGCGAGGAGCAGCACGTCGGCGCGAACCCGGTGCGAGATCTTGCGGGTGTTCATTGCAGTGGTCGAGCGCAAGAAGTCGTAGGGCGTGCCAGTGCCGGTGACGTGCATCCCCTGCTGCACTCCCCACTGCGAAACCGGTTTGCGGGCAACGGCCCAGTCGGCGACGGCGTTGACGACCCCACGGGCCCGCGCGGTAAGTAGCGCACGCAACGGAATCCGAACCCCGCGGCCGATTTGGCGCGCGATCGTCTCGAAAAAGTCGTCGAGGATGTCGAAAGCCACCACCTGGCTGATCCGCGGTTCGAACGCGGCCGCGCGGATCACCAGACCGCCGCCCAGCGAGATCCCAACGGCGGCAACATTATCGAGTCCGTAGTGGTCGAGGACTGCGCCCACCGGCTGCTCCCACTCGGGGATCATCGTCAGGCCGAAGTCCTCGAGTGCGCTGCCCTGGCCCGGACCCTCGAACACGACGATGCGACGACCCGCGTCGACCATGCCGGCGAGCATCGGCAGGAACTCTTCGACATAGCTGTCGAATCCCCCGAACATGACGATCGGTGCGCCGATCTGGCGGTCAGGTCGCAGGTCGTAGGCGGGCATCGAGCCGGACCCGAACGGGATGAGATCGGGTGTCACGCCATAGGCGGTTCGCATCGCTTGCAAGAACCGGGCGCGCGCGGCCGGGCGGCGCGGATCGGCCGCCGTCATGAAGAACTCGGCCGCCCGGTCGTAGTACGCGCCGGCGAGGGTGCGATCGGCCGCGCGGACCTCCTCGGCCAGGGCGAGGAAGGCGTCGATCAACTCCGGGTAGGCGTTGGCGCGCGATGCCAGTTCAGCTACCTCGTCGATGGCCGACGGGCCGATCCACTGCACCCAGCGGTTGCACTGGAAGTTGATGCTGACGTCGGGGTGGAAGTGGTGGTAGCCGATCGGCGGGGCGGCGCCGGTGCAGTCGATCCGAGGTGCTGACGTGTCCATTGTGGCTCCTATTGCAAGTTGTCTTGCAATATCATGCGCCTTGCCTGGCTCTAATGCAAGTAAAGTTGCGATAGACTTCGGACTATGACTGCAGGTGTATCGCATCGCCGCGGGGAGCATGTCCGCCAGACCGTCTTGGCCGCGGCGTTCGAGGAGCTGGCCGCCAACGGGTTCGACGGCGCCACCGTCGCCGGGGTGGCCAAGCGGTCGGGTGTGCACGAGACCACCGTCTACCGGCGATGGGTAACCCGGGAGAACCTGCTCGTGGCCGCGTTACTTGAGCGCAGCGCCGACGTGATCCCCACCCCCGACACCGGTTCGACCCGCCGCGATCTTCTCGCGATCGTTCGGGGCATCATCGCCTACGTGCGCTCGCCCGAAGGCGGGGCGGTGTTGCGCGCGGCGACGCTGCTGGTCGACGCCACTTATGCCGATCTGCGCGAAGGTTTTTGGGCGCGTCGTCTGGACGCGTTGTCTCCCGTGGTGGCGCGCGGCATCGAGCGTGGCGATCTGCGTGCCGACATCGACGCCCGGCTGCTGCTGGAGATGCTGGTCGCGCCAATTCACGGCCGGCTGCTGCTCACCGGCGAACCCGTCGACGACGACCTCGCCGAGCGGCTGGTCGAGGTGGTGCTCAACGGTGCCGCCGCGAAACCTGTCGAACGCTGAGGGCTCCATGCCGTTCCGGGCCCGGCAACGTTTCCCTATGCTGAGCGAGTGCCAAACAATTATCGAGTCGTTCAGTGGAACACCGGAAACGTCGGCAAGAGCTCCCTCAAGTCGATCGCCGACAACCCCCTGTTTGAACTGGTGGGGTGCTACGCCTGGTCACCGGAGAAAGTAGGCCGTGACGCGGGCGAACTGGTCGGCATCGCACCGCTTGGGGTGGCCGCCACCAACGACGTCGACGCCCTGCTCGCGTGCAAGCCGGATTGCGTGGTCTACAACCCGATGTGGATCGACGTCGACGAGCTGGTCCGCATCCTGTCGGCGGGCGTCAACGTGGTGACCACTGCGTCCTTCATCACGGGGCACAACCTCGGCAGCGGCCGCGACCGGATCATCGAGGCCTGCGAGAAGGGCGGCTCCACGATCTTCGGATCCGGCGTGAGCCCGGGCTTCGCCGAGCT
The DNA here is from genome assembly GCF_035314665.1 of Mycobacterium sp. Lineage (GTDB taxonomy): Bacteria > Actinomycetota > Actinomycetes > Mycobacteriales > Mycobacteriaceae > Mycobacterium. The sequence continues at coordinate 3,802 of NZ_DATFZD010000141.1, read as the reverse complement.
GTTGGCCATCGTCTCGGCGATGGTCTGCAACCGCGTCGACAAGATCACCGTCAACGAGGCCGCCGACACCACGTTCTACAACTCGCCGGAAACCGAGAAGCCGGTGGGGTTCGGCCAGCCGATCGACCACCCGGGCCTGCAGGCGATGGCCGCGAAGGGCACCGCCATCTTCGGTGAGGCCGTCCGGCTGGTGGGCGACGCACTCGGCATCGAACTCGACGACGTGCGGTGCGAGGCCGAATTCGCCCAGACCACAGCGGATCTCGAGATGGCGTCGTGGACCATCCCCGCCGGATGCGTGGCGGGCGTCTACATCAGCTGGCAGGGCATCGTCGCCGGCAACACCGTCATCGACCTCAATGTCCGGTGGCGCAAAGGACAGACACTCGAACCGGACTGGAAGATCGACGGCGACGGTTGGGTCATCCAGGTCGACGGGCAGCCCACGGTTACCACCAAGGTCAGTTTCCTGCCGCCGCCGTACTTCGAGGCCACGACGATAGAAGAATTCATGGACCTCGGGCACATCATGACCGCGGTGCCGCCGATTAATGCGATCCCGGCCGTCGTCGCCGCGGCGCCGGGCATCGCCACCTACAACGATCTGCCGCTGACGCTGCCGCGCGGCGTCGTCCGGACCGGCTAGCGAGCCGGAATGTTCTGCAGTTTGGGCGCCATGTCGGGGCAGTAGATGCTGATGGCGCTGCCGAGGAACTGATAAGCCTGCACCTGAGTGGTGCCTCTGGGGAGGTTATTGGAGAGGAAATGAGCGGACGCCGCAGCGTCGGGATCGACGCCCTGACTCAACCGTCGGCAGACGATTTTGGCTATGTACGGGTTGTAGTCGTGCGGCCCGTAGATGCCGTACCCCGCGATCTGGTTGTCGAAATCGGTGTCCGGGTCGGCGTATGCCGGCGCGGACAGGCCGATCGCCGCGGCGATGGCGATGACCGCAAACCCCGCAATCCGTGGAGCCTTCATGCGCCGAATCGTACCGCCGTTCATTCTGGGTCCGCTCATCGTCACCGATCCTCCTTGAGTCGCCGAGCCGCCGGTCCGGACTCGCCCTGCCCGGTTTCTTTCTGGTCGCCAATTCCGATTAGAGTAGCTAAGGTTACACACAGGCTAATTAGTTGAGCGCCCTTCGCCCCTGGTTAAGGATGAAACGAACCATGACGACCACCGAGCCGAGGACCGAGCCGCTGCCCACCTCGGTCGAAGGCGGCGGCGAAGGCAAGGTCGCCAAACCGCGACGGGACAAGCAAAGGTCGATCTTCTCTCGCATCCTTACCCGTTTCTGGGTGGTGCTGGTAATCGTCGCCGTGGTCGCGGTCTCGGGGTTCTGCGTGTACCGACTGCGCGGCATCTTCGGTGTTCACGGCAACACCTTCGGCGGCGGTGCGGTCGCCGAAGAGATAAAGCCGTTCAACCCCAAAGTCTTGACACTCGAGGTCTGGGGCTCACCGGGCAGCGTGGCGACCATCAACTATCTGGATAAAGATTCCAAGCCGCAGCAGGCCCTCAACGTACCCCTGCCCTGGTCGACAGAGCTGACAACAACGCAGCCTTCCCTCCCCGCCAATCTCGTGGCGCAGGGAAGTGGCGATTGGATCGCCTGCAAGATCACCCTGGACGATAACGACGGGCGCGGGCCGGTCGTCAAGGCCACAAATCAATCCCCCGCCAACGAAACAGTGCATGCCTTCACCTTCTGCCTGAACAAGTCCGCATGAGTGAGACCACCGAGGTTGCACAGCCTGTCTCGCAGCCGTTGATCCCGCCCTTCCTGCCGCGGATGATCCATCGGCTTGCGCTGCCGATCGTGCTGCTGTGGCTGGGACTCACCGTGTTTGTGAATGTCACGGTGCCGCAACTGGAGGTCGTCACCAAAGATCACGCGGTGTCGCAGAGCCCGAAAGACGCGCCAGGGATGATCGCGATGAAGAAGGTCGGATCGACCTTCCACGAATTCAACTCCGACACCTCGGCGATGATTGTCCTGGAGGGCCAGCAGAAGCTCGAGACTGCCGCGCACCAGTATTACGGCGAGATCGTCAAGCGACTCAAGCAGGACACCACGCACGTTCAGCACGTTCAGGATTTCTGGAACGATCCGCTGACTGCGGCAGGCTCGCAAAGCACGGATGGCAAAGCGGCATACGTCCAGGTGTACCTCGCCGGCAACATGGGTGAGAGTTTGTCCACCGAGTCGGTGGAAGCTGTCCGCAAAATCGTGGACTCGGTGCCCGCGCCACCGGGGATCAAGGCCTACGTCACCGGCGCCGGTCCGCTGATCGCTGATCAATCCCATGCCGGCGAGAAAGGCGTCAAGACGGTCACCCTCATCACCTTTCTGGTGATCATTGTGATGCTGCTTTTCGTCTACCGTTCGGTGAGCACTGTTTTCATCGTGCTGCTCATGGTGATGGTCGAAGTGGCCGCGGCCCGGGGTGTCGTCGCGTTCCTGGGGAATTACGGGATCATCGGGCTCTCCACCTTCGCCAACAACTTGCTGGTGTTATTGGCGATCGCGGCCGGAACGGACTACGCGATATTCGTGATGGGCCGATATCACGAGGCTCGCGGCGTCGGCGAGGACCGAGAACAGGCCTTCTACAACATGTTTCACGGCACCGCGCATGTCGTGCTGGGGTCCGGCCTGACCATCGCGGGCGCGATGTACTGCTTGAGCTTCACCCGGTTGCCGTATTTCCAGAGCTTGGGCGTGCCCTGCGCGGTCGGCATGCTGGTCGCGGTCTTCGCAGCGTTGACCCTGGGCCCGGCGGTGCTCGCGGTGGCCAGCTTCTTCAAGCTCCTGGATCCGAAGCGAATTTTGCAAACCCGGGGATGGCGACGCATCGGCACCGCGATTGTCCGTTGGCCCGCGCCGATTCTCGCGGTGACCATCGCGATCGCCCTTGTCGGTCTGCTCGCCCTGCCCGGATATACAACCGACTACGACAATCGCCACTACCTGCCGGCCGACACCCCGGCCAACGTCGGCTATGCCGCCGCCGACCGACACTTCAACCAGGCGCGGCTGAATCCCGAGCTGTTGATGATCGAGACGGATCACGACCTGCGCAATTCGGCCGACTTCCTGGTGTTGGACAAGGTGGCAAAAGCTATCTTCCACATCCCCGGCATCGGCCGTGTGCAGACCATCACCAGGCCCCTGGGGACCCCGATCGACCACAGCACCCTGGCTTTTCTGATAAGCGGGCAAAGCGCCGGCCGGATCCAGACCCAGCATTACCAGGAAGAGCAGGCGAAGAACCTGTTGAAGCAAGCGGACGAGCTCCGGAAAACGATGGCAACTCTTCACCAGCAGATGGATGTCACGAAGAGTCTCAGCGATACCACGCACCAAACTGCGCTCCTCACAAAAGAAACCGTTAAGATTACGGAGGCATTGCGAGACGACATCGCTGTGTTCGATGATTTCTTCAGGCCGATCCGCAGCTTCTTCTACTGGGAAAAGCACTGCTTCGACATCCCAGCCTGCTGGGCGCTGCGATCCATCTTCAACGCGCTCGACGGCATCGACGCAGTGACTGAGAACATTGGGGCTCTCAGCGCGAATATCGACAAATTAGACCAAATTCAGCCGCAGCTAGTGGCGCTGATACCACCGCAGATTGCCAGCCAGGAGAGAAATCTCGACACCATAATGTCGAACTACGCGACGACGAAAGGTCTCAACGACCAACAGGAAGCGTTGTCCGACAACGCCACGGCCATGGGGGAGGCCTTCGACAAAGCGAAGAACGATGACACGTTCTATCTGCCACCGGAGGCTTTC
>NZ_DATFZD010000140.1:0-3462 GCF_035314665.1 Mycobacterium sp. | reverse complement strand
GCTGGGCATCGTATTTCTGGAAGCCTCTGCAAGCGGCGTACCGGTGATCGCCGGACGCTCGGGCGGCGCACCGGAAACCGTGCAGCACAACAAGACTGGGCTAGTGGTCGACGGTCGTTCGATCGACCAGATCGCCGACGCCGTCACCGAGCTGCTGGCTGACCCGGATCGGGCCACCACGATGGGCGCCGCAGGCCGAGATTGGGCCACGTCGCAGTGGCGATGGGATGCGTTGGCCGCCCGGCTGTCCGAGTTGATAAGCGACTAGCTAACCGCCGCGTTGCCCGTCGGACGCCGTTCCTGCAATACCGGTGCCGCCACCCGCTCCGATCGGCCAACAGTGTCCTCTCAGAGGACGTTTCAGAAGACGTGGTGCCCGCCGCGGCGCCGGCGCAGACGGCGCTCACGCCGCAGGCGCAGTCGATTACCGGGCGCCTGCAAGAGCTGGAAACGCTGCGCGCCAGCGGTGCGATCTCGGACGCCGAATGCACGGCCAAGCGTCAGCAGATCATCGCCGAGATATGAATGGGCCGACGGCTAGTCGGTGGTGTAGATCGCGTCGATGTCGTGCGCGAACTTTTCGGCCACGACCTTGCGCTTGACTTTCAAAGTCGGGGTGAGTTCCCCGGTGTCCTCGGTGAAGTCGACGGGCAGGATGCGGAATTTACGGATCGACTCCGCATGCGACACCGCCAAGTTGGCCTGTTTGACGGCCGCGTCCACCTCCGCGTTCAGATCCGGATCGGTGACCAGATCGCTCACCGACGCTCCGGCGGGCTTGCTGTTGCGCTGCTTCCAGCCATCGAACGCCTCGGGGTCGATGGTGATCAGTGCGCCGATGAACGGCCGGGCATCCCCGACGACCACCGCCTGGCTGATCAGCGGGTGCGCTCGTAGTCGATCCTCCAACACGGCGGGGGCGACGTTTTTTCCTCCTGCGGTGACGATGATTTCCTTCTTGCGGCCGGTGATCGTCAGGAACCCGTCGTTGTCGACGGCGCCGAGGTCACCGGTCTTGAACCAGCCGTCTTCCATCGCTTCGGTGGTGGCCTGATCGTTGTGCCAGTAGCCGTGGAATACCACGCCGCCTCGGACCAACAGCTCGCCGTCGTCGGCGATGCGCATGCTGTTACCCGGCAACAACTTTCCGACGGTGCCGACTTTCAGTGCATCGATCTGGTTGACAGTGATCGCCGCGCTGGTCTCGGTCAGCCCGTAGCCCTCGTAGATGGTGAGACCGACGCCGCGGTAGAAGTGGCCCAACCGCACGCCCAGCGGTCCGCCACCCGACACTGACGCGTGGCAGTCACCGCCAAGCGCCGCGCGCAGCTTGTGGTATACAGGCCGATCGAACAGCGCGTGCTTGGCCCGCAGCAGCAGACCGGGGCCACCGCGATCGCTCGCCTCGCTCCAGTCGACCGCGGTCTGCGCCGCGATCTCGAAGATGCGGCCCTTGCCGTCGTTGGCGGCGTTCTGCGCGGCGGTGTTGTACACCTTCTCGAACACCCGCGGCACCGACACCACGACCGTTGGCTTGAACACGGCGAACATCGGCACCAGATTCTTGATGTCACTGGTGAATCCGACGACAACCTTGTTTTGGAAGGCGCACAACGTCAGCGCGCGGGCCAGCACGTGCGCCAACGGCAGGAAGACCAACAGCCGCTCGCCCTTGCGGAGCAGTGTCGGGAGAACTGCCTTGGCGCCCCGGGTCTCGTAGACGAGGTTCGAGTGGGTCAGCTGGCAGCCCTTCGGGCGGCCGGTGGTGCCCGAGGTGTAGATGAGCGTCGCCGGATCTTCGCTGCGCAACGCTTCGACGCGGGCGGTCAGCTCGGCCGGGTCGACCGACGCGCCCTCCTGCGCGAGTTGCTCAAGGGCGTTGGCGCTGGATCCGTCGATTAGCAGCACTCGGCGCAGCTCGGGCAGGTCGCCGGTGAGCTCGTTGATCATCGTCGCGTGGGCGTCGGTTTCGGCGAACGCCACCACCGCCGCCGAGTCCGTCAGCACCCAGCGCACCTGCTCGGCCGACGACGTCTCGTAGATCGGGACGGTGACCCCGCCCACCGAAAGGATCGCCAGATCGAGGATTGCCCACTCGTAGCGGGTGGCCGAGAAAATGACCACCCGGTCGCCGGCCTTCACCCCTAATGCGATCAAACCCAGTGCGGCCGAACGGATTTGGGCCGCCGCGGCGGCGCATGTAACGTCCGTCCATACCCCATCGACCTGGCGTTGAAAGATCACGGTGTCCGGGTCGTGTTGCTCGTGCTCGAACACTGCGGCGACGATATTGTCATGCTCGCCTACCGTGAACGGCGCGGGCGCATTGAATTCACGCACTCTTCTGACCTCGCTTGAGTTACTTCGCCGGGTGGCCGGGCTGGATTCAGCCTAGTCCGGTGACGATGCGGGCCGGGACGGGCCGCTGAGGAGGCGGACCATCGGGTCTAGTCCGGTGACGATGCGGGCCGGGACGGGCTATGCGGCCACGCGTGCGATATGTGAAGCTAGGGGCCGTGCACAGCGTTCAAGTTGCCGACGAGACGTTTGTCGCCGCCGACCCCGCACGCGTCGGCGCGGCCGTGGGTGATCCGGCCAGCTGGCGACGTTGGTGGCCCGATCTGCGGCTTCATGTCATCGAGGATCGCGCCGATAAGGGAGTCCGATGGTCGGTGACCGGACCGCTCACCGGCACCATGGAAATCTGGTTGGAACCGTCGTTGGACGGCGTGGTGCTGCACTACTTTCTGCACGCCGAGCCGTCCGGCGCGGCGGCCTGGCAGTTGGCCAGGATGAACCTCAGCAAAATGACTCACCGCCGTCGGGTCGCCGGCAAGAAGATGGCCTTCGAGGTGAAGGCGACGCTGGAGCGCTCCCGACCGGTTGGGGTTTCTCCGGTGCTTGACCAGGTCTGAGTTCAGCCAGGGAGTACCGTTTCTGCAGTGGGCTGGCGGTACGGCCCACGGCGTTGGTGACACGAGCCCTACCCGCGTACGGGGGAGAAGGAAGCGACCAGGTGGCGGAGAAGACGGCGCAGACGATCTACATCGATGCGGACCCCAGCACGGTGATGGACGTGATCGCTGATATCGGCTCGTATCCCGATTGGGTGTCGGAGTACAAGGAGGCCGAAGTGCTCGAGGCCGACCCCAAGGGAAATCCGAAGGTGGCGCGGCTGGTGCTGGACGCCAACGTGCTCAAAGACACCCTGGTGCTGTCCTACGAGTGGCCGAAAGATCGTCGCTCGGTGCGCTGGTCGCTGGTTTCCAGCTCGCTGCTGCGGTCCCTCGACGGTGTATATCGGTTGGCGTCCAAGGGGTCTGGCACCGATGTCACCTATGAGCTCACCGTAGATATAGCCATTCCGATGATCGGCTTGCTCAAGCGCAAGGCTGAGCGCAGGTTGATCGACAGCGCGTTGAAGGATCTGAAGAAACGAGTCGAGGCTGAGTGAGTCGGCAG
>NZ_DATFZD010000139.1:0-2525 GCF_035314665.1 Mycobacterium sp. | reverse complement strand
AGGTGGGCTGCGGGCGGCGTTCAAGACGCTGGCGCGCCGCTCACCGGTGCCCGTCAACCTCGACGTCGCGATCGAGCAACGGTTGCCCGACTCCGTTGAGGTCGCCGCCTACTACGTGGTCGCCGAGGCGCTCACCAACGCAGCCAAGCACGCTCACGCCTCCCAGGTTAAGGTGCGGGCACACGCCACCGACGAAAGCCTCTACCTCTTCATCGCGGACGACGGGACCGGCGGCGCCGATTCGCGTAAGGGCTCCGGGCTCATCGGACTCAAAGACCGTATCGAGGTACTCGGCGGCCGGATGCACGTGGCAAGTCCTCCAGGAGGAGGGACAGCCTTCGACATCACCATCCCGCTTACAACAGACGCAAGATGATAGCGAGCCGACTCAAAGCAGCGCCACCGCCCTCGAGAGCCGCAGACACCCAGGGTTTGGCGAACGGGTCGACCTAGCCGACAACCGCCCTTCCGCTCGATGCAGTGCGCTGAGCGTTGCGACGTTGGGCGCCGACTAAATCGAGTGTGCGCAAGGCTCGACGCGCGTCAACAGGTTTCACTACATTAGGCGCCTAACTTGCAGAATTATTAGCCACTCGCCGCCACGCTGGTTTCGTAATGTTGTGGGGACACCGAGAGTCGGTCAGATGGTTGTGCCGGCCCGGCCACGCGGCGGGGATCTGTGAGTTTTCGTGCTGCGGGTGTTGCAGTTGATGAAGCCGACCATGACTTTGGCCCGCTTTGCGTGTTCAGCGCTTCGGCCTCGGGGCCCCATCCGGCCTTTCATCGATGAATGCAAATCTGCCGTCGCACTGGGAGGCCGATGATCGGCCGTCTTTCCGGGCGCAGAGCTGCACCTCCTCGACCTGGATGTTGTCGAGATGTGCGGTCGGTTCGTCAGCCAGAATCAGCGGCGGATCGAGGGCGATCGCGCGCGCCACGGCGACCCGTTGTTGTTGCCCGCCGCTGAGATCACCGGAACGATGGGCCATTCGGTCCTGCAAACCGACACGGGTCAGCAGCTCCTCGGCGCGCTCGCGCGCCGCGCCGCGCGACTGTCCGGCCACGCTCAATGGGACGCGACCTACGGTGCTTGACCGACGATGACGGCGGTCGCGCCAACAGTCATCACTGACGCCGCACCGCAACCGGGACTAATCGCGGAGGCGACGGTTCGGCCAGAGACGCGGCCCGATCCCGAAATGTGTTGATTGATCGATGTTGCCCGTTGGAATCGTCATCGTAGATTCAATGCCTTTACCGCGCTGGGAAGGGTCATGAAGATTCTGCCTTCGACGATCTTTGTCAGCATGCCTGCGGCCTATAGGCCATCCCGCAGGTCTTGTTTGACCCTGCATCGCGAACGCGATTCCGCGGCCGGCACAAATCGCCGAGCACGGTCGAGTACGTCAAGTGCGGTCAAGTTGCCATACCCACTGACCACCAGGCGGGTCAGGCCCGCGACGTCAGCGGGGCCGCACCACAATCACGGGGACTTTCGCCGACTGCGCTACCGCCGAGCTGACCGAGCCCAACAGCATGCCCGCGAATCCGCCGCGGCCGTGACTACCCACGACCACCACCTGACTGCGTTCAGACTCCTGGCGCAGCCAACGGGCCGGGTCGTCACGCACGACCCGTCGATGCACCTGCACGTCGGGATACTGTTGCTGCCAGCCGGCCAGGCGTTCGGTGAGGAGTTCGCGTCCCTGATTTTCGTGCTCGGGCCAGTCTTCGGTGAAGATCCCGACATCGCTGCAGGCGTGCAAGGCCACCAGATCAACGCCCCGGCGCGATGCCTCCTCGAAGGCAAGCGCGGCGGCCGCTTCGGAGGCAGGCGATCCCTCGATGCCTACCAGCACCGGCGCATCGGCCGCGGGGGTTCCCTCGGCATGCACGATCGCGATCGGCCCATGGCCGTAGTGAAGCAGGCCCATACTGGCCGAGCCGAGCAGCAGCCGGTCGAACGCACCATGCCCGCGACAGCCCACCACGGTCAGCAGCGCCTGCCTGGATTCATTGACCAGTGCCGCCACGATGTTTGAATACAGCGTCCGGGTGTGCACCTCGGGGTGGCTGGACCCGGTCAAGCTGGCCTCAAGTGTCTTGCGTGCCTGCTCGACTACGTGGCCGGCGTTGTCGTGCTGCCACCGGGTGATGTTGCCCTGGATCCGACCTACGGGCCAAGCAACAACCAGCGGGGCGACGACATGGACCAGAATGATCGGCGCAGCGCGCAGCGTCGCTTCACCGACTGCCCAACGGATGGCCGCGTGTGATCCCGCCGATCCGTCTACCCCGACCACTATCGCGTTTTTCGCTGTGGTCTCTGACATGGCGCAGCTCCTTCGACTGGGTATCAGCGACTTCCGCTATAGCCACAACGCTACCGCCCACCGCCACCTCGGCCAGTGCCCAACGGACACCGGCGGCAGGGCATTTAGTCCCGACTCGGAGCTCCGGCGCACGCCGCTTAGGCCTCGACTGCCAGTCATTGGTCTCTTAACCGCTGTTGGCACCAGCGCCCG
>NZ_DATFZD010000138.1:0-25760 GCF_035314665.1 Mycobacterium sp. | reverse complement strand
CGCCAAAGGCTCGGTCACCCACTACCGCAGTGCTTCGCAAAGCGGAGTTCAGGTGCTCTCGATGCAGCTGGGGGTCATGCCAATCGCTTCCCCCTCCGGTGGCCTGGCTGAGTACCAGCCCCCGGGCTTTCCACCGGTCGGCGTCGACGACGTCGCCGGGCTGGCTGCCGCGTTCGATGATCTGGCAGATCCGCTCACCGCGACCCTGCGTGGGGGAGCGGCGTCGCGTCACTACGCCGATCACTTCAGCGTCGATCACGCCGTGGACGGCCTTGTGGATGTGCTCACCGAAGTGGGTCATCGAATCGGGAAAGCGTCAGTATGAACATGATTGCCGACTCCGCCTCAAACCGGTTGCCGCCATTCGCAATTCACTTTCGAACTGGAGGTAAGTGATAATGCGCGCCCTCGTCGCCGCCCTCGTTGTCGGGTGCGTTTTGGTCAGTGCTTCGGCGGGCTGTTCGTCGCCCTCGCCGGGGAGCACACCGAGCACACCGGCAAGCACGTCAGCCGCCGCGTCGCTGCCAGCAACTTCGGCCATCCGAGACGAGTTGATTCCTGGCATTGGAGCTACGCGGGCCAACTGGGACGACTCGCACACGCTAGACGCGGCGAGCAACAACGGTTCCGACTACGGCGATGATCCCAGTTTGCCCTCGTACCTGACGGATAACGGTGCTGTCTACCGTGACGTAGGCGACCTCGGCACTGGAAGGATCCAGGCCTACACCCTGGCTATGCATACGGTCGACGCACAGGAGGTTCTACGGCAGCTCCGGCAAGAGTTACCGTCCGACGCGACGGTCGCATGGGATCTAACGCGCGATCAGTGTTATCGAGTGGCTTTCAATAGCCCGACCCTGCAGGTCCGCAGGGCGTTACATGGCAGAGGCTGAGCTTGAATACATTCAGCAAGACGGAACGACGGCGACGAGTCCTGACAGGTTCAACATTGCTTCGTTGTGGCTTGACGACGCCGGCTCGCCACCAGACCCTGAAAAAGGCTGCTGATGCTACGCCGTTCGCGCGGACGGCTGTGATTAGGGGCGCGCCGACGACCTTGGAATCGCTATCGTCGCGACGAGACCACGATGGTCCGACCCTGGAATCTTCAGCGTGCGCAGCGACGTTGCCGTGCAATTACGAGTGAGTATGTGGTCGATGGCGATAAAAGGGGGACTCACAATACGATCCAGTGGTCCATATCATGGACCACTGGACGGCGTCAGCCACCCCGCTCGCAACTGCTCGAGCCGCTGTGCCGTCCGAGTGCGGTAGATCTCGACGGCACGAAGCTTCACGTCCTCATAACCTCGAACGAGGTCAGGCAGCCCGGCGATCTCGGCGGCGGGCTCGACGGTCTGTGGTGACAGCCACTGCGCGACTTCGAGGATTGTGGCCCGATACTCGTCGACGAGTGTTCGCTCTAGCCGACGCATCCTGCTGTACCCGAAAATGTCCAGCCTGGTGCCGCGGACCCACCGCATCCCATAGAGCACCCGCAGCCACGGATTGACCCACGATCCCAGGGCCAGCTTGTCCTTGAGACCCATGGCACGAAGCGATGGGGGGTGCAGTCGTATCTTGGCTGTCGCATCCGCACCGAACTCAGCGGCCAACTTCGAGCGGAAGGCGGGATCGACCGCCAAGCGGGCGACCTCGTATTCGTCCTTGTAGGCCATCAACCTGTAGAGGTAACGGGCTACCGCTTCAGTAACAATGGTCGTGCCGGCCGCAGCCGATTCTGCGACCCGGACCTGCTCCACAAAGTCCGTGTACTCCTTTGCGTAAGAGTCATTTTGGTACTCGACTAGGTCCCAAGCCCGCGATAGGACGATGCGCGCCAGTTCGCTCCCTTCGGCCGCCTGCACGGCGGCGGCGATCACGCGCGCGGCGTGTGGTGGCGGCGGAGGTGAGGACGAAGACGTTCTCCGGGTAATCATTTCGCCGGCCGCGAGCGGGTCGCACACCACTTGACGGCCGCGACGAAACGCCTGCAGATTCGTCTCCACGGCCGCGCCGTTCAACGTAATCGCCTGTTCGATTGCCGCGGCGGTCAACGGAATGGCGCCGGCCTGATACGCCGCGCCGACCAGAATCATGTTGGCGTACTGCTCGTTGGCGAACAGCTCCCGGGCGATGTGTCCAGCGTCGAGGTAAACAGCGCGCCGGGTCGATTCATCGATTCGGTCTCGGATGGTCCCCGCGTCGGGAAAGGAAACCGTGGTGTCGACAATCATCTGACCGGTGGGCACCGTCGTGGACGACACGACGGCGACGGTCCGGTCGCGCGACGCCACCTTCAGGTTGGCCGAGTCGGTTCCGACCAGGCTGTCGCAGACGAGATAGAGATCGCAGGTTCCCTCGACCAGCTTCGACGACCGAAGCTGCGGGGCGACGGTCATTTTCAGATCAGAAATGACTGCGCCACCCTTCTGTGCCAAACCGGTTTGATCCAGCCCGCGAACGGACTTGCCGTCCAGCAATGCGGCGGTGGCCAGCATCTGGGAGACCGTGACGACACCGGTGCCACCCACGCCGAGTATGCGCATCGCGAAGCCATCGGAACCGCACACGTTTTCGGGTTCGGGAAGCCGGCTCCCGGCCAACGGCGGCGTGTGTACCTTGACTCGTGCGTGTCCCGGGGTGACCGTCACAAAGGAGGGGCAATCGCCTTTTAGGCACGAATAGTCCAGATTGCACGATGACTGGTGAATCGCTGTCTTTCGGCCGAATTCGGTATCGATCGGATGGACGGAAAGGCAATTGGACTTCTCGCCGCAGTCGCCGCAGCCTTCACAGATCCGTTCGTTGATCACCACTCTGGACGTCGGTGTCTTGATCTGTCCGCGTTTGCGCTTGCGGCGCTTTTCGGCCGCGCACTCCTGGTCGTGGATGAGGACGGTCGTGCCGGGCACTGCGGCGAGTTCCCGCTGCACCGCGATCATCTCGTCGCGGTCGCGGACCTCGATCTCTTTGGGCAGGTTTTGCGAACGGACCCGGTCCAAGTCGTCGGTCGTGACGACGATCTTTGCCACGCCTTCGGCGCATAGCAGCTGAATAAGGCGTTGGAGAGTGAACGCGCCCACCGGATCTTGGCCGCCGGTCATCGCGACGGTCGAGTTGTACAACAGCTTGTATGTGATGTTCTCACCGGATGCGACGGCTGCCCTGATCGCCAGGCTGCCCGAATGCGTGAATGTTCCATCGCCGATGTGCTGAATAAAGTGCTTCTCATGCGCGAATGGCGCCAGTCCCAACCATTGCGCCCCTTCGCCGCCCATCTGGGTCACTCCCATGACGTTGCCGACCAGCTTGTCATCCATGACCATGGTCATGGCGTGACACCCGATACCGCCGCCCACGGTGCTCCCTTGGGGCACCCTCGTCGAGGAGTTGTGGGGACACCCCGAACAGAAATATGGGGTCCGAGTCAGCAGCGGAAGTTCGATACGCGCACGCTTGGATCGCTTCTGCCATTCCAGGACAGGTTCTATCGCGTACTCGTTACCCAGTCTGCGCGCCAGAGCCGTTGCGACACTATCGGTGTCGAGTTCTCCGGAGGCGCTCACCAAAACTTGTCCACTAGGATCGAACTTGCCGATCACACGAGGCGGGTTCGCCGTGCCATACAGCAGGTCCTTGATCGCGGTCTCGACGAACGCGCGCTTCTCTTCGACGACGATGATTTCGTCGAGCCCGCGCGCGAAGTTGCCGACTATCTCGGGATCGAGCGGATAGATCATGCCAACCTTGAGCACACGAATACCGTAGTGGCCCAGTCCGTCGTCACTGATGCCCAACGTGGCCAGAGCCTCCCTGACGTCGAGGTAAGTCTTGCCAGCGGCAACGATCCCCAGCCGATCTCGGTATCCTTGCTGGACAATACGATTCAGTGAATTGGCTCGCGCATACTCGATTGCGCGCGGCAGCCTGTCGTCGATCTGGCTTTGCTCGAATTGCAGCAGATTCCGGCCGATGAGCCGTGCGTCAGGTGTGTGGTGGGCCGCGCCGAGGCCGTCGAAGCTGGGCTCGACGCGCGTGGAGTCTAGTGCCACCGTCATGGATCCATCGGCGACCGCAGTGACGATCTTGAGGCCCGACCACAGCCCGGTGAACCGTGACAGGTAAGGCGCGTGCACAGCATGATCGAGCGCCTCTTGCGGATCGCAGGGATAAAGCGTGGGAATCATCAAGTCCGCCAACGCGAACTCGGATGCGCACGCCACGGTGGAAGACTTCGCGCCGGGATCGTCTCCGACCAGGGCGACAGCCCCGCCTAGCGGATCGGTGCCAATCCGGTTGGCGTGCCGAAGAGCATCGGATGCCCGGTCGAGTCCTGGAGATTTCCCGTACCAGTAGCCGGTGATACCCCGCGTTGTGAACCGGCCCGCTGAACCTGCCAACTGGGTCCCCATCACTGACGTCGCGGCCAGTTCCTCGTTGACAGCGGGGCGGTGCACGATGTCGAATCCGTCCAAGGCCCCCCGCTGCCGCGCGATTTCGAGGTCCAGCCCGGCCAGCGGTGAGCCCTCGTACCCGGCGACGAACGTGGCCGTGTGGCAGCCGCGTGCCGCGTCGAGGATTGCGCGGTCACGAAATGCCCGCACGAGCGCCTGGACCCCAGTCAGGTGGACGGTGCCGGCGCTGCGGACGTATCGATCGTCGAGCGAATAGCTGCCGATGGGCTGCGGAGTTGTCATCGTGGCCTCACGGTGTGTGCGGACAGTTAGTCCACATAATTTGGCTTTACAAGACTAACAGTTCGTCAAATTCGTTCTTGAATCGCATGTGAGTATGTATACTCCATTTTGAGGTGATTGTCGGTATGGCCGCCCCGGGGCAGCGTCGTAACGCAACCCCGCAAGGCGCGACCTGCTTTCACTATTTGAGGAGCGACATGGGACCTCGGCAGGGTGCGCAGACTGAGACGGCAAACACCCCGCGCGGGTCAGACCTTGAGGTGAGGCCCACAACGCCCGCGGATACCGCCGAGATTTGCGATCTGCTCGAGCACGGCTTCGGTATCCCGGCTGATCACTGGCGCCCACTCTGCACGACCAACTGGCTGGCGGACAAGCCGCGAGGCTTCGTTCTCACTGATGGCGGCAGGATCGTCGGCCATGTCGGCTTGATCTGCGTGCAGCGGGAGATCAACGGAAAGACCGGCATCGTCTGCAACCATTCCGGCTTTTATGTCGCGCCGGATTATCGCGGTCGGGGCTTGGGGGCGACGCTCTCCGCGGCCGCCGTGGGGCGCGACGAGCGCATCACCCACACCTCCCTCACCCCCGCCCCGGTGACACAACGGATCCTAGAGGCCTCGGGGTGGTCAATCCTCGACCGGCACGTGTTGCTGTTCCCGCCGGGGCTCAATGCCGAAACCCTTTGGCAGTCGCGTGTCGACATCGATGTCAACGATCGGACAGTGCGCGCGTCGCTCGGGCAGGCCGAGCGCCGGATCTACGATGACCACGCGTCCTATGACTGCCTGCACATGACCGCCTGCGATGCCGGCGGCACGGCCTACCTGGTGGTCAAGCGGCGTCTGCGCCGTACGACGAGGTGGGCGGTCGGGATTCCGTTGTCCCAGATATTGTATTGCAGCGCGCCGGACGTGCTTGCTCGCAACCTCGAACGAATCAAGCTGGCGATCATGTGGCAACAGAAGACCTTCGGCATCGCGATGAACGAGCGCCTCTTTCCCAAGGCGCCGCGTGCGATCAGAAGGGAGGAAATCGCCCAATACCGATCGGCGATATTCACCCCGGACGAACTCGACCTGCTGTACTCGGAGTTCGTGCTGCTCGATATCTAACGGGGCTTCGCCCCAGCCCGACGAGGCATGCCGTGGTCGCCTTGGGTTGGGAGGCTCCGGTCGGACGGGGTTGAGACCGTGACCGGTCCGGTGTATGAACCGCATAGCGCGGTTGGTATCACGCAGGTGGATTGATATCAGCCCCGTGACGCATCTAACCGAGCTAATCGCGGATCTGGGTGACCGCGACGCGGAGCGTGGCATCGCCCCCACTTTGAGGCAGCGCAGGGCTTCGGGGATCAGCGCCACCCCGGAAGGCGCATGAGGTGCCCGCAACGATCGCCAATGCGGTGTTCAACGCCACCGGCAGGCGCGTCACCGATCTGCTCATCACGGTGGAAAAGCTGCTGTGAACGCCCAACTCCGCTAAAGTGCAGTCGGCTTTGAATATTCCGGAAGGGGAACGACGGGACTATGAGAAAGCTTAGTGTTGGGTATCTAGTTGATGATGGATACCAACCGAGCCTAGTTTATGACTTAATAGAGAAGAGCAAATCGGCAGAGCATTATTCAATCGACTACTTGGTTGTGCAGACATTTGCCGAGGACAAGAATCTGCTTAAAAGGGCTTACAGGTTATTCAAAAAACGGGATTTTCTAAAATTTGTCGCCGCTGCCTGCTTCAAGGCTATTTTAGCCTTAGAAAGCCGTATGTTTGTCAAGGATCCCAAACGTAAAAGCGCTTTTGACATGCATCATGTTGATACTTTTCATGTGCCAAAAATACACGTTCGCCCACTCAAACTTACGAGCGGATTGGTTTATCGGTATCGTGAAGAAGACCTAGATAAGATCAAGAGTTTAAATGTCGATGTCCTTTTCAACGGGCAAAGTGGAACTTTGCGCGGCGGAATTTTGACAGTATGCGAATTCGGAATTATCTCTTTTCATTACGGGAATAATCACGTAAATGGAGGAGGCCCTCCCGGCTTCTGGGAGGTGTTTAATCGAGAGCCGTCAACGGGCTTCGTAATACAAAGATTGCCGGATGAATTAGACGTGGACGCACAAGTGGCGTGCGACGTCATCGACGGGGACGTGCTCATGAGAGGCTCCATTGCTACGATATCCCCTTATGCGCGAAATCTTGCACAAATCTACAAGAAGTCAAATATCTTTATGCATAGATTTCTTGAAGATTTGGGCAGGACAAGGATTTTGCCCCAATTTCTGCCTAGGTCGCCTTATGTATATCAACCCTACACGATGCCCTCATTATATGTTATTGCTTTATATCAAATTAAAACCTTTATTACGATGACTCGACGGCTTTTCAACAGGCTGGGTGGCAAAGAACAACGCTGGGGCGTCGCCTACCAGTTCGCTGAAAATTGGCAAAGTTCAGTGCTCTCGGGATCAAATATCATTGCGAACCCTCCCTATCGCTGTCTTGCTGATCCTTTCGTTTTCAGGCACGGGGATTTGGACGTGTGTTTCGTTGAGGATCTCGACTTCAGAACTAACAGAGGCAAAATATCTGTTTTTAAAATCAGCGGTAACAAATACGAGGAGCTCGGCTCCGCCCTGGATGAGCCGTTTCACTTGTCGTACCCATTTATCTTCACAGTCGACAATGAACTATATATGTGTCCCGAAACTGGGGAGATAAGAGAAATACGGCTGTATAAATGCACTGAATTTCCACTTCGGTGGTCCTTCCATAAGACTCTAATTAAGGATGTCTCTGCAGTAGACACCAACATATTCTTTTTCAAAGACAGATGGTGGCTGCTGACCAATATTGATAGTTCCGAAATAGGAGAGAATTGCTCGGAACTGCACATATTTTACTCCAATGCTTTCGACTCTGATGCATGGACGCCGCACGCAAAAAATCCTGTGATTTTCGATAGCGAAAGAGCCAGAAATGGAGGCTTTTTTCGAGACGGTGAGAAGTTATTCCGAGTATTTCAAAGACAGGGCTTTGATCGATACGGCGAATCAATGGGAATCGCACAGATCAAAGACCTGGGAACGGAGACTTATCGCGAAGAAACCGTTAGGATAATAGAGCCGAGCTTTGCCCCGAAGATCGTTGGAACTCACACTTTCTCCAATTATCGCGGCTTATTGGCAGTTGATTTTGTGAAGGTTGAGCAAGTCAAAGCTGCTTCTCGCTGAGCCTGATTTATCGGAGCGCCAGGAACCCGCAGCACGAGGAACAAGGCCAAGCCGTGTTCGACGCGAATACGCCGCGGCGGGCCGTAGTACGCGCAGCCAGGGGCGGGACGTGGTAGTTGCGGGTTCGGCCGGGTTTGTCGACGAGCCGTTTGCCGCGCAGCCCCGTTCACAGCAGCTTTTCTACCGTGATGGGCAGATCGCTGACGCGCCTGCCGGTGGCGTTGAACACGGCATTGGCGATCGCGGCGGGTACCCCGACGATCACCAACTCGCCGAGTCCCTTGACGCCGATCGGGCCGGCGATCTTGTCCTCCGCGGGTAAGAAGGTCGCGTCCAGGGCGGGGATGTCGGCGTTGACCGGAACCAGATAATCGGACATGTTCGCGTTGACGATCCGGCCGTCACGGTGGTCGAGTTGGGTCCCTTCCAACAGGGCCATCCCAATGCCTCCGACCATGCCGCCGATCGCCTGACTGTGCGCGAGTTTGGGATTGATCACCCGGCCCGCGTCGTAGCATCCATACATGCGGCGGATCCGCACCGTCGCAAGCAGTGGGTCCACAACGACTTCGGCGAATACGGCTCCGTAGGCGTACATCGAGTATCGCTTGTCGGCGTCGCTGGGCGTCCACGTCTGCTCAGAATCCAGATGGGGCCAGCCGCGCCGGCGCAACAGTTCCTGGTACGTCTCGCCGCGGTCGGGTCCGGCCTTGGAAATTGTGGAGAACATGCGGCCATCAGTGACCGCAACGTCCTCCGGGCGCAGGCCGTTGAGTGGCGATTCCGGGTCGATGACAGCTATGCGAATGAACCTGTCGCGCAGCATGTTCGCTGCGGTGAACACCGCCGCGCCCACACTCGCCATGGTCTGCGAGCCCGAGTGCGGAGGCGCTGGCGGGAACCCACTATCGCCGAGGGCAAAACGCACCCGTCTAAGCGGCATCCCCAGAGCGTCCGCGGCGACCTGCGTCATCGACGTATACGTTCCGGGTCCCATGTCGCTCGTTCCGCTTTGCACCTCGGCGGTGCCATCGGCCAAAACCCTAGCGATTGCAGCACATTGACTACGCGCCGTGAAAAAGGCCGCCGCGGCCATCCCGATCCCAACGAGTTGATCGCCGTCGTGGGTGGCCCCGGGCGTCGGATTACGCCGGTTCCACCCGAAGGTCGCCGCGCCCTGCCTGAGGCAGTCGGTGAGTCGTCTCGTGGAAAACGGCGTGCCGGTGGTCTGGTCGACATCGGGTTCGTTGCGCAGGCGCAACTCGATCGGGTCCATGCCCAGCCGGTGTGCGAGATCGTCCATGCCGGACTCGAGCGCAAACATTCCGGTGACCGCGCCGGGTCCCCTCATGTACGTCGGCAGATTGACGTCCAGCGGCACAATGCGATACGTCGAACGCATGTTGGGCACGCGGTAGAGGAACCGCGGATTGCCGACCAGCCCATCCTCATAGGTGCCGTATTTGGCTGTCTCGGTGCGCCCCTCGTGGATCATGGCGACGATGTGTCCGGAGTGGTCTGCCCCGATGGCCATGCGCTGCCGGCTGGTGGGCCGGTAGCCGATTGCGCTGTACATCTGCTTGCGGGTCAGCACCAGCTTGACGGGTCGTTGCATTCGCCGAGCGGCGAAGGCGGCCAGGAGTTGATGCGGCCAGGTCTCTCCGGCACTACCGAACGCACCGCCGACGAATGGGGAGATCACCCGTACGTGGTCTTGGGGCACGCCCATCGCCTTGGCGTAGACCTGCCGCGCCGAGCTGATGCTTTGCACTTTGTCCCACACCGTGAGCTTCTCGCCGTCCCACTTGGCAATGGTTGCAGGCAATTCCATCGGATTGTGATTGTTGCGGGCGATGCTGAACTGGAGGTCTGTCACCACCGACGCACGGCGAATCGCCTGGTCCGCATCACCGCGGGTGTAGTCGCGGTTGTAATGCCCGGGTTGCGTAACGGCCTGCGGTGCATCGATATCCGTCAATATTGGTCGGCTTGAATAACGGACATCGACGAGCGACGCCCCGTGGGCCGCCGCCTCGAGTGTCGTGGCGATCACCACGGCGAGCGGCTGGCCGAAGTAGGAAACCTGGCGGGTGTCGAACGGCAATTTCCCCCCGGTGAAGTCGGTCAGCACCCGAAGCACGTCATGGTGCCGCAGTGCGGCACTGGTGTCCATTTGGTTGACGCGACCGCGTGCCACCGTGCTGCACACCAGCGTGGCGTACACCAATCCGGGAACCTGGTTGTCGGCCGCGTATGGGGCCTTCCCGGTTACTTTGAGCTGGCCGTCGACCCGGGTAACCGGCTGGCCGCAGACGAACTGTGACACGGCGGGCAATGGGTGCGTCATGGCATCGCCGCCACGGTGGCCAATTGTCTCTCGACGGTGCGCTTGAGGAGTTCGACCTTGAAACCGTTCTCGCGCAAAGGCTTTGCGCCGTCAGCGGCAAGCGCGGCCGCAGCGCGGAAGACGTCGGCATTGGGTGGCCGCCCGCGCAATGCTCCTTCGACCGCCGGCAAGCGCCACGGCACGGTGCCAACCCCGCCGACTGCGACCCTCGCGCTGCGTATCGTGCCGGCGCCGATATCGAGTGCCACCGCCGCCGAGGTCAGTGCGAACTCGTAGGACTCACGATCGCGCACCTTGAGGTAGCCGGACCGACGGGCCTCGGGCCCGACCGGCACCTCGATGGCGGCGATCAGCTCGCCGGGGCGAAGGTTGTGCTCCTGCTCAGGTGTGTCGCCGGGCTGGCGGAAGAGATCAGGAAGGGGAAGCCGCCGCTCCCCGGACGTGTCCCGGGCCACCACCACGGCATCCAGTGCGAGCAGTGCAACCGCGAGGTCTGAGGGGTGGGTCGCGACGCAGTGTCGGCTCGTGCCAAGTATTGCGTGCGTGCGGTTGCGCCCCTCGATCGCCGAGCAGCCGGTGCCGGGGCTGCGCCGGTTGCACGCGGCGGACACGTCGCGGAAGTACAGGCACCTGGTGCGTTGCAGCAGGTTGCCGCCGATGGAGGCCATGTTGCGCAGCTGAGCCGAGGCGCTGAGCTCGAGGGCTTGACCGATCATGGGAATTTGTTGCCGGACCACTGGATGGGCGGCCAGATCGGACATCCGCACCAGGGATCCGACGTAGATTTTCCCCGGCTGCGGGTCGATTGACGTGTACGGGAGGGCGTTGATGTCGACCAGCGCGTCGGGCCGTTCGACGGTTTCGCGCATCAGGTCGACGAGCGTGGTACCACCGGCGATGTAACGAGCACCGGCCGCCGCGGCCCGCAACGCCGACTGCTCGTCGGCGGCCTTGGCGTACCGGAACGGCAACACGTGCTAGTGGTCCCGCGCCGCGGTCGCGACTGCGTTGACGATGTTGGTGTAGGCCCCGCAGCGGCAGATGTTGCCGCTCATCCACTCTCGTATTTCCGCCGGCGAGCGCGCGTGCCCTTCAGCGATACACCCGACCCCGGACATGATCTGGCCCGGCGTGCAGTAACCACATTGAAACGCGTCCTCGTCAATGAACGCCTGTTGGAGCGGATGGAGTCTGCCGTTGTCGGCCAAGCCCTCGATGGTGCTGATCTGCGCTCCGTCGTGCATCACCGCCAGCGTCAGGCAGGAGTTGATCCTACGACCGTTAACCAACACCGTGCATGCACCGCACGCGCCCTGGTCGCAGCCCTTCTTCGTTCCGGGCAATCCCGCTTGTTCGCGCAGCATGTCCAACAGCGACATGCGGTTGTCGACGGTGAATTCTCGATGCTCACCGTTGATCTGGGCGCGTACGACCGCGGTGTGGCTTTCGTCGTGGCCGTGGTCGGTGCGGTCACATCCGGCAACGGCGGGCCAGGCGGCGACGGCGCCACCCACGGCGAGGGAGGCGCCCACGAATGTCCTGCGGTTGAGTCGGAGTCGGTCGTCCACTGGTTCAGCTAATGAGGCTCGCGGGCATGGAACGCCTCGCGATGCACCCTCGCGCGACCCAACTGGGCGAACGTGCTTTGCACCACGCAAATGCTATGCCCGCCCACACCGTTGGCATCGAGTGGGCGGTCCCGTGCCGGGCCTATTCGCTTCGCGAAACGTACTGCGGCCATCGTTTCGACGCCTAATCCGGCTGAAGCACCTTCAGTTTCGGCTCGTCGAGGGCGGCCGGAACTTGGTCGATGGCGTCACGGGCACTGCGGCGGCGCAGGGCCTTGGTGACCGCCGGCGCGGCGTGCTTGGCACCGAACATGAAGCGCTGGACCGGACCAAAGACCGGTGCGGCGGGCAGACCGACGATGAACAGTCCGTTGACCGAGGTCTCGAAATGCGCGTTGAGGCGCGCATAGGGGCCCTCCCGCTCGATCTGGGCGCGCAGTGTGGGTTCGAGGCAATCGATCCGGTCGAGCGCGACGTCGAATCCGGTGGCGGCGATCACGTGATCGGTGAGAATCTCTGTCGCACCGGCGGGGCCGGTCAGGCCAAGCCGCACTTGGCCGTCCACGGCCTGTGCCGAGGCGATCTGATGCTCGAAGAGGACATCGATTTTGCCCTCGACGATTTTGCCCTCGACGCGCTCGCGTAACCACCACGCTCCCGAGGGGCCCCAGCTGTTGAGGAAAAAGCGGTGCCGCTTGGCCGGCTTGAAGATGCGGCGGTAAAGAAATGGCAACTCCGAGATCGCCCAGGAGCGCCATCCGGGTCCAAGACCGGACTCGGGGCAGCGCAGTCTTTCGATCAAAGTGGGGTCGGGCCGCGTGGGGCTGTTCCAGGTGATCTGCTTGCGCCGTATCACCAGGCGGGTGGTGGCTCCTGCTTCTTGCAAGAGCGCGGCCGATTCGAGGGCGGACCCTCCGGCGCCGACGACGGTTACGTCGCGACCGGCGAACTGCCGCAGATCGTGCAGCGCGGTGCTGTGCAGGCACATTGCGTCGGGCAAACCCTTGAGCTCGTCGGGAACGTGGCGAAAGCCCATGTGGCCGGTCGCGAGGACCACCCGGCGGGCTTTGGCCACCGTGCCATCGTCAAGCTCGAGGGAAAAGACGCCGTCTGCGCGGGTGACCCGGCGCACCTTGGCGCGGCGCACCTCGCCGACGGCGTTTCGGCGAAACCAGTCTGCGTAGTCCAAGAAGCGCTGCAGCGGGATCGGGTCGCGCACCGGCCGATAGGGGATACCCTGCTCGGCAAGGAATTTCGCGTAGCTAAAGCGCCTTGCCGGATCCGACAAGTCGGAGGCAAACGGCTCGGATTTCAGCTTCATGCCCTGCGGCATGAAGTCCCGCCAGCTCTCCAGCGGCTCGCCGAAAACCTCGTGCGGAACCCCGGCAACGCGCAGATGCGCGGCGACAGATAGGCCATAGGGGCCTGCACCGACAACTGCCGTATCGATCGGCTGCATTCTTTATCCTCCAATGGTTGATGTTTGGGTCACGCGCAAGTTGATGTTTGGATCACGGGGCATGGGTTCCGTCACAGGTCGCGACCGCCGAAGCTCAGCAACGCGGCGCGCGCGCTTCGCGAGGCGCGCAAGCGCCGACGTTCTCGCGTAGGTGTAGAGGCTGTAGACGCCTGGCAAAGGATCGGCGCGGCGAAAATAGCCGTCCACGAATCGCGTGCCGGGTGGAAGCGCACCCGCGCGAGGGCGGTGCCTGAACGAGGCTCGCCACGCAACCGTGGGGTCGATCGCTGCTGCCGGCTCGACGGGCTCGCCGAGCGCTGTCCGATACGCGATGGCCGGAATGTTCATGCCGCAAAGGGTTGCGATCTCTTCCTGCCAGTCGGCGCGACCGACGGTCGGCTCGACGACGACGAACTGCCCGGTGCGTCGATGACGCTTGAACTCCAGCCCGCCGATGCCGCGATAGTGGCTGTCCGTCACGAAGGCCTGGGTCTGCGCGGCCAGCGTCTGATGTTGTTCGGTTGCCGCCGCCACGCACAGCGCTGTGCTGCCGACGAGCGGAGGGTCGCAAATCATCTTGCGGCCCGTGAACAGCGCCACGATGCGGGCCTGCCCGTCACAAACAAACAGGGTGAAGTAGATGTCGTC
The DNA here is from genome assembly GCF_035314665.1 of Mycobacterium sp. Classification (GTDB taxonomy): domain Bacteria; phylum Actinomycetota; class Actinomycetes; order Mycobacteriales; family Mycobacteriaceae; genus Mycobacterium. The sequence goes on along the minus strand of NZ_DATFZD010000138.1, from coordinate 11,799 downwards.
GTCATCGCCGTCGATCCACTCCTGGACCAGCACCGAGGAAGCGGCGCAGCGCATGCGCCGCGCGACCGCGCGCGCCTCCGCCACGGTATCGGCGCGCGTCGTCCGCTCGGCCGGCGCCAGCTCATGGTCGGCTGGCTTCACGACCACCGGCATCGACAAGACGTCGAGGGCCTGCTCATCGTGGCCCTCCTCGAGCACCACCGCGCGCGGCACCCGTAGCCCGATCTCTTCGGCGTAGGCCTGGAATTTGGCCTTGTCCATGAGTACTTCGACCATCGTCACGGTCGGCAGGGCCAAAAAGTAGTGTGCTTCCAGCGCGGCCCGCCCCCGCGAGACGGTCAGAACCTGGACGTCGCTGCTCAGGATCAATACCGCCTTCTCACCGATCCGGCCGGCGATCGACAACAGGCCGTCGACCAGCCCCTGTCCCTCGAGGTCGGGCACCCGCAAGAGCGTGCATTGGCGCGAGAGGCCAGCAGGGCAAAAGCGCGTGTCGCACGCGAGATATACCGGAATACCGGCGCTCGCCAGACTGCGCACGACTCCAAGCGCAGTGAGCACGCCGCCGACCACCACCACAGGGGTCACTGGGCACCCATGGCTTCCCCCTCACGGATATGGACCGACCCCCCGCAAAGCGACCGCAGCGATCATGGGCTTGCCGGTACAAACGGATGATTCGGCTTTACGACTATATACATACTTTTCGGATAATGTCCAGCCGTAAAGCAGACTTATAGTATCCACTGAACGTGGTGCGGGGTATACGTGGGAACACACGGGCCATCCAGGCTCGGATCAAGCTGGCAGTTTCTACCGCACCAGCGCGGACCCTGTCCCCGGGCTTTGCGCGGATGGCAAGAAACGGGTCGTGATTCTGCCAGAGCCGGCGACGGACTCTGCGCACCGAAGCGGATGATGGAAAGCTGCGAACACTACAAAAGAACAAAAGGTGACCAGGAGAGCGCATATGAGCGCCAGCGGCGATGATCGATCAACTCCAGAACACTGGCGGCTCGTGCCGATACCGGTGGTCACCCGCGTGCTGGCGGTCATCGGTGCCGTCGTGTTGGCCGTGGTCCTGTCTGGATGTCGGGGTGCGCCGTGGACTGGTCCGACTTACCGGGTCACCGCCACCGTGCCCGTCGGCAAGCTCCCGGACGGGGTGGCGGTGGACCCGGGCACCCACACCGCCTACGTCACCAACCTCGACGACGACACGGTGTCGGTGATCAACGCCTCGACGCGCACCATGACCGCCACCGTGCCCGTCGGCAAGAGACCGATCGAGGTGGCGGCGGACCCGGGCACCCACACCGCCTACGTCACCAACTACGGCGACAACACGGTGTCGGTGATCAACGCCTCGACGCGCACCATGACCGCCACCGTGCCCGTCGGCAAGAGACCGGACGGGGTGGCGGCGGACCCGGGCACCCACACCGCCTACGTCACCAACCTCGACGACGACACGGTGTCGGTGATCGACGCCTCGACGCGCACCGTGACCGCCACTGTGCCCGTCGGCAGGGGCTCGGTGGGGGTGGCGGTGGATCCGGGCACCCACACCGTCTACGTCACCAACCTCGACGACGGCACGGTGTCGGTGATCGAATCTCGATAGTAGTTGCATCGGCGTCTGGGCGCGGCGTGTCGGCTGCCGGTCGTACATCTCGGGCGGCATGCCGACGCTGTTGTCCCAGAGGTCGTTGTCGATCAACCATTGCCGGGCGTCGCCTGGCGGCTCAGAACGTTCTTTGTCAATTCGGTATCAGTGCCCAGTGAGCGCCGTCGAATGCGCAGTAGATCAGGTGTGTTTTATCGGCGACGGCGTGGTCGAACCGGGCTACCCCCGACGCCACGATCTGGGGTCCGAGGTCAACTGGCTGCGCGGTTCCGTTATTCCGCAGCAACAGCTTTTGCCCGTTTACCGGGACACCGATCAGCGCAATTTAGACCATCGGCTCCGCGAGGGCGTCGATGCTGTACAGGCGGAGTACGTCCGTGGACCCGCAACCGTCGACCGCTTCGCTTCAGCAAGAGCGGCGACCGAAACGTTGGAGAGGGTCCTACAGCACGCAGGTGGCTCTGGCTCGACCGTCGTCCACCGAGTTGATGCGCTAGCATCAGATGCATGCGCACCACGCTGTCATTGGATGATGACGTACTGCTCGCGGTGAAGGAACGCGCGCGCCGCGAGAACCGCACCGCAGGCGAGGTCCTGTCCGATCTTGCCCGGCAGGCGCTCACGCAACAGCAACGCGCCGATCCGCGTACAGGGCCGGAAAGCTTCTATGGTTTCAAACCCTTCGAACATCGGGGGTCCACCGTGTCCAACGCCCTCATCGACCGGCTGCGTGACGAGGAAGCCGTGTGACGCGTGCCCTGCTGGACGTCAATGTCCTTATCGCACTGCTCGACAGCGATCACGTCGACCACCAGCGTGTTCGCGGGTGGGTCGGCGCCGAGATCGTCCACGGCTGGGCGTCGTGTGCAATAACTCAAAACGGCTTCGTTCGAATCATCAGCCAGCCTCGATACCCCAGCCCAGTGCCGCCTGCCCACGCGATCGGCAGGTTGGCACGCGCCGCGGCGACCGAACATCACGAGTACTGGCCATGTTCGGTCAGCCTGCTCGACGACGAGCTTATCGACTACTCGCGGTTGCACGGGCATCGCCAGGTAACCGACGCATATCTACTCGCGCTCGCAACCGCCAACGGCGGCCGGTTCGCGACTCTCGATCAGTCGATTCCCCTTGACGCTGTCCGCAACGCCAGCGCGGCTAACCTGACGCTGATCTGATTTAGTCAGGCCGGGCATCCCGAGAATCGCATCCGCCTCATTCGTCACACATCGGCGTGGGTACGACGCGGATGACCGGTTCATCTGCGGCGTGCGTGGGGCCGGTGGTGGCCCGCCTGTCGTAGACCTTGCACGGCCGTCAACCTGCGGAGAGGCAAATACTCTAAGTCGGATTTTCCTCACCATACCATCCGATGGGTATGTACACTCCTGCCTATGACGATATTCGGTTTGGAAAGGTGTGTCCAGAGCAGAGGGGGCTGTTTCTCCAGGAGCCCGACCAGCCGTGGTGGTGCCGCTCTCGGCGTTGCCCGCCGCCTGATTGGCCGAAGGCCATGAAAGTGGTGCTGTTCTGTGCGGCTACGGCAACCGCATGCGCACCGCCGAAGACGACCTCGTGCCAAAACCGCGGATGCAGCGGATCGGGCTGGCATGGTTCTGCCGGTTGACCCGCGAGCCGCGACGGTTGGCCCGCCGTCATCTGCCGCCGGGCCCGATGAATTCACCGCGCGCGGTGCGCGCCCAACTCGGGGGCCGGTCACCTCACCGGGTATGACACGTCAGGTAGTTGTTTTCCTGGCGGCGTCGATCGTCCTGCACTGCGTGGTCAGCCTTTGGCTGGGGCCGATGATCTTCAACGATTCTCCTCGCTATACCGCTCTCGGCCCCTGGCATCCCGCTATCGACGTACTGGGTGTGGATGGGACCGGGTCGCCGTTCGTTCAGCTCGTCTGGCTGTTACCTATCCCGTTGGCTCTGGTGGCCCAGTCGATTCTGGGTGGGTTGGTGTGGGCGTTCGCAACCATCGCCGGTTTGGTGGTGATCCGGTCGCGGCGTGTGGCTATTGGGTGGTTGGCGGTGTTCACGCTGATGTATTGGCAGCCCAGGGTTCTACTCTTGGACGCCGCGATCCTTTCAGAGTCGCTGACGATATCGGGATCGCTGGCCTGTGTCACTGGGGCGGTGTGCGTATCGAATGTGCGGGCGCGGCAGGCCGTACCCCTCCCTGTCGTCTGTATTGCGATGGTGGGGGGATTCGGTGTCGCCGTGTTGAGCCGGCCAGTAACCCTGATCGCCCTGGCGCCGATCATGTTTGTGGCGTTCCTGCTCGCTTGGCGGGACGGCTGCCGCCGCCCACTATTGGTGCTGTGTGCCTTCGCCATCACCGCCTACGGTGTGTTGCTTAGTGCCAACGTCGCCCACTCATCGAGTGAAGTGTGGCGGGCGCAGGACCGCCTCGCCCTGCGTGCAACCCCGGAGATGATCGCGGCAGCCCACCAGACAGGCTTTACCGACTGCCCCGAGCTGACATCCGACCGGTTGATCAAGTCCGCTCGGGACGCCTACCAGTGGTATCCGATCGGCCCACTCCAGATACGCCGATCGGGCGATGGGACACCACCAATCGACGCCGTCAGAAACACCCAATGCAGTGGGATTTCGAACTGGGTTAAGGCCAGACACCTCACCCCGGTCGAGCAACTCGTCTACATCCCCGGCGACACCGTGTCGGGATACATTTCCGACGTGTTCAACCTGTGGCTCGAACACGCCTTCTCCCCAGACCCCATCCGGTTCGGGCCGATCTTCACGGTCCTCTTCGACCTAGCGGCGTTGACCACCCTCGGTGTGTCAGCTTGGCGGCGGCAGGGTCCTGCACGGGTGTGGATCCTTGTCGGGACCGCGTTCCTGTCGTGGTTCGCTTATTCGATTGTGGTGTGGTTATCGGATCCTGTCGAATTGGGCCGACACTTCCTGCCCATCCCAGTAGTCCTCGCCCCATTCGCTTTCTCGGCTGCTCTGTTCCTCCGGCCGGAACGTGATTCGGACACGATATAGCCATCGGCATTCGAAGTAGCTTGCCGTTGTTGTGCCACGGCGGCATGACCCATTGATTCGCCATCGCCATCGGCATCTTCACCCAACGCCAGGCGCCTGGGCACCCTTTTGGGCCGCGTGGAAATTAACGCGCGTCTGCGTCGGACAACCCAGTCGTGGCTGCACCTGCCGCGCCGTCGGGGCCTGACCTGGCCCTGTCACGACCCCCCGGCCACAGCGCCCGCAAGACGACGCGGTCAGCCGGTGGGCCCGCTTAGCTTTGTCTTCCTGGGGCCAGGACTCCTGACATACCTTGCGGGTGCGCTTGAGCGAGAACCCTCGCCCGCCGGTGGCGAACCTACTCCCTTTAGCGACATCGGCGCTTGATCAACGAGTCGATGAGGCGTACGCACGCTGGCGTTCACCGTGCCGCGCCAGTCAGTGTCGGCGTCTGTTCGGCGCCCGTCAGCGCCGGTGTCTGTTCGGCGCCCAACCGCTCCGTGCGCCCCCGGCTGGCGAACGCCATCGCCGACCCGAGGGCCAGGCCCAGTGTCAACGCGCCGTACCCCTCCGGATATGGGGCGACGGTGCACACCATGAGCATGCCGACACTTATCGCCGCACTGATCTTGGCCGGCGCCGACGCAGAGCGCAGCGCCCGGAACAGCGGCGTGAGCGCGAACAACGCAAACGCCGCCATGCCCACCGCCCCGGCTTTGGCGAGCCACCATAGGTAGAAGTTGTGAGCGTAAACGGTGCCGGCGGTTGCGCTGGTACTGCCCACCTTCCCGTACGGCAGCTGATAGGCATACCCGAGCCCGTGGCCGAACACTGGGGCCTTGGCGATCGCGCGATTGAGGTTGGCGTCTTCGCGCAGCCTGGCCAGCAGCGAATCGTCCACGGCGAGCGCCTTTGACGAAACACCGCCGAGCACCCGGTTATCGAATCCGGTGAACTGATCACCGAGCCAGGCCCCGGCCGACGAATGCTGGAGCAGAAACAGCGACCCCGGTACCGTCACCAGCAATAACACCGCGCAGACAACGGTGAAGACGGCTGTCTTGCGCACGGCCGACCAACCTAGGCTGGCGACGAACGCGACGACGGCGGCCACCGTGATCTCGATTAGGACGTTGCGGGAGAACGCTAGCCCCGAAACGACCACCGCGGGCGGGCCCAACATAAGATACGTCGCCGGCCGGACACGACCAACGATCGAAGCGGCGACCAGTGCGCTCAAGACGGCAGTAGCCGCTGTTTCGGCGGGGGTGATTATGCGGAAGGCCTCGGCGCCCGCGCATTGCGCCATCGCAGCGCATCCCCCGCCGGCTCCCCTCATGGTTTCCGTCCGGCCGGCCAGCCGGACGGCGTGCAACGAACCAGCGACATCCATGCCGGCCGAAAACCACAACGTCACGGCGATCGTGTGCATCGCCCCCTTGATGTAGTCGCAGTACACGAGCAGCATCGCCAGCACGAACCCGGCGACCACCTCGAACAGACCCGTCGCCTCGCTCACCACCCACTTGGCGTCACGTCCGGACGCGAATCCAACTACCATGAAGCACACCACGGTCAACAGAAACATTCCCGGCAACAGGTAGGCGGAGAAGCGTGGTCGCGCAATCGGGATCAGGTAGCAGATTGCCAGCAACAGCCCGACCTGGTACGCGTAGATCACCACCGGGCCGAAGACCATGCCCAGAGGCACGCTGGCGGGAAACGACCCGTACCCCGCGAACAGCGCGAAGCACGCCATCAGCTGCGGTTTGATCCGATACACGGCCACGCAGAACAACATGCCGATCAGCGCAAGCCCACGAAAGTTGCGCACCGAGAGTGCGCCGAAGAGGAAGCACCCGAACAGGAACGCCGCCAGCATGGCCCCGGAGAGTGCCAAGTTTAGCCGGCGATCACGCACGTACAGGATCACGATGCGCCGACGAGCTTTGCCCGGTACGGCTTTCGCCAGTACGTCCGGACAGCAGCTTTAGTGTGCCGGGACACCCGAGCATCGGTCAGTACGGTGCCGACGACATTGGTACCGGTTGAGCGCAGGGCATGCAGTGCGTCTTCGACCTCATCGACGGTGGTGCGCCCCGCACGCACGACCAACACGGTGACTTCCACAGCGTCGGCCAGCAGGCCGGTGTCAGCGGTGGCCAGCACCGGTGGGCCGTCGACCACCAGTCGACTGAAGCGTGCGGACAAGTCCTGGAACACGTCCGGCAAGTCCGCACAGCGGGGCAAGGTCTCGTCGTCGCGGGCTTTTCGTGATGCAAGGACGAACAGGTTCTGAATGCGTGTGTTATGCACTGCTTCGAGGCCAGTATCGCGGTCGACGAGCAAGTTGGCCAGTCCGCACCCCGACTGGACACTCATCAAGCCGGCGATCACCGGTCGGCGGATATCGCCCTCGACGAGCAGCACTTTCTCGCCGAGTTCGACGAACGAGAGGGCCAAATTCAGCGCCGTCGTGGTGCTGCCTTCGCCGCCGAACGGCGCCGCCACCAACACTCGGCGGGCCTCAGGTCCCATCGCCCTGAGCAATCGGGTGCGTAAACCGCGCATCGCGTCGTCGAATGAGCTTTCGGTACCAAACCGCGGTGCGCTGCCACCACGCCGCGCGGGCAGCTGCGCCAAAGTCGGTGAAACCGAAAGCTCTTCCAGCTGCTCGCGGCTGCGTATCGTGCGATCAGCCGCGTCGCGAGTGAGGGCCGCTGCAACGCCGAGAAGAACACCGCCGATGAGTCCGAGGACCATGTTGCGCATGGGCGCTGGCGCGACCGGGCTAGTGGGTACGCCGGGTCGCTCCACCACCGTCGCCCTGGCTACCGGCAACGGTGGCTGACCCGGTGCCGGCTGCGAGGGGGAAGGCTCTGTGGTCGGGGTTTCTTGGGCCGCCGGCGCACCGGGGTCCCTGCCGAGCGTCGGAACCATCGCGCTGAATTGATCGGCCATCGCACCGGCCAGCGCCGCCACCCGTTTGGGGTCGGTGTCGGTGACGGTGATGGTGAACAGCATCGTCTCCGGCGTATAAGTCACATGGGTCTGGCCCGCCAGAGCACCGGCGCTGACCGGGACGTGGAGCTCGTTGACCGCACGCTGAGCCACGGTGTACCCGCCGGCGATCGCCGCGTAGGACGACAGCAGTTTTTGCGAAGCGTCCGTGGCGTTATACAGATCGACGAATGACCTCACGCCGGAGACCGAGACCAGGATGGTGGCGGACGCCTGGTAAGCCTTGTTCTGGACGGCCGTGAGGGTTCCGGCACCTACCAGGCACGCCAGCAGCGCTCCTGCAAAGAGTTTCCACTGCCGGACCAGAGTGCCGACAAAGGTACGGAAATTCATCTAACACCTCACTCTAGGTATGTAAGTAGGAGAATAGCGTCTATCCTGTCCGTTGTGAACGGGATGGACAAACCGATCGCATAAGTATGCGTCGCAATCGGGGGCAACGATGTCGCATAGAGTTTGTGAGCTTGCTGCCGTGGTCGCGTGCGCGGGGCCGGCAAGAGGGGATATGGCGGACACGCCGCAGTTCACACGGGCCCGTTGCTTGCCATTGCCAGCCCGGCCATACCGGCGGCCGCGCAGGAGATATCCAATCCGCTGCGCGGTCAGTATGAAGATCTCTTGACACCACTTTTCCCGCAAACAATCCCGCGCAGCGGCGATATCCCGCCTAGCCCAAGACGTATGACGCCGAGACGCGGGTGTCGTGGCGCCAGCTGCAGCCCAGAGATCCAGGCACGCTGGCGCCCGATGCTCCCGACGACCAAAAGTACGACTTCAGCGTGATCGATGACACGTTGGCGCAGCTGGCCGGCCGCGGCATGCGGTTGATGCTGCGCGTGCACGCGTACAACTCGTGTTGCGATCCCGACTATCCGAACGATACGAATATCGCGATTCCCGACTGGGTGTGCGCCCTTCCCGGCGCCAGCACCGACTATGCCGGACCGGCGGTGACCAGTGCTAGTCAAACAACCCTGCCCACCGGCTCATCCGCGCCCAGGATTACGCAGGTCGTGCCGAACTGGAACAACCCTAATTACCTGGCCGCTTTCGAGCAGCTGCTCGCCGCGCTGGGTCGCCGCTACGACCGCGACGAGCGGTTCAGCGTTTTCGAGTTCTCGGGGTATGGCGACTTCAGCGAGGACCACATCGCGTATGTGCGCGACGTGCTGGGCGCGCCGGGCCCGGCGCCTGAAGACCGCGTCGCAGCCCTGGGATATTACAGCACGGACCGTGCCCAGACCATCACCGTCGCGTCCATTCGGCGGCTGGTCGCCGCGCATGTCAACGCGTTCCCCCACACCCAACTGGTGGTCAACCTGCCGAACCCGGAAATCGCGCGTGAGTTGCTCGCCGACGACGTCACCAAGAAGCTGGCCGCGCCGGTGGGCTTCCGCTCCGACGCTTGTCAAGCAAGGGAGCACGGTGGAAATCCTCCGACGTTACAACATAAACTACGTGGTGCAATTCGTCACCGAAAACGACGTTGTCAAAATTCCATCGCAATACATCGTATTCCGTTCGGAACCATTCACTTACGCAAAATTGCCAGGAAGATTTCTGATTGTTGACGCTTCTCGTTGGATCGAGTGTCCAACCTGCTGGTGGCCAGGATATGCTGGATCGGCAGTGAACAGCTGAGTATGTCTGCGACAGACTCACCGTGCCTGACTTCAACCCCCAAACAGAGGGACCAGTTGGGGCGTTCTGCGGTTGATCCCTACGATCCGACACGCCTCGGAATTACTCACCCCCTGCACAATCAGCCGAACGAACCACTCCTGCTTCTCCACCAGCATTCCGCCACGCCGGGTCTTCCGCTCTGCTCGCACCGCAACCTCCGAATAGCCTCGGTGTTGCGACGTTCACTGGAATCCGCCCTGTCACAGCCAGCGACGCCCACTGCAGCGGTCGCCGATGTGCTGTCATGGTCCAACTGGCGACGAAAACACCAAGCCCGAGCGCGACTCTGCCACCACGGAAAACACCATCAACAACAATGACCCCGATCTAGCAGGAGGCGTGATCGATCAATTGCGCTGATGGAAATGGCCCACACGTCATTCACCCATTCGGTGGGTCTTCGAGCCAGCAACGAAACTTACTTTGGTCATGGTCGAAATTCACATAAATGGGCGGCGGTTGCAGAACGCGCCATCCAGTGGCTGCCGGTGACGGCACGATTGTTTGGTTGCAAACAAATATCCGGCGGTAGTTCCCGCGCGCGAGCGTTGAGTCTTTGCGAAATCGCGCATTGTCGAGCTTGTAGAGCTGATCTTGGGAAATCACCAGATCGCGTTCGTTACTCGTCAGACCGGGGTCGAAATTTTTCGAGCGAAGCGGTGAGGGGGAGCGGCCGCCGTCGCTGGCATAGACAATCGCCGACAACCGGTCAAGAAAATCGGGGTCGAGAGCGCGTTGGATGGCGCGCCGTTGGTCCCAGTCCTGGAACAACGCTCCTCGGTTTAGCCGCGGCGCGAATTGGAGTTGGTCCGACGCAGTCGGCCTTTCGAACAGGCTGATCGACAGAAGCGAATTCGCGATCAGAGACAGCGCCACAATCGCTGGGACCAGGCGCGGCTGCCGCGGCGCACTCAGGGCCAGCAACGAGGCGGGGATGAGAGGCAGAATGTATTCCAGCTTGTCGGGCTGCGCGACAAAGCGGATGACGAAGAGCGGCCAGATGAGAAGGAACAATTTCTCGGTCAGCGTGGTGTCGATGCCTTGCGAGCCAATTGTTTGGCGTACCAAAATAAAGGTGCCTGCCACCAGCGCGGCAAGGCCTGCGACGCCGAACAGGTTCACAAATCCAAATATGGAGACGAATAGGCGGCGCAAAAGAGTTGCTTCGCCGAGCATTTCCTGCGTTCTGCGCAGCGGTGAGAGGCCACCATTGATTGTCGTAAAAACAAGCATCACAGCCAATGCCGCTACAGCATTGCTTCCGACAAACAAAAGTGATGCGCGCTTTTGGCGCTTGAGCTGCCAAAGCACAGCGGCGAAAAGAGCAAGGCAAGCGGGCCAGAAATCGGGCCGTGTCAGCACTAATGCGCCTATCGTGACGGCGTAGAGGGCCAATTGCCAATTCCGTCTCGCGCCGAGCCAGCCTTGGGCAAGTGCGATGGCGGCAACGAAGAAAAACGTCGCTTGCGCCCATTCCGTCGGGGATGTCGCCTCAATCAGAAAGATCGGATTGAAGACGAAGCCCGCCACGGCCCAGATCGCCAGCGACCCCTGAGCCTTCAACTGCCGCAGAAAAATAGCGATCGACGCTAGCGAAAGTAGCAGCGAATAGATATTGACAAGAGTCAAGCCGCCCAGCGGATACAGAACACTCGCGACCGCTTCGTACAGGGGATTGCCAAGAGAGCGACTGGGGAAATAGTGCCCGTGGAGAATCGCAGGCACGCTTTTCTCGAAAATAGCTCTTGAATCGCCATGGGAGCCGAAACCAAGGCGCACGCCGATCAGCGAAACCGCCACGAAAGCCATGAGAAAGAGTGACAGCCACAGCTTGGTGGTCCAATTGGAATCCGAGGCCCGGGTGAACCGGCCCACCATGGTCCGCATCTGATCCGGGTCCGTCATAAAGCGGGTAGGCACCTGAATGCCTCCTTACCTAGAAACATCAATTGATGGATGGTGATGGTCGGAGCGTCACGCTCACCGCCCGCAAACCATCCAAAGCGGCGAAGCGACGGATCGCCACGAATCGGTCGAAGTTCGCTCGCACCCAACCGGATTCGGGTTCCAAGATCGTCTTGCCGCTGGCGAGGGCGGCTGAAGGCCGGACGACAGTCGCCACACCGGCCGACCTGCGTGTCGGAACGCTGCCAACCGGTTCGGTGTCACGGCGCCCCCCCGCTGGTAGGAGCCGCTGGCGAGCGAGCGGCCACCACTTCGGTGAGCACCTTCAGCAGGCGATCGGCGCTGTAGTCGACGGCGAATCGCTGCGCGTAGTGGCGCGCTGCCGCGGCTCCGCGCAGTGCCGCGGTGCGTGGGTCGGCCAGCTCGTCAAACGCGGTGGCGAGCCCGGCGACGTCGTCGACACCGACCGGCGGGCAGCCCGGCGGCTGGAATTCGGGCAGCCCACCGGCCGTGGAAACAATCGGCGTGACGCCCAGCTGCATCGACAGCACCTGCACGCCGCTCTGG
>NZ_DATFZD010000137.1:0-68656 GCF_035314665.1 Mycobacterium sp. | reverse complement strand
AGCAACGCCAGGCACGCCTCGTTCTTCATCGTGATGGCCGTGACCAAGCCCGACGCCCGCACGTACGACAAGATGTCGCTGTTCATCGTTCCTGGCGAGACACCGGGCATCGAGATCATCCGCAACGTCGCGGTGGGAGGGGAGTCGGGCAAGCACGGCTCGCACGGCTACGTCCGCTACAACGGCGTCCGGGTGCCGGCCGATCACGTGCTGGGCGGCGAAGGCCAGGCGTTCATGATCGCGCAGACCCGCCTCGGCGGTGGCCGCATTCATCACGCGATGCGCACAATCGCCCTGGCGCGCAAGGCCTTCGACATGATGTGTGAGCGCGCGGTGTCGCGGCAGACCAGGCACGGCAAGCTGGCCGACTTCCAGATGACCCAGGAGAAGATCGCCGACAGCTGGATCCAGATCGAGCAGTTCCGGCTGCTGGTGCTGCGCACGGCTTGGCTGATCGACAAGCACCACGACTACCAGAAGGTGCGCCGAGACATCGCCGCGGTCAAGGTCGCCATGCCGCAGGTGCTGCACGACGTCGCACAGCGGGCGCTGCACCTGCACGGCGCGCTCGGCGTCTCCGACGAGATGCCGTTCGTCAAGATGATGGTGGCCGCCGAGTCGCTGGGCATCGCCGACGGCGCTACCGAGCTGCACAAGATGACCGTCGCCCGCCGGACCCTGCGTGAATATGAGCCGGTGACAACGCCTTTCCCGTCGCAGCACATACCCACTCGGCGGGCCGAGGCGCAAGCCCGGCTGGCCGAGCGCCTGGAGCATGCGGTCGCCGAGTTCTGAGGCGTCTGCCGGCGTGTCTAAAGTTGCCGGATCGAGGGCCAAACGACCCTAGGTCGGTGTGCTCGCTGCGACTTAACTTCCAGTTGACCCGCGAGTCCGCTCGCCGGGATGTCCAACGATTCAGGAGAACACCATGACCACCGGCCAGCTGGGACAATTGTTATGAGCACTCGATACGACGCCGGCCCAGCGATGGGCGAATACAGTTTGGACGACGACAACCAGCTGCAGCCAGAGGACACCCTCATCGACCGCGGCGTCGATGACGCACTCGATGAAGGTATTTCGCCGCCCGAGCAACCATACGGGCCCGGCGCCTTCGGACCGTCGGAAAGCCTGGACCAGAAGCTTGCCGAGGAAGAGCCGGACCCGGCAGCGCGAATTAATGTCTGGCTCGACAACGAGGAGCAGCAGCGCTCCGATGCGGCCGAGCGTGAAGCCGAATTCCCTCAGTCGCGAGAAGTGGGCGGTAGGCGAGCAGGTCGGCTCGTCGCACCGGACTGCGGATTTGGCGAACACACCGAGGCGGAGCTCGTTGCTGAGGACGCTGGCATCAGTGGCGGCGCCGCCTCCGCTGAGGAAGCCGCAGTTCACATCATCGAAGAGGGCGAGTGAGCCGAATTGGAATGGCCCGGCGCGCGTGACGCGAAAGGTCGATGACGTCCTTTTGCGAGGGACCGGCCCAGGAAGACGTTGCTTAAGCTGCGACAGCCACGTGAACTGACAGGTGTTCGCCGACAGCATAGGCGGTCGGCCAGTCGCCGTTCCGGACCGCTCGCGCGAGGTCTTCAACCATAGGACTGTTGGCTCCCAATTCGGCCAACCACGCGGAGACCGTGGGACCAATGGCGTTGCACGGCACCCGAACTGTGCGTCCTTCGTGCAGGCGATCTGTTAGCTGATACAGGGTCATCGGTGAACCGGCGTCTCCCAGGTGGAAGTGGCGCCACAGCGACCATGTGTGCCTGGCCGCGGTCCGGGCTGATGAACCCATGATGGCCTCCTCGTCCAGCGATCCTATGGCTTCGATTCGACTATGCCCGGTTGGCGCGCCGTAGAGCGCAAAGACACCGTGCTGGCGGGTCTTTGGCGGTCGACTCAGCCTTGCCGAGGTCTCGGCGGTCAGGGACTTTCGGCCACGGGAGTTAGGGCCTGATGCCCTTCCGCCACCACTGTGGACGCCTGCACGATTGAGCTTTCGATGGAAGGGATGTTCATGAAAGCGAAGGTTGGAGACTGGCTGTTGATCAAGGGCGCGACGGTTGATCGACCCGACCAGCGGGGGCTCATCGCAGAGGTGCACTCGTCCGATGGTTCACCACCGTATGTGGTGCAGTGGCTCGACACCGGCCACACGGCAACCGTATTTCCGGGCCCGGATGCCATTGTCGTCACCGCTGACGAGCAGAAAGCCGCCGACGAGCGAGCGCGGCACCGGTTCGGCGCGGTGCAGTCGGCGATCTCCCACCCCACGACCAAATAGGCAACTTCAGGTCAGGTAAAGACAGGATTCAGTGGCGGCTGCGGTGTGCGAACTGCCGCAGCTCGCGCCGAACGCGCAGATAACGGGTGGTGGGTGCCGCGGGGTAGCCGATCCGGCAGGCAAAGGCGATTCTGAGGTGATCGGGCACGGACAGGATCGCGCGAAGCGCGTCTAGTCGCAAAGTTCCGGCACCGACGTCGCCTGGCGAGGCGGCGGATCGTCCACACTGAGCCGCTCGATCTCGTCGGCCGCGTCAGTCAGCGCAGCCGCCAGTGTGCGGGCCGCTGCCGCATCGAGCGCATCTAAATGTCTGGTGTGCACGGTGATCCACCGACGTACCGAGCCGTCGGCTCGCTGTCGGCCGAACACCTGAACGCGGGCCTGCCCGGCGGGCCGCATGGTGCCCGCGAAATCGCGGAACCAGGTGCCGTCACGCTGCCAGCCGAATGTGCGCACCGCACTGGCGGGTGGCGCAACCTCGTCGAATCGCTCTGCGGCAGTGGTGTTCTCGGCCGCCCACTGCTGCGCCGTTTTTAGCAGGGCCTGCGGTTCGTCGCGTTCGAGCCGCTCGAGTTGCGTGATCTGGGCGGCGGTGAGCGCGTCGGCCAGGTCCCGCCAGCTTCGGGCGGTGTCGTCGGATGTGGTCATGCTGTGCAGTGTCGGCGACAAGTCTGGCCGTTCGCGAGGGTCGAAGGTCACGTCTTGTGCCTTTGCCAGTCCTCAGCGCGGAAAACGAAGTGTGGCCGTCCACAGTTGAGGGGACTGTGGACGGCCGCCGTTTTGGCAGGAGGTGATGGGCTACTTCTTGTTCACCGCCTCGCCGGCACTTCGCACGACACCGCGCATGAATTCGATCCGGGTGGTGACCAGCTCTTCAGCCAATTTCAACGCAGCGTCGATAACGGTCTTGCGCCGCGACTCTCCCTCGACCACTGAAGTCACTTCATCGACGAAGCTACGGATGGCTTCGATGCCCTTCTTCCGGCCGGCCTCGAGTGACTCGAGGACGTCATCGGATAGTTCGGCCCAGCGTGGCTCGGCCTTGTGTGGCGCTTGCGTCATTGCTTGTCTCCTTTATCGATTTGACTTCTCAACGCTATGACGGCTCCTTAGCTGCGACGAGTGACTAAAGTCCTGCGTCACTGCAACATTCGACCTTTATTGGGGTGTCGCATACCTGGTGACCTTCGGCGGGACGTAAGTCCCTACCACGACCTTTGCAGGGGTCTTAACGTCTGCCGCCATGGCGCTACCCTCCAGCGACGACCCTCGCCGGCACCGGCATCAAAGCCCGCCCGGTGCGGTGCTGAGTAGCGTCGTCCAGCCGCTTACCCCGCTCGTGCGAAGCGGTCGCTTCGTTGCTCAATCGTTGCTGAAGTCGCGCAACGACACACCCGATGAGCTACCCATCGCTCGGCCGACTATCGCTCTGACAGGGCAGGCTCTTCGCGATGAGATCGTCTGATGGGTCTGAAGGCGCGCCGCCCGGTCAGCCAGCCGCGTGCGTTTGCGCGGATCGACCGCGAAGTCGTCGCGGCACTGGAGTTCTACGGAGACAAGGGATGGCTGGAAAAGCCGAAAGGATTCTTCGTTCAGCCACCGCCGCTTTCGGATGTCACCGTCCGGCAGGTGAAGGGCCGCAAACCCACGAACCGGATACAATTTGCCGATATCGCACCTTCGCGGTCCGGTTATGTCGCGGGGCGCGACGCGGTTCCCGACATCGCCGCGCTGACCGCGCTCACCGAGAAGGCGCCGATCGAACTCGAATCAGCGGTGGGCGTCCGCCAGGCCTAAGAGCCTTCGGTGACGCGGTCGATGTGCGCGAAAAAGTGGGTCAGCACCGCATCGGGCGCTTCGAGTTGCGGCCAGTGCCCGATGTCGTCGGCGAGCATCACCACATCGGGGTGGGGTATCACCTCGGCGTAACGGCGCGCCATGTGCGCACCCGAGTTGGGGTCGATCGGCCCGTCGATCAACCGCATCGGAACCTTGGTTTGCCGCATCGCGCGCACCCAACGATTCCGATGCGTGTAGCGGTCGTTGATGAACCGGCCGACCTTGTGCAGCACCCGGCGGCCGTCGTTGTAATCCAAGATCTGGTTGAACACGTCCATCATGTGCCGTGTCGGTTTGGTGTTGGGGCCGAACATCTCGCGCAGCGTCGGTTCCAGCAACCGGCGAGATAGCGGGCTACCCTGCACGTGACTGAAGATGTCCCCCAACGGAGTCCGGGACATCAGCTTCTGCGCCGCGCGCGGCGTGTAGGTCTCGACGAACATGCCGCCGTTGAGCCAGGTGATCGAGTCGATGCTCAATTGACCATAAGCGGGCTGACGAAACTCGTGACGGGCCAACAGTTCCTGTCCCACGGAGTCACCGATGTCATGGGCGATGATGTGCGCGTTACCGATTCCCAGGTGTTCCAGCAGCGCCTCGTGCATGTCGGCGTGGTCGTGCACCGAATATTCGTAGGCGACCGGCTTAGCCGAGAAGCCCATCCCCATCATGTCCGGTGCGATGACGGTGAAGCGTTGGGTGATCGTTGGCCAGATCGGTGCCCAGTCAAAGGAGTTGAACGGGTAGCCGTGGATCAGCAATAGCGGAGGCCCGCTGCCTTCCGTGCGGTAGAAGATGTCAAAGCCGAGGTAGTCGAAGTGCTGCCCGGCCGCCAGCCAGGATGCCAGTTCAGCGTCCACGGCCGGCGCCTACGAGATGTAACGGACGATGCTCTCGGCCACACACGCCGGCTTGTCCGACCCCTCGATCTCCACGGTGGTCGATACCGTCGCCTGGACGGCGCCGTTGCCAAGGTCATCGACCCCGACCAACGAGCTTTGCGCACGAATCTTCGACCCGACCGGCACCGGGGCGGGGAAGCGAACCTTGTTCAGGCCGTAGTTGACCGCGAGCTTGATGCCATTGACCGTGTACATCTCATGCTGGAGCCGGGGCAACAGCGCCAACGTCATAAAGCCATGGGCGATGGTCTTGCCGAACGGGCCTTTCGCCGCCCGTTCCGGGTCAACGTGTATCCACTGGTGATCCCCGGTCGCATCGGCGAAGAGGTTGACCTCTTCCTGGGTGATGGTCACCCAGTCGCTTTGTCCGATGGTTTGACCCTGGGCGGCGGCGAGGTCGGCAACTGATTCGAAAGTGCGCATTCTGTTCTCCTCTGCTCAGGTGCAAACGTATAGTGCCGCGATCACCGCGGTGGCGCCCGGGGTCGTTGCCAGCATCCTGTTGCAAGATGACCAAATGAGGCTGTTACTGCTTGCCGATACTCATGTGCCGCGACGCGCCCGCGATCTGCCCGCACAGGTATGGGACGAAGTGGCGCAGGCTGATGTCGTCTTTCATGCCGGCGACTGGGTGACGCCCGAGTTGCTCGACACGCTGGCGGGACGGGCGACGCGATTGGTGGCGTGTTGGGGGAACAACGACGGACCGGCGCTGCGGGCGCGGTTGCCGGAACGCGCGGACGTGCTGCTGGGCGGGCTGCACTTCACGGTTGTCCACGAGACCGGCGGCGCGGCCGGCCGGGAGGAACGGATGTCGCAGCACTACCCCGATAGCGACGTGTTGATCTTCGGCCACAGTCACATTCCGTGGGACACCACTACCGGTACCGGCCTGCGGCTGCTCAACCCCGGGTCGCCGACGGATCGCCGCCGGCAACCAGCCTGCACGTACATGACCGCGACCGTCCGCGACGGCAACCTGACCGACGTGCGGCTGCACCGCGTCGTGCGTTAGCCCGCTTATCGACGCATAACCACTCCACAGCTCGCACCAATATATAGCTCGTAAACAGAGGTATTGTCGGGTAGGTGCAGGTAAGCACCGATTTAGCGACCGAGGTCTTCCGGATCGTCGGCAGATTCCGCCGCCAACTTCGAAGGTCGGTCGGCCGCGGTTTTGATTCCGCGCGACTCACCGAGTCGCAGTCGGAGCTGCTCTGGCTGGTGGGCCGCAACCCGGGCATATCGGTCAGCGCCGCCGCGGCCGAACTCGGATTGGTGCCCAACACCGCCTCGACACTGGTGTCCAAGCTGGTGTCCGGCGGCTTCCTCACCCGCAGCGTCGGAGCCACCGATCGCCGCGTCGGCGAGCTCGCCCTCGCCGCGCCCACCCAGCAGATCGTCGACGCATCCAGGGCGGCACGGCGAGCGCTGCTGTCCGAGGTGCTCGGCGAACTAGACAACGACCAAATCGCGTCTCTGGCAAAGGGATTGGAGGTTCTCGACACGATGACACGATTACTCCAGGAGCGACGATCATGAGCGAACTGCTACCCCCGGCCATCGACTGCCAGCACCTGACCTATCGCTACGGCAAGTTCACCGCCGTCGACGACGTGACGCTGCAGGTGCGGCCCGGCGAGACCATGGGCCTGCTCGGGCCCAATGGGGCCGGCAAAACCACGTTGGTGCGCATGCTCACGACGCTGACGCCGGTCCAGCACGGTCAGCTGCGCATCTTCGGCTTGGACTCGCGTCATCAGACGGTCGATGTCCGAAGCAATATCGGCTATGTGCCACAACAGCTTTCCATTGAGCCCGCGCTGACCGGCAAACAAAACGTGGAGTGGTTCGCGCGGCTGTACGGCGTGCCGCGCGACCAGCGCGCCCAACGCGTCGAGCAGGCGCTGGCCGCGATGCAACTTCTCGACGTGGCCCACCGCCTCGCCGGGACCTACTCCGGCGGCATGGTGCGCCGACTCGAGGTGGCCCAAGCGCTTGTCAACCGCCCGTCGCTGCTGGTGCTCGACGAACCCACCGTCGGGCTGGATCCTATTGCCCGGGAAGGTGTCTGGAGCCAAGTACAGACCATGCAGACACAATTCGGCATGACCGTCCTGCTGACCACCCACTACATGGAAGAGGCCGACGCACTGTGCGATCGGGTGGCGTTGATGCATCGCGGTGAGTTGCGGGCCGTGGGAACGCCGACGAAGTTGAAGTCGACGTTGTCGCCCGCGGCCACGCTCGAGGACGTGTTCCGCCACTACGCCGCGTCCGACTTGTCGCAGCAGACAGAATCTTCCGAAGCTTTCAGTGAAATCCGTTCCAGCAGAAAGGTTGCCCGTCGTGCCGGTTGACCAACGCGCTATCGAGGTAACCCTGGTCCAGGCTCCCCGTGGCTGGCAACGCGTCTGCGCAACGGTGGGTCGCGTCGGGGCGTTCGCGATCGTCGAATTGCAGAAGCTTCAGCACGACCGCACCGAACTTGTCACCAGGATGGTGCAGCCGGCGCTGTGGCTGTTGATCTTCGGTACCACGTTCAGCCATTTGCACGTGATCAACACCGGCTCGGTGTCGTATCTGGCCTTCCTGGCGCCGGGCATCATCGCGCAATCCGCGCTGTTCATCTCCATCTTCTACGGCATACAGATCATCTGGGACCGGGACGCCGGCATCCTCGCCAAGCTGATGGTGACGCCCGCGCCGGCTTCGGCGCTGATCACCGGTAAGTCGTTCGCGGCGGGTGTGCGCTCGGTGGCGCAGGTCGTCGGTGTGTTGGCGCTGGCCTATCTGATGGGCGTTGGGCTGACCATCAATCCGCTGCGGATCCTGGCCGCGATGGGCGTCGTCATGCTGGGTGCGGCGTTCTTCGCGTGCCTGTCGATGACGTTGGCCGGCCTGGTCCGGAGTCGCGATCGGCTGATGGGCATCGGCCAAGCCATCACGATGCCGTTGTTCTTCGCGTCCAACGCGCTCTACCCGGTCAACGTGATGCCCGCCTGGCTGCATTTGCTCAGCCGGGTCAACCCGCTCAGTTACGAGGTCGACGCGCTGCGTGCGCTGCTGATCGGCACACCGTTCAACCCGGCCGACATCGCCGTTTTGGTGGTGGCCGCGGTGCTCGGAATCTGCACTGCGTCAACACTTTTACGTCGCCTGGTCTCCTGAGCAAGGTCACCCACGCTGTAAATGGCCACAGGCCAACGATTCCCAATCGTTATCTTTGAGTCCGCGCTGACGCTTAATCGTTAGCCAACCGCGATGTCACACCCCGAGGCGGCAAACGGGAGTCAGCCGCGCGCTGTGTTTGACTGCCTCCGAAAGCTATTCGACCGCGTACTGCGGCAAATGAAAGTTGGGATGGGTAGGAGCTATGAAGTTCGGTGAGAAGTTGCGCGGCGCGGCGGCGCGTTTGCCGCGTCGACTGGTAATCGCGGCTGTCGGGGCGGCACTGCTGGCCGGCCTGGTCGGTGCTGTCGGCGGCTCGGCGACCGCGGGGGCGTTCTCCAGGAAGGGACTGCCCGTCGAGTATCTCCAGGTGCCATCGGCCGGCATGGGCCGCGATATCAAGGTGCAATTCCAGGGCGGTGGACCGCACGCGGTTTACCTGCTCGACGGGTTGCGTGCTCAGGACGACTTCAACGGTTGGGACATCAACACTCCCGCATTCGAGGAGTACTACCAGTCAGGCCTGTCGGTGATCATGCCGGTCGGCGGCCAGTCGAGTTTCTACACCGACTGGTACCAGCCGGCTTGCGGCAAGACCGGCTGCCAGACGTACAAGTGGGAAACGTTCGTAACCCGTGAGCTGCCGCAGTATCTGCAGGCCAATCGGGGCATCTCGCCGACCGGCAATGCCGCAGTCGGCATGTCGATGTCGGGTGGTTCCGCGCTGATTCTCGCCGCCTACTACCCGCAACAGTTCTCCTACGCGGGATCGCTGTCGGGCTTCCTGAACCCATCCGAGGGCTGGTGGCCGACATTGATCGGTCTGGCGATGGGCGACGCGGGTGGTTACAGCGCCACCAACATGTGGGGTCCGACGAGCGACCCGGCGTGGAAGCGCAACGACCCGATGGTCCAGATCCCTCGACTGGTGCAAAACAACACCCGCATTTGGGTCTACTGCGGTAACGGCACTCCGAACGACCTTGGCGGCGACAGCATGCCGGCCAAGTTCCTGGAGCAGTTCACGCTGCGCACCAACGAGCAGTTCCGCGACAACTACGCGGCCGCGGGCGGCAACAACGGTACGTTCAACTTCCCGCCCAACGGGACACACGACTGGGGCTACTGGAACCAGCAACTGGTTGCCATGAAACCCGACATTCAGCGGACACTGAGCGCCGCTCAACCCGCAACCTGACATACCCTCCGCACACATCGGCAGCAGCGCACCCCCAGCGCTGCTGCCGATGTTCTTTGTATGGCGCACTAATCCAGCAAGGCGCGGCGGTCCTGGTGGAAGTAGGTGTAGCCGGTCGTCAACGCGCAGACGATCGTGGCGGCTATCAGCATCCCGGTCCCGTTGAATACCAAACTGATACAGCCACCCAAAGCGGCGCCCACGACGAAGCTGGCGAACAGCAGAAAGTAGCCGAGCCAATCCGTCACGTTTCCACCGGCGATGTGGCGTTCGATGCCCTGCCCCATTTTGACCAGCGTGCCGGTCACATAGCTCAGCGACACCGACACCTCGCCGTCCTTGACGAACGATGTGTTCAGAGCACCAACGCCGAAGACCACCAACATAATTGGCGCGAAGTCAAGGTTAACCTCTTGCAACCCGTCGTCGATGAGGCCCAATATCGTAGCGGCCAACAGGCTCAGGGTAGTGAGCACGGTCGGTCCGTGCGGATGCGCCACCCAGAAATGCCGCCTGCACACTGAAGCAACCACCACGCCGGCGACGAAGCACAGCATGAGAACGCCGGCAGAAACCGATAGCCTCACGTCGTCCCGGAAGTAGCCCAGCACAGCGCGTTGCGCATTGCCGGTCATGAACGTCACAAAGTATCCCTCGGAGTGGGTAAATGCCGTCGCTCCCAGCACCCCGGCCAGCGCGGCCAGCACCCACGACAAACGCGCCTCACTGTCGAATGTCTCACGGAGCATGCCGACATGTTTTCACCCGAACCGCAACACCCGCAGCGCGGCGGCTACAACTCAAACGGCACTCATATCAATTGCCTATTAGCTTGGCGATCGACCGCAGTGGGATGGGCAGCCAGCCGGGCCGGTGCCGCGACTCGTAACCGGCCTCATACACCGCCTTGTCCAGTTCGTATGCGGCCAGCAGCAGCTCCGAATCACGCGGATCCACGCCGGACGCGGCCGCGTACCCGTCACAAAACGCTGCGCGGTTGCGCTGCACCCACTCTCGTGCGCGCGCGGCGAGTTGCTTGTCGGTCGACTGGTCGACCAGTGGTCCGTAGGCGGCGTACTCGTACGAGCGCATCACGCCGGCCACATCACGCAACGGAGAATCCGGGGCGCGGCGCTCCTCCAGCGGCTGACCGGGCTCACCTTCGAAGTCGATCAATAGCCAGGACTCCGGCGTGCGCAGCACCTGACCCAAATGCAGGTCGCCATGTATCCGTTGCACGGTGATGGTCTGCTCGGCCAGCTTTTGGAAGCGCTGCTCGATCGTCTCCGCGTACTGCTGGAGTTCGGATACCGCGGCGACCGTCGACGACAACCGCGCCAGCATGGTGTCGACCGGGAAGGGGGCCTGCGACGCGCCGAGGGCTTCGGCGAGCGTGGCGTGCACTGACGCGACGGCCTCGCCGAGCCGGTAGGACTCGCCGGCGAAATCGCCGCCGACCTCGTGGGCGTACAGATCACCCTCTGCGAACAGGTCGCGGACGCTGGCGGTGGCCATTGCCCAGCCCTCGGCCGCGTTGGCCGCGTACTCGGTCGCCATGCCGAGCGGGCTGTTGGTTTCGGCGTCACCGTGATTCAGTTCGTAGCTGCCGAGCAGTCTGGCCACATGTGGGTTCTCGGCCCGTCCGAGCACCCGGTTCAGCTCGATATCAGGGTTGATGCCGGTGCTGACGCGGCGGAATACCTTCAGGATGGCATCTCGCTCGAAGATCACGCTGGTGTTGCTCTGCTCGGCGTCTGACACCCGTGGCGCCGCCTCCAACGGAAGGGTGACCTCCGGCTCCTTGGCGAATGCCACATCGGAACGAACCGCGGACTCCTCGATCAGGGACAGCAGGAATTGGGCCGCCGGCGGGTCATACAGCGCGTCATAGGCGGTGCGGTCGTTGTCGGTACCGATGGTGGCGACAGTGGTGTACTCGGGAACCGGGGCGGTGTCCCAGCTGACCAGCACCTGATAGCGCTCCGCCGAACCGTCGGTGTAAGCGACGTCGACCAGCACCAGGTCAAGGCCATCGTTCAGCGCGACGACGTGGCCCGTCTGCGCGCTGGCGATTTCCCGGGCTCGCCCGGCATACCAGCGCTGCTGGGGAAGCCATTCAGACCACGGCAGGTTCATTGCGACTCCTGCGACTCTGCCAGCTCGAACCAGTAGAACCCGTGTCCTGGCAGTGTCAGCAGATAAGGCAGTTGGCCGATGCGCGGGAACTCCACCCGACCGGTCAGTTCGACCGGCGTGTAGCCGCTCCAGTGCTGGAGGTTCAATTCGATGGGCTGCGGGAAACGCGACAGGTTGTTGACGCAAAGGACCACGTCGTGGTCGGCTTCGCGCACGTAGGCCAGTACTGAGGGGTTGGATCCACCCATTTCCTCGAACGTACCTATCGCGAATGCCTCATGTCTGCGCCGCACCATTAGCATCGTGCGCGTCCAGTTGAGCAGCGAGGTCGAGGTGTCGCGTTGGGCCTCGACGTTCACGGTTTGGTAGCCGTAGACCGGATCCTGGCTGGGTGGCACGTACAGCCGGCCGGGATTGGCCGTGGAAAACCCGGCGTTGCGGTCCGGCGTCCATTGCATCGGGGTGCGCACCCCGTCGCGATCGCCGAGCCAGATGACGTCGCCCATACCGATCTCGTCGCCGTAGTAGATGACCGGGGAGCCGGGCAGCGACAGCAGCAGCGCGGTGAACAACTCGATCTGATCGGGGTCCTTCTCCAGCAGCGGGGCCAGCCGGCGGCGGATGCCGACATTCGCCTTCATCCGCGGATCCTTGGCGTATTCGGAGTACATGTAGTCGCGCTCGTCGTCGGTGACCATTTCCAGGGTCAGCTCGTCGTGATTACGCAGGAAGATGCCCCACTGCGCCATCTTTGGGATTGGCGGTGTTTGGCCCATGATCTCCGAGATCGGGAAACGCGATTCCCGGCGCACCGCCATGAAGATGCGCGGCATCAGCGGAAAGTGGAACGCCATGTGGCACTCGTCGCCACCGGTCTCGGGATCACCGAAGTACTCGACGACGTCGCCGGGCCACTGATTGGCCTCGGCAAGTAACACCCGAGCCGGGAATTCGTCGTCGACCACCTTGCGGACGCGCTTGAGAAACGCATGCGTCTCCGGCAAGTTCTCGCAGTTGGTGCCCTCACGTTCGAACAGGTAGGGCACGGCGTCCAGCCGGAACCCGTCGATACCGAGGTCGAGCCAGAACCGCATGACGTCGAGCATCGCCTCCTGAACATCGGGGTTGTCGTAGTTCAGGTCGGGCTGATGGTCGAAGAACCGGTGCCAGTAGAACTGGCGGCGCACCGGGTCGAACGTCCAGTTCGAGTCTTCGGTGTCGACGAAGATGATCCGCGCGTCCGGGTATTTGTCGCTGCTGTCGCTCCACACGTAGTAGTCGCCGTATGGTCCGTCAGGGTCACGGCGCGACTCTTGGAACCAGGCGTGCGAATCCGAGGTGTGGTTCATCACCAGGTCAGTGATGACCCGGATGCCGCGCCGGTGCGCGGCGTCGAGGAGCTCGACGAAGTCGTCGACGGTGCCGAACTCCGGCAGCACCTTGTAGAAATCGCGGATGTCATAGCCGCCGTCGCGCAGCGGCGAGTCGTAGAACGGCGGCAGCCAAATGCAGTCGATACCCAGCCATTGCAGGTAGTCGATCCGTTCGGTCAGGCCACGCAGGTCACCGAATCCGTCGGCGTTGGAGTCGTAGAACGCCCGGACCAACACTTCGTAGAAAACCGCATGCTTGAACCAGGTTGAATCGGCGGGCAGTTCCCTGGCGTCGGCGAAGTCGTCGGCGCTGGGGTGCTCGACTACGCCGTCCTCGACGTGACTTCCCTCGGCGGGATCATGCTCGACGGTGTCATCTCTGTCGCTCGTCAAGTCCACGAGTTTACACTTACCCGAGGCGTGCTATCGCAAACCATATGCACGCCAAACGAATTGAGAGCAGCCACGCAAGCTGCGGTGTTCAGGTCAGCCCGGCGGGCCATCCCCGAGCGTCACGTTGGCGCTCCGACCGCCAGCCCGCACGGTGACATTGTCACCGGGGTGGTGCTGATCGAGGATGGCCGTGAGCGCGGTGGCCGAGTTGACGGGTTGGCCGTTGATCGAGGTGATCACGTCCCCGGGTGCGAAGCCGGCACCGGCGGCAGGACCGTTCGGGATCACCTGCCTGACCACGGCGCCGGCACCACCCTCGGCGTCGTTGACACCGACACCGAGGAAGGCCGTCGGACCGATGTGCACCGACGGCCCACCACCGCCCTGAATCTGCCCGGCGATGGCCATGGCCCGATTGATCGGGATCACGAAACCCTGCCCGTGACCCAGTTTGAAGTTGTCGGTCGCGGCGGTGTTCAGGCCGATCACCTGGTTGGCGGAGTTGACAGTGGGCCCGCCGGAGTCGCCGGGGCGTATTCCGGCGTCGACCTGGATCAATCCGTTCAGTGTCTCGGTGCTGCCGGTCAGGGCGTCGTGCGCCGATACCGTCTGGTTCAATCCGATGACGCGGCCGTCGATCGCGCTGGGGGCTCCGCCGGCACCACCGGCATTGCCCATCGAGACAATCGGTTCGCCGACCCTAACCGAGTCGGAGTTGCCGATGTTGGCGGGCTGTAGTCCGCCTCCGCCAAGCTGCACTACGGCGATGTCATGGCTGCGGTCGAAGCCGATCACCGTGCCCGGGAACGTCTGACCGTTGCCGATGGACCTCACGTTGAGGCTGGTAGCGCCGGCGATGACGTGGTTGTTGGTCAGGATCGTGCTCGGACCGATCACGATGCCGGTTCCGGCGCCCACGGCGCTCTGATATTCCATCTGGGTGTCGATGTCGACGATCGTCGGACCTACCTGTCCGACCGCGGCCAGAGCGTCGAGCGGCCGCGGCGTCGATGGCGCCGCCTGGGCGGGGGCCGTTGCCAGGCTCAGCCCCAGCACTGCTATCAGACTGAGCAACCACAACGACCACCGCGGTTTACGGCGGTGCGATCCGCTCATCGGTGTTACCTCCTGCATAGTTCCAGCCCGACTCAAGCTCGGATTGTCGCAGCGTCGGGGGTTTCCTACGCGCGAATCTGTTCACTACACCGTAACCGGGGTTTGCGCGTCGGGCATCCTGGTCAGGCCAAAAAGGGCGCTGATCAGGCGGTTCCTCGGGTCTGCGCAAGCGGCCCGGTCAGGTGATGGCTGACGTCGCCGATCATGTCCATCAGGGAGTAGTCGCGGAAGGAATACCGCCACCGGCCGTCGACGCGCTCGAATTGGTCGTGATAGCGGCCGGTGACGATGATCTGCGGGCCGAAGTCGTCGGTGTGCTGGATCACCGTGTAGTAGCTGCGGCAAGTGGCCGTGCCGGCAGCCTCGTCGACCTCGATGATCGGGTTGGTGACGACGTGTTTGGTGCGCGGCGTGCCGTCCGGGTAGCGCATCACCCCGGACGTCCAGATCGCCAGCAAGGTCGCCGAGTCGATCGTGCCGTGCGGGCCGTCGGCGACCCGCAGGCGGGCGTGCTCGAAGAGTGCGGCCGCCCCGGCGAAGTCGCCGCTGTCCATGCATTCGGCGTAGCGATAGAGCAGGTTCGCGATCTGTGTCTCGGCCGACATGCTGCAAACGGTAGCTTCATACCTTCTAGGTTTCTGGCCGGCCTGGCAACTCGACAGCAAAGGTGGCTATTCGATGGGCGTGCTTGATTTATTCCGGCTCGACGACAGAGTCGTGATCGTGACCGGTGCGTCGTCGGGCCTCGGCGTGGCCTTCGCCGAGGCCTTCGCCGAGGCCGGCGCCGACGTCGTACTGGGCGCCCGCCGCGTCGAAAGGTTGGCCGAGACCGCCGCGCTGGTCGAAGCCGCCGGCCGTAAGTCGCTCGGAGTGGCCACCGACGTCAGCGAGCCCGCGCAATGCCAGGCCCTGGTCGACTCGGCGATGCAGACCTTCGGCCGAGTCGACATCCTGATCAACAACGCTGGAGTGGGCTCCGCTCACCCGGCGACCCGCGAGACGCCCGAGCAGTTCCGCTCGGTGATCGACGTCAACCTCAACGGCGCGTACTGGGTGGCACAGGCCTGCGGGCGGGTCATGCAGCCGGGGAGTTCGATCGTCAACATCGCCAGCATCTTGGGGATCACCACCGCCGATCTGCCGCAGGCCGCCTACAGCGCGAGCAAGGCTGCGATCATCGGGCTGACCCGAGATCTCGCCCAGCAGTGGGGCTCCCGAAAGGGAATTCGCGTCAACGCGCTGGCGCCGGGATTCTTCCGGACGGAGATGACCGACGAGTACCAGCCCGGGTACCTGGAGAGCCAGGCGCATCGCCTGGTGCTGGGGCGTTTGGGCGACGCACGCGAACTCGCCGCCACCGCGGTGTGGCTGGCGTCCGCGGCCGGTGGTTACGTCACCGGGCAGACGATCGTCGTCGACGGCGGCCTGACGATCACCTAGTTTTCTAAGCCTCTAGGCTCGGTGTGGTGGTCGACTTCGACCCCAAGGCCAGCTTCGGGCGTGCACCGGTGGCCCGGCTGGGCACCGTCGCTCCCGACGGCACGCCGCACCTGGTGCCGGTGGTGTTCGCGCTTCACGACGAGGTCGTGTACACCGCCGTGGACGGGAAGCCCAAGACCACTCAACGGCTGCGTCGGTTGGCCAACATCGAACGCCACCCGCTGGTGAGCATGCTGGTCGACCACTACGCCTCTGATTGGACGCAACTGTGGTGGGTCCGGATCGATGGTCTGGCTGCGATCCATCACGACGGCAATGCCCTGCACGCAGGTCACGACCTTTTGCGCGCGAAATATGCCCAGTACCAGTCGGTTCCGCTGAATGGACCGGTGATCGCCGTTGCGATCCGACGTTGGAGCAGCTGGCACGCCTGACCGCGGCCGCTGCGTGGGAATGGGTTCACCGCCTGTTCACTCTTGTGCTGCGCGGGCGCTAGGGGAAAAGTGACATACATCACGATGGCGTCGGGGCCAGGAGGAGAGACACGTCATGGCAGACAGGTCCAATAGTTCCCAAACCGCAGGAGCCGCTCCTGCCGTGGCTGATCCGGCCGCCGTCCGGAACGTAGTGCTGGTAGGGCCGTCCGGCGGCGGGAAGACCACTCTGGTGGAGGCCCTGTTGGTCGCCTCCGGCGTGCTGTCCAGACCCGGCTGCATTGCCGACGGCACCACGGTCTGCGACCACGACGAGGCGGAGATCCGCCAGCAGCGCTCGGTGGGTCTTGCCTTGGCGTCGCTGCTGCACGAGGGCGTCAAGGTCAACCTCGTCGACACTCCCGGGTATGCCGATTTCGTCGGCGAACTGCGGGCCGGGCTGCGAGCCGCGGATTGCGCGCTCTTCGTGATCGCAGCCTGCGAAGACGTCGACGAACCGACCAAGTCCCTCTGGCAGGAGTGCAGTCAGGTCGCAATGCCGCGGGCGGTGGTGATCACCAAACTCGACCACGCCAGGGCCAACTACCAGAACGCGCTGGCGACGGCCCAGAATGCGTTCGGCGACAAGGTTTTACCGCTTTATCTGCCCGCAGGCGAGGGTCTGATCGGGCTGCTGTCGCAAACGCATTACGAGTACCAGGGCGGCAAGCGGAACGCGCACCCGCCAGATTCGTCATACACCGATCAGATCGAAGAAGCGCGCGGCACGCTGATCGAGGGAATTATCGAAGAGTCCGAAGACGAATCGCTGATGGAGCGTTATCTCGGCGGTGAAAAGATCGACGAGTCGGTGTTGATCGACGACCTGGAGAAAGCAGTCGCCCGTGGCTCCTTCTTCCCGGTGATTCCGGTCTGCAGCGGCAGCGGCGTCGGCACCTTGGAACTACTGGAGGTCGCCACCCGCGGATTCCCGTCTCCGGCGGAACACCCACTGCCCGAGGTCTTTACGCCGCAGGGCGCCACTTTCACCAAGGTGACCTGCGGTTCCGATTCGCCGCTGCTGGCCGAGGTGGTGAAGACGACGTCGGACCCCTACGTCGGCAGGCTGAGCCTGGTCCGGGTGTTCTCCGGCACCATCAGGCCCGACACGACCGTTCATGTGTCGGGCCATTTCGCTTCCTTTTTCGGAGGCTCCAACGGGATCACTAACGGTGTCGGCAACAACCACGCCGACCACGACGAGGATGAACGCATCGGCGCATTGTCGTTCCCGCTGGGCAAGCAGCAGCGGCCCGCGTCGGTGGTGTTGCCAGGTGACATGTGCGCAATCGGCCGGCTGAGCCGGGCAGAGACCGGAGACACACTGTCCGACAAGGCCGAACCGCTGGTGCTCAAACCGTGGATCATGCCGGAATCGCTACTGCCGGTGGCCATCCAGGCACACGCCAAGACCGACGAGGACAAGCTGTCGGTCGGGTTGGGGCGGTTGGCCGCCGAGGATCCGACGCTGCGAATCGAGCAGAACCCGGAGACGCATCAGGTGGTGTTGTGGTGCATGGGTGAAGCGCACGTCGGCGTGGTACTCGAGGCGCTGGCAAACCGGTACGGCGTCGCGGTGGACACCGTCGAGCTGCGAGTACCGCTGCGGGAAACCTTTGGCGGCAAGGCAAAAGGCCACGGCCGACATGTCAAGCAGTCCGGCGGGCATGGCCAGTACGCGGTCTGCGACATCGAGGTTGAACCGCTACCGGAAGGATCGGGTTTCGAGTTCGTCGACAAGGTGGTTGGTGGCGCGGTGCCGCGGCAGTTCATCCCGAGTGTGGAAAAGGGGGTGCGCGCTCAGATGGAAAAGGGCGTGCACGCCGGTTACCCCGTGGTCGACATCCGCGTCACGCTGCTCGACGGCAAGGCGCACAGCGTCGACTCGTCGGATTTCGCCTTCCAGATGGCCGGTTCGCTGGGGCTGAAGGAGGCCGCGGCGGCGACCAAGGTGAGCCTGCTCGAGCCGATCGACGAGATCTCGGTGCTGATCCCCGACGATCTTGTCGGCGCCGTGATGGGTGACCTGTCCGGACGACGCGGCCGGGTACTGGGTACCGACACCGCAGGCAACGACCGCACATTGGTGCGAGCCGAAGTGCCGCAGGTGGAGCTGACCCGTTACGCCATCGACTTACGCTCGCTGTCACATGGGGCGGCCTCGTTTACCCGCTCCTTTGCCCGGTACGAGCCCATGCCGGAATCCGCTGCAGCCCGGGTGAAATCCGCGGACTGACACCTACGGTCTACCCCCGACTCAACCAAGTCAGGGTCGCGGATAGGTCTCGAACGTCAAGCCTATCGCCCGGCATTCCTTGATGCCCTGGTCATCCAGCCCGGACACCGCATCCGATACCAACATGATGCGGAAATATGATGCGGAAATCCCGCTCGGAGGCCTCGTAGATCGACGTACGCGGGCAGTTCGGGAAGTTGCAACCGATGAAAACTATTGTGTCGCTTGCGATATTGCGAAGATGCTGGACGTCGATCACGACAAGTGCCGCCGGGCCCGGCAGCGGCCGGGTGTACGGATCGGTGATGGGGTTTGGTGCAACACAGCGATCTGCGCTTGCCAACTTGCAAGTAACTGGACGAGTTTCAGATCACGTTAGGGTCTCTTTTTGGTTGCCGAACAGGCACGTTAACGAATTTTGCGCTCACTTATCGCGACTTGCGCGTTTTACGATCCGTTTGCTGGGCGCCCGATAGGGTACATATTACGGATACAGAATGTAAGCGCTTCGGGCTTGCACCATCTCGGAGGGTGGACACCGTGCGTACAGCGGTTCGAAAAGTGTGGCTCGCGGCGGCCGTTGCCGTGCTGGCCATGGCGGGATCGAGCGCCCCGAGCACGGCAGCGATCGCGCCCCCCAACCCGGCCGCCGATGTCGCCTCGATCCAGCCGGCGAACGGCGCGGTGGTCGGTGTGGCCCATCCGGTGATCGTCACGTTCACCGGGCCGGTCAGCGACCGGGCAGCGGCGGAGCGGGCAATCAAGATCACCGCGCCGAACCACATGACCGGGCGGTTCGACTGGGTCGACAACAACGTCGTGCAATGGATTCCGGACGGCTACTGGCCTGCCCACAGCCACATCGGTGTTGCGGTGCACGCGTTGTCGACCGGCTTCGACACCGGCGACGAGCTGGTGGGCGTTGCCAGCATCTCGCAGCACACATTCACCGTCAGCCAGAACGGCGAGGTGCTGCGCACGATGCCAGCGTCGATGGGTAAACCGACCCGCCCGACGCCGATGGGCAACTACACCGCGCTCTCCAAGGAGCGCACTGTCCGCATGGATTCGCGGACGATCGGGATCCCGCTGAGCTCGCCGGAGGGATACGACATCGTCGCCTCGTACGCGGTTCGTGTTACCTGGAGCGGTGTCTACGTGCATTCGGCGCCGTGGTCGGTGGATTCGCAGGGCTATGCGAACGTCAGCCACGGCTGCATCAATCTCAGCCCGGACAACGCCGAGTGGTACTTCAACACCGTTCACGTCGGTGACCCGATCAACGTGGTGGCCTAGCCGGCGCCTCGCCTGACGTCGTGCCGTTGTGGCGACGGTCACACCCGGGCGTGGAAGAGACGGGTGAGCCGCTGAGTTTGCGCCTAGGGAGACTGTTTCGACGGAGGGTGCGGTATGACCGGTGACGCGCGATACGGGAACGGCAACAGCCCGGCTCCAGGAGGCAGTCTCGAAACGCACGTCGCTCAGCACCTCGCCGAGCTGTACGCCGACGATGAGCAGATCCGGGCAGCAATCCCGAGGCCCGATGTCGTCGAGGCGGCGCGGCGCCCGGGTCTTCGATTACCGCAGGTGCTGCAGACCTACGTCGAAGCCTATGCCGACCGTCCGGCGCTCGGATGGCGCGCACGCACGCTGACAACCGACCCGACAACCGGCCGCAGCACCAGCCAGTTGCTCCCGCGATTCGAAACCATCACCTACCGCGACCTGTGGGCCAATGTGAGTGCGGCCGCCGCGGCCTGGCGACACGATCCAGATCATCCGGTCGCGCCCGGGGATTTCGTCGCGACCGTCGGCTTCGCCAGTCCCGACTACCTGACCATCGACCTGGTGTCCGGATACCTCGGCTTGGTCGCAGTTCCGTTGCAGCACAACGCTCCGGCTTCGCGGCTGCGGCCCATCATCGACGAAGTCGAACCGCGGATATTGGCGGTCAGCGCCGCGTATCTGGATCTGGCCATCGAGTCCGCGCTGCACAGTCAGTCGGTGCGTCGCATCGTCGTCTTCGACTACCAGCCGGAGGTCGACGACGAACGCGAAGGCCTGCAGCGGGCACACGCGCGGCTGGAGGACGCCGGTGTGCCCGCGATCGTCGAAACGCTCAGCGATGTCATCGCTCGCGGCCGATCGCTGCCACCGGAGCCCATCTACACCGACGGCGACGACCAGCGCCTGGCCATGATCATGTACACCTCCGGAAGCACCGGGCTGCCCAAAGGAGCGATGTACACCGAGAACATGGTGGCGCGCGTCTGGACCGCCGACGCGATGCCGACGGATGAGGCACCGGTGGTCAACGTCAACTTCATGCCGCTGAACCATCTCGGCGGACGCATCCCGCTGGGAACCTCGTTCCAGGCCGGTGGCACCAGTTTCTTTGTGCCGGAAAGCGACTTGTCCACGCTGTTCGAGGACTGGAACCTGGTGCGCCCCACCGAGATGGGCCTGGTACCGCGGGTCGTCGAAATGCTGTACCAGCGCTACCATAGCGGCGTTGACCGTCGGCTGGCCGACGGAGCCGAACCGCATGTCGCCGATGCGGCGGCGAAGTCGGAACTACGCGAGCAGGTGCTCGGTGGCCGGATACTCACCAGCTTCGTGGGAACGGCGCCGCTGGCCGCCGAGATGAAAGCTTTCATCCAGTCATGCCTGGGCGTGCATGTCCTCGACGGCTACGGTCTCACCGAGGTCGGCTTTGTCAGCATGGACGGCGTTATCAAACGCCCGCCGGTGATCGACTACAAACTCATCGACGTTCCCGAGCTGGGGTACTTCGCCACCGACAAACCGCATCCGCGAGGCGAGCTGCTGGTGAAATCCGCGAGTGCGACGCCCGGGTATTACAAACGCCCCGAGGTCACCGCCGGGGTCTTCGACGATGACGGCTACTACCGGACCGGTGACGTGATGGCCGAGATCGCGCCGAACACACTCGCCTACGTGGACCGGCGCAACAACGTACTCAAGCTCGCGCAGGGCGAGTTCGTGGCCGTCGCGCACCTGGAGGCGGTGTTCGCGGGCGCAGCGTTGGTGCGGCAGGTCTTCGTCTATGGCAACAGCGAACGTCCCTACCTGTTGGCGGTTGTGGTCCCCACCGACGATGCGTTGCAGAGATTCGTTGGCGACGATGCCGGCCTCAAGGCCGCGCTGAGCGAGTCGCTGCGCCAGACAGCAGCAACCGCCGAACTGCAGTCTTACGAGGTGCCGGTCGACTTCCTGGTCGAGTCCGAGCCGTTCAGCACCGACAACGGTCTGTTGTCGGGTGTTGGAAAGGTGTTGCGGCCCAAGCTCAAAGAGCACTACGCCGAACGACTCGAGCGGCTGTACGCTGATCTCGCGGCGAACCGGGTCGACCAGTTGCGCGCGCTGAGGGCGGCGGCGGCCGACCAGCCGGTGCTCGACACGTTGATCCGCGCGGCGCAGGCGTTGCTGGGATCGCCCGGGACGCCGGAGCCCGAAGCGCACTTCACCGATCTCGGCGGTGACTCGCTGTCGGCGTTGACCTTCTCCAACCTGTTGCAGGAGATCTTCGGAGCCGAAGTGCCCGTCGGCGTGATCATCAACCCGGCAGGCAACCTGCGGCAGCTCGCCGACTACATCGAGGCCGAACGCGGCGCTGGCACCAAGCGCCCGACATTCACGACGGTCCACGGCACTGGAGCCGCCGAAATCCGCTCTGCTGAACTGACTTTGGATAAGTTCATCGATGCGGCGACACTGGCCGCGGCACCGTCACTGCCCTCGACCACCGGTGAACCGCAGACCGTTTTACTCACCGGTGCCAACGGGTACCTTGGCCGGTTCCTCACCCTGGATTGGCTGCAGCGACTGGCCGAGACGGACGGGAAACTGATCTGCATCGTCCGGGGCAGCGATTCGCAGACGGCCGCGAAAAGGCTAGAAGCGGTCTTCGACAGCGGGGATGCGCAACTGCTGGCGCGATTCCGGGAGTTGGCGGCCGATCGGCTCGAAATCGTCGTCGGCGACATCGGCGAGCCGAATCTTGGTCTGGATCAAGCCACTTGGGAGCGGCTGGCGCAGACGGTGGACTTGATCGTGCATCCGGCCGCGCTGGTCAACCACGTCTTACCCTACGATCAGTTGTTCGGCCCGAATGTCGTTGGCACGGCAGAACTCATCCGGTTGGCGATCACTTCGCGGATCAAGCCGATTACCTACCTGTCGACCGTGGCGGTGGCGTTCTCGGTGGATCCCGCTGAGTTCGTCGAGGACGGTGACATTCGCGACGTCAGCCCGGTGCGGCCAATCGACGACTCGTACGCCAACGGCTACGCGAACAGCAAGTGGGCCGGCGAGGTGCTGCTGCGCGAGGCACACGACCTGTGCCGGCTGCCGGTGGCGGTGTTTCGCTCTGACTTGATTCTCGCGCACAGCCGCTATGCCGGTCAGCTCAATGTGCCCGACGCATTTACCCGGCTGATACTCAGCGTGCTGACGACGGGCGTCGCGCCCCGCTCGTTCTATCAGACCGACGCCGCGGGGAACCGACCCCGGGCACATTACGACGGCCTGCCCGTCGACTTCGTCGCGGAAGCGATCACCACGCTCGGCGAACAGTGTGCGACAACGGCATCTTCGGGATTCCGGTCCTTCGACGTGATGAACCCGCACGACGACGGGGTGTCGCTGGACGTGTTCGTCGACTGGCTCATTGACGCCGGCTATCACATCCAGCGCATCGACGACTACGCCGAATGGCTCGCGCGCTTCGAGACCGCATTGCGCGGGTTGCCGGAAAAGCAGCGCCAGCATTCGGTGCTGCCGTTACTGGATGCCTACCGGAAGCCGGCCGAACCGTTGCTTGGCGCGCCCGCCCCGACCGAGGTGTTCCGCGGGGCGGTACGAGCAGCGAAAATCGGTGCAGACGAGGATATTCCGCACCTCTCGGCGCCGCTGATAGACAAATACGCCGCCGATCTGGAGCTCCTCGGCCTGCTCGTACACCAAGAAAGGAGATCAGCATGACAGCTACCAAAGCGCGCGCGGTCCGTTTCGATCGATACGGCGGGCGGGATGTGTTGTACGTGGCCGATATCGATATGCCGGTCCCCGCTAAGGGCGAGGTGCTTGTCGAGGTTCGCGCTGCCGGGATCAATCCCGGCGAGGCGGCGATTCGCAGCGGCGCAATGCAGGAGATATTCCCCGCCACGTTTCCCTCCGGCGAAGGCAGCGACCTGGCGGGCGTTGTCGTCGAAGTCGGGGACGGCGTCAGCGATTTCGCCGTCGGAGACGAGGTGCTCGGGTTCAGCTTCCAGCGGTCCAGCCACGCGACTCATACCGTGGTGCCGGTCGACCAGCTGATCCACAAGCCGGCTCAGCTGAGCTGGGAGGCCGCCGGCTCGCTCTACGTCGTCGCAGCGACGGCATACGCCGCGGTGCACTCCGTGGCGCCACAGCCGGGTGAGACGGTCGCGGTCTCGGCCGCGGCCGGTGGCGTGGGCAGCCTGGTCGTCCAGCTGTTGACGCTGCGCGACGTGCGGGTGTTGGGCATCGCGTCGGCAAACAATGCGGAATGGCTTCGCGCGTACGGCGTCGTCCCGGTCGAGTACGGCGACGGGTTGGCCGAACGCCTGCGCGAGGCCGCGCCGGACGGCATCGATGCCTTCATCGATTTGTTCGGACCGGACTATGTTCAGCTCGCGGTCGATCTCGGTGTGCCGCCCGAGCGCATCGACACCATCATCTCCTTCGCGAAGGCCGCCGAGGTCGGCGCCAAGACCGAGGGAAGCGCCGAGGCGTCGACGCCGGCCGTGCTGACCGAAATCGCCGACCTGGTCGCCTCCGGCGCGGTCGACTTCGACGTCGCCGCCACCTATCCCCTCGACCGGGTCGCCGACGCCTACGAGGAGCTCGAGCGGCGGCACACCCACGGCAAGATCGTTCTGCTGCCCTGAGATTCTCCTCAGCCGAGGCCGGCCTGAACAAGCTTGACCACCACCATCACGCCCGCAATGACCAGGTAGCTGCGCAGCGTCAACAGCCCGGCTCGACGCAGTGGCGATATGGCCGGCCGCTCCAGGGTCGCGAGCGCCGGCGTCGTCCACCGCGCCCGGACCCGATCGCGGAAAGCCTTGAGTTCCTTACGCGTCAGCTTCGGAAGCTCTTCCAGTTCCTCCACCTGGTCGAGGTCCAGCGCGCCGAACGGCACGGTGTTCTCCGACTCTCGGCGCTGCGCAAGCCAACCCGCGCCGTAGATGAACGCGCCGCCCACTAGGCCGAGCCCCGCGGCGATGCCGAGGCCGATCACCAGGGTCGCGGTGGACAGGTTCGGGTAGAACGTCACCGCGGTCAGCATCAACGACAGCACCACCAGCGACCACACGATCATCCACGCCAGGGCGTTCTGACGGAAGCTGTTCACCCATGGGCCCATCACCGGACGGTCGTTGCACAGCAGCACCAAAAACACTGTGGCGGACGGCAAGAGCACTCCGGCGAGCGCCTGCACACCCTGAGTGATCAGGCCGAGGACGTGGTCGGGGCTGAACGCGACGCTGGCCGACACCGCGAGCAGCAGCGCGTAGCTGCCGTAGAACAGCGGCGCCTCGGTGATCTTCCAGTGCAGCGAGTGCGGCTTACCCATCGCGTCGCCCAGCGCGTAGGTGGTGGCCAGTCCGACACAGTTGGCACCGATCAAGGACGCGTCCAGCAAGATGATCGCGAACAGCACGCCCATCGTGTGGCCGATGTGGTCCGACAAGTGCGTGGCGACCGCCCCGGCGTCGGTGAAGTTGCCGACGGCGCCGGTTCCGGCAAGCCCAAATCCCGTGATCGCCATCAGCGCGAACGCCCCGCACATCACGGTGACGATGCCGATCACCAAATCGGCACGCCCGTAAGGGATCCAGCGCGGGGTGATGCGCTTGTCAACGACGTTGGACTGCTGGAAGAACAGCTGCCAAGGCGCGACGGTGGTGCCGACGATCGCCATGATGAGCAGCAGCACGGCAGAGCCCTGCCCGCCGGGCAACGACGGAATCAGTCCATGCACGCTAGCGCCGACGGTGGGGTGTACCGACAGCGCGACTGGAAAGATCGCGATGTTCACCGCGATCAGCACGAACATCAGCTGCTCCCAACGACGGAACGAGCCACCGGCCACCACCGCGAACAGCAGCACCGCGGCGACCGGTATCGCCACCGCCTTCGGACAGCCCAGGAATCCAAGCGCCAGGGCGACCCCGATGAATTCGGTGACGATCGTCAAGGCATTCAGTATCAACAGGTCTCCGACACTGAACGCGCCCCAGAACTTGCCGAACCGTTCGAAGATCAGCCGCGCGTGGCCAACTCGGGTGACGGCGCCCAACCGAAGCACCATCTCCTGGTTGACATACAGCACCGGGATCAGCAGTACCAGCGTCCATAGCAGCTTCA
The DNA here is from genome assembly GCF_035314665.1 of Mycobacterium sp. Lineage (GTDB taxonomy): Bacteria > Actinomycetota > Actinomycetes > Mycobacteriales > Mycobacteriaceae > Mycobacterium. The sequence continues at coordinate 42,685 of NZ_DATFZD010000137.1, read as the reverse complement.
TGCCATAGTTCTGCCCGGCCTGCGTGTAGGTCGCGACGCCACCGGCGTCGTTGTCGCCGACCATCACGATCAGTCCGGGTCCGGTGATCACCAACAGCATCCGAAGCCGTTGCCAACAACTACGACCCGGGCCGGCGGCGTCCATCCGGATACGACCGAATGCGCCGACGATGTCGCCGACGTGCGCCGAATCCAGCACAGCCGAACCGTTGGGAGCGGCATCGTGCGTGCCGTCCTTGATCGTCGGCGGAACGCCGACAGTGGTCTGAGGGGAGATGGAAGTCATCAGCCTCTCGCTCTCTGGAAAGGGTTGGAATGTCGGAGTTTCGCGGACGCGACAGCTTTCGGGCGGCCGGATACGTCGCGCGACGCAGTGCGCATGCGCGGCGTGTCGACAGCGGTGCGGCGCGCTAGGAGGCGGATGCCCGCCTGGCGATGCCGTGATCACCTTCGGCGGAGTTCACGACATATAGCGGCTTCTTGCCAACTCGGCTGCGGTAATACGACCAGGGTGGACGCTGCTCTTCCGGGAGGCCCACCATCTGGTCGAGCAAGTTGGTGGCATGCAACGCAACGGCGACGTGACGCTGGACACGCCCCAAGTTGCTGAAGGCCTTGAACATGTCGTCGCAGGTGGCCTGGGGAACGCTGCTTGCTGAACTTACTGTGAGCAGCTCCAGTGCTTCGATAAGGGCTGCACGGACGTCTCCGCACGCCCGGTGGATCTGCCGTTCGGGATTAGGCCGTGCCATGGCTGCCCCTTTGATCTGGCTGTGAGACAACAAGTTCCATGATCGTCTCCTGTGGGAAGCCCAATCGGTACCGCAAGACATTTCGAGCCGCCGAAGAATTTCGCGCACGCGTCGCTACCCTACGCACCAGTTACGCGCAGGCCCAACAAAAGTCGCGTCCGAGAAAGGCTCAGGCAGCAGAAGGAATGCCGCGAACGGATCGGGACGAAACGGATTTCGAATACGGATGCGGACTGTCGCTCGGACTCATTTCGCCCATCACCTCCTCACGGCCAGGACACACGCGGGTGTCACCCAGTGCACGCACATGGAGGGGTGTGGAGCCCGCCGGCTGGCGAACGAACCTGCACCCCCTCGTCGGAGCTTCGGCACTGCACGGCGTATCCGGATTTTCGTCCGGAAGCCACTTGGGCTCAACCCTTAGTCCGGGAAGAGCTGTCCTGACCCGGGGCATCTCTCGACGTTCGGGGTCAGTGGCCTATATCCGTGCAGACGCCTCACCTACCGAGGTGCTTGCCAGTCCATCCTGGCACCAGAAGCGGTGCAGGTCAAACATGATCGAAAAATACTTAACGTCAGCACAGCACCGGCGCAGATCAGAACGCACGCGGCGGGAGTCCACCGCGGGTCCCGGCCATAGGGCCACACCACTTTCGGTCGCGGCCACCTAGGCTCGACGTATGTCCACCACATTGCAGGATCAGCGAGTCGCAGCAGCCCTTGATCGGATGTACGCCGAGACAAGGGAACAAACGCCGAAGCTGCGCGATATGCGCGATCAGATGTCTAAAACGCGGACCGCGCAGGAACGTGCCGACGCGATGAGCACTTTCTACATCCCGGTGACTCCGGAGGCCGGGCGGCTGCTGTACTCGTTGGTGCGCGCGACGCGTCCCGCGACCATCGTGGAATTCGGTATGTCGTTTGGCATTTCGGCGCTTCATCTGGCGTCGGGCGTGCGCGACAACGGCAGCGGCCGGGTGCTGACCACTGAGCTCAGCGCCGACAAGATCGCCGCCGCGAAAAAGACATTCGCCGAGACCGGGCTGGACGACCTGATCACCATCCTTGAAGGTGACTGCGCTTTCCACGCTTGCCGATCTGGATGGAGCGGTCGATTTCGTGCTGCTCGACGGCTGGAAGGAGCTGTACGTTCCGGTGATCAAGCTGCTCGAACCACGTCTGTCATCGGGCGCCCTCGTCGTCGCCGACAACACGGAGATGGCCGACGCGAAGCCCTACCTCGACCACGTCCGCAACGCCGAGAACGGATACGTGAGCGTCAATTTCGCCGCCCGCGAGAGCGACAGCATGGAAATCAGCTGCCGCGTCGGCACATAGCCGCCACTATCTGAGCGATTTCTCGAGCCATGGCGTGAGCCAACTCACGCCTTCTTGGGTTAGGTGCACGCCGTCGCTGCGGACCTGGACGCCGTCGACCGAGGCGGTGTAGACACCTTCCGGGCAGAGCTTTTTCTTCAGGTCCAGTATCCGCACGCCCGCGCGTTGGCCGATTGTCCGGCTCAACAACGTGTTCCATTCTTTGACCCGCTCGGGTTGATCCTCCGGCCACAGGCTCCCGTCCGGGCGTTCACCCCGCCGGCTGTAGGGCAGGTTAGCAACGGTCAGCGGGGCACTGCCGGCGCTGAGAATGTCGACCGCGCGCCCCAATTCACCGGTCAGATACGCGTCGAAGGCGGGGTCACCGATGTGGGTCCACCGTCCCTCGTTGACCCGGTCCACGGTTTCCCAGCGGCCAACGATCAGCAGTATGGCGTCGGGCCGGTCGGCGGCGATCTCCGATCTCCATCTGCCCGGCCACGACTCACATTCGCTCTTCTGATCCAATGTCTGGCCGAGATAGCTGTATGGGCCGCCACGCACCAAGCTGCAGCCGATGACGGTGTGATCGACGAAATCGAACCCCGGCGTCGACGGGAGGAAATGCATCAACGTCCAGCCGATCGAGTCACCGAAGACCGACACGGTGAATGGTCGCCGCGGATCTCGCTGCGCGACGGCGCGCGCCGGTGTGGGTCCCTTCGGCGGGGACGGCGAAACGACGGCGACCGACGACACGCCAGGGGGCAGGCTGCCGCTCAGTGGTCCGACGCCGGGCCTGGGACTGACCGGGACCACCAGCAGCGTCACCGCGGCAGCGGTCGCGGCGGTCGCCCCGGCCAGCGGCAACAACGGCACCAGCACCGGTCGCCATCTCCGGACCGGCCGTTCGATCACCCACCACGACACGCCTGCCACCGCCAGCGTGGCGGCGCACCGGACACCGAACAACGAGAGCCCAGACCAGCCAGTGCGCTCGCCGTTGAGTACCAGAAAGATCGGCCAGTGCCATAGATAGACGCCGTAGGAGATGGTGCCCAGCCAGGCGAGCGGACGCCACGCCAGCACGGCAGCGACGGGTCCGCGCTGGTCGAGCGCCACCGGCGCGATCACCAGCATCGCCGCGATTGCCACCGCAATCAGCAGACCTTCGTGGAACTCGCGCGCGCTGCCGGTGGCGTAATGGGTGGCCGCCCCCAACAACGCCAACCCGATGACCGGCAGCACCCGTGCGGTCCATTTCCCCCACCGGGTCCGGATCAGCGACCATCCGCGGTTCAACGCCGACCAATCGCGCACCAACAGAGCCGACGCGGCGGCACCTACCAACAGTGCCTGTGCTCGGGTATCGGTGCCGAAGTAAACCCGGTCACGAGTGGCGTTGGACGCGAGCAGGATGGCCGCCGCGGCGGACCCCAGTGCGCCGAACACGGCCAGCAGGAACACCGTGAAGCGGACCCCGCCCACCGTGGCCCACCCCTGCCGACGACGCGCGCGTGCGGCCAACACCACCGCCACCGCGACCAGCAGCAGCGGCCAGACGATGTAGTACTGCTCCTCGACGCCGAGCGACCATGCGTGCTGCAACGGTGACGGCGGAGCCCCCTGACTGAAATAGTCGGTCTTGTCGGCGACGAACATCCAGTTGGCCACCCAGAAGAAGGCGGCGACGGCGTCATCGCGCAACCGGGCGACGGCCTCGGGTGGGAAGAATTGGCGCCCGACGGCCACGGTCAGCACCATCAGCACCAGCGCCGGCAGCAGCCGGCGGGCACGCCGAATCCAGAAGTCACCCAGGTCAATACGGCCGGTTCGGCCCAGCTCGTCGAGTAGCAGCGAGGTGATCAGGAAACCGCTGAGCACGAAAAACACGTCGACACCCAGGAATCCGCCCCCCATGCCGGGAATGCCACCATGGTCGGCGAGCACCAGTGTGACTGCCACCGCACGCACGCCATCAAGTGCGGGAATACCGAGACGGCGCGTCGACCGTCCATCACCGTCGCTACGTCTAGTGGTGCTCGGGCGGGTAACCGGCGGAGCAACCCATCGGGGACGCCGAGCAGAGCGAACCGGCGCGGGGTAGACCCCGGCCGGTTCCTTGTTCGCCGTTGCAGCGCTCCGGCCACTCGCCTGGCCGGAGCCGTAGTTGCCGCCGATGCGTCGATGCCCTCCCTGCCGGTTAAGCCGTCAGTTTAGGTGCGCCCAGACCGCATCAGCGGGAGACACGACGCGGTAAAGCTGAACTATGCCGAGCCGTGCCGCGGCTTTCGGCGGCTTCTGTGTCAGCGCCCAGTGTGGGTTCCCAAACCGTCTGACGGAAGCGATCCTGTACCCGCGGGTTTACAGAGTTTTGTGCCCCGGCGGTTCAGTGGCCAGCGAAATCGATGATGCCGCGAATGTTGCGTCCTTCGCGCAGGTCCGCGAACGCCTCGTTGATCTGGTCGAGCTGGTAGTGCCGGGTGACCAGCTCGTCGAGTTTCACCACGCCGGCCTGATACATCGACAACAGCTTCGGCACGCTGGTGCGCGGATTCATCCCGCCGTAAAGCACTCCCTTGAGTTGCTTGGCCGAGAGCACCATCTCCTGCAGGATCAGCGGAACCAGGGGCTCACTGTAAGGGGTGATGCCGGTGGCGACGCACGTCCCGCCCTTGCGAAGCAGAATCATCGCCAACGCGATCAAGTCCACGTGCAGAACACCAGGAGTCAAGATGACGCGGTCGGCCATCACGCCGGCGGTGATGTCTTTCACCAGTGGTATCGCATCCTCCGCGGAGGCGACGGCATGCGTGGCACCGAAGATCTTGGACGAATCACGTTTGTACTCAACCGGATCTACCGCAACGATATAGGTTGCGCCAGCCGCGCGCGCTCCTTGCAGGGCGTTCATTCCGACACCGCCGGTTCCGATGACGACGACGGTGTCACCGGGCTCGGTGCCTGCCGAGACCGTCGCCGAGCCCCAACCGGTGCTGACACCGCACGAGACGAGTGAGGCGGCATGGAACGGGATACCGTCGTCGATCTTGATGACGGACCTTTCCGTCAGCACCGCATATTCCGCGAACGTGCCGAGTTGACCATAGGCCAAGAGGTTTTCGTCGCCGAGATGCCGGCGGCACGTTCCGTCGGTGGGCATCTCTCGCACGAACAGGCTCGCGCCGGAATCGCAGATGTAGCTCTGACCGCTGACACAAAACCGGCAATTACCGCACGCGGGAATGAACGACATCGCCACGTGATCCCCGGGCTGCACCGTCGTCACGCCCGGCCCGATCTCGTCGACGACACCAGCGCCCTCGTGACCACCAAGCAACGGGAACCAGTCCGGTGCAGGCATGCCGGTCGCGGCCAGCACCTCGGGGGTCGGCACCACGTCGCCGGTGATCAGATGGTCATCGGAGTGGCAAACGCCGGCAACGGCCATGCGCACCAGGACTTCACCGTCGCGTGGCGGGTCTAGCTCCACCTCGCGGATCTCCCAGTCCTCGCCGACCCCGCGCAGCACAGCGGCACGACACTTCATTGCAACCTCCTTGATGGTGGGCCGGCCCGGCTCAGTTGCCGGCCAGCCGCTTGGCCGCTAGTTCCCGAAGCTCGCCGGCCTTGATTTTGGCAGTGCCCGTCAGCGCCACTTGGTCCTCGCCAAAAAACAGCAAATGGCGCGGCACCTTGTAGCTCGCCAATCGCTGCCGCAGGAACGCGAGGAGCTGCTCGGCGTCAAGGATCACGTCATTGTGCGGCACGACGCAGGACACCACGACCTCTCCGAGCGTTTGGTGCGGAACGCCGACGGTCTGTGCCACCTTTACGCCGGAATGGGCGATGAGGGCCTCATCAACCTCGCGTGGCGAGACATTGGCACCGCCGGTCTTGATGATGTCGGTGAGCCTGCCTTGCCAGTAGAGTCGGCCGGCGTCATCGAGATAGCCACCGTCGCCGGTAGGGAAGAACCCCTCGCCGTCGAGAGTCTCGTCAAGTGGAGTGCCGATATAGCCGAGCATGAGCGTGGGCCCCTTGACGCTGATTTCGCCCGCCTCGCCGCGCCGGACGATGTCCCCAGTCAGCGGATCGGTGATCTTGAGTGTCACACCGGGCAGCGCCACCCCGAAGCTGTCCGCATGGACTTCGGGCGGAGTGTTGGCCGGGTAACCGGTTGTGATCGTGAATGTTTCCGTGTTGCCGTAGGCATGGCCGGGTTCGTGCCACTCGCCCGAAACCGTGGGATGGTGTGCGATCGGGGTCTTGAAATCCGCGAATCTCACGCTGCTCAAGTCCGCTTGGCCCCAGTTAGGTGCGCCTTCCAACTGGGCCCACTGGTGGGGCCACGCGAACGGAAAGTTCACCCTTTCGGCTTGGATGAGCTCAAGCGCCTCTGCGGCGTCGAACGTCGATTGCAAGACGAGGGATCCGCCGCTGGCCAAGGTAGATCCGAGCACCATCGTGAAATTGCCGGACCAGAAAAAGCCGTTGGCGGTCCAGCCGCGAACGTGGTCGTTAGGGCTGAACCCGTACATCCGCCGGAAGCGCCACAACTGGATGCCCACCGCGCGATTCGCGCTGAGGACGCCCTTCGGCTTGCTGGTGGAGCCAGACGAGAAGAACAACGCCGCGGCATCGCTGGGAAGCACCGCGGCGGCGGTCGCCTCGACCACTGCGCGGGGCTCCGAGTGGCCGTGCGCCAGAAACTCGTCCCAGGCTTCGATGCCCGGCAGCGGTTCGCCCAGTAGTGCGAGCCGGCGCAGAAAGGGGTATTTCGCCGATTCCAGTGTGCCCGGCCGCGACGTGCCGATCGCCGGTTCCAGCTCACCCAGGATGGCCGCGAAGTCCTTTGTCAGCACTGAGCGCTCGAACAATAGCACCGAAACGGCGGAGGCCCGGATCAGGTAATCCAATTCGGGCAGTGTGGAAAACGTACTGAGGGTTACGGCCACCCCGCCGGCCAGCGCCGTGCCGAACACCGCGGCAAGCCATTCCGGCCGGTTCGTCATCAAAACGCCGACGCGGGCGTCCTTGCCCACGCCACACGCCCGCAGCGCACCCGCCACCTCGATCGCACTTTCCCAGAGCTGCGCATACGTCCAGCGCGTGGCGCCGTCGGCGGTGCGCCATACCAGAGCTTCGCGCTCGCCGTACATCTGCGTCACGTCGCGCAGGAAGCCCGGCAGCGTGAGCGACCCCAGCCCAGGCTCATCCGCAAGGGGCGGCCCGGATATGATCGAAAGCCCTTGTGCGGCTTGCGAACCCGTCTCCTCGCCCATGACTACAACGGCAGTTCGACCTCGGCCGTACAGCCCACCAGCATTTCTCCGTTCTGGTTGGTCAGGCGCAGCTTCACCTGCACGAGCGGCACACCCCAGGTCGATTCCGCTTGCTTTTCCACGATTTCGGCATCGAAATGGGTCACGTCACCCTCGAACGCGGGCGTACGGAAGTCGGCCTTGGAATGGCGCACCATCCCATCGTGGCCGGCCCAATATGCGAGATAGTCAGTGCACCACGCGCCCATCGTTGCGCCATACCCATAGGCGCGCGCCATGCCGACTTCGCTGGCCCGTTCGGCATCGATATGCCCGCGCGATGGGCCGACATAGAGCCCGTCGCGCTTGCGCGGATCGATCTTCGCGTCTTCTTCGTCGAAAGCGAAGTCCTTGCCCCAGCCCGGATCCTGATAGACCCACGGATCCTTAATGCCCGGCGGCGCCACCCACTCGAAGGTGCCCCAGATGTTGAACAGGAACGCCCGGTATTCGGTGGTGAAACTGGCGATGCTGTGCGGGCCGATCACCCGACGAGGCAATGTATCGCCAACCTTTACCTCATCGAAGCGCGGCGAGACGCCCATGCGGTTGGACTCGAGCCACTCACGCCGCAGCCTCTCGACTTCCTCGAGCTCGGTTTGCGTCCACCGTTTGATCTCGCCAAGCTGATTTTCAAACATCCCGCGCTTGGTCGCTTCATCGTAGAGATAGCGGATCGCGGTGGAACGTTCGCGCGCCACCAGGGTGCCGTGCTGGTTGGTGTGGACGGTGTCACCGCGGGAGAACATCGTCGGGCCGGCGAACTTCGTCTCTGTCACCTTGTAGTCGTGGAACCGGCGCTCCTGGAACAGCTTGTCCCCGGGCCGTACCGGACAGCCGTAGAACCACCATTCCTCGCCACCGAAGATCAAGTGGCTGTTCGGAATATGGCCCACGCACGCCGGCGCTGCGCCGTGCCCGTAGTCGAGGGCCACCGCGATGGACTGCGGTGCGACTATGCCGCCGTACTTCGAGTCGCGGGCGAACTGCTCGTCCCAGTGCAGCGGATTGGGGTAATCCATCGCCATCACCCAGCGCCGGATGTCGGATGAGCTACACGGGTCCCACAACTGGCCGCCGCCGATCGGCTTGCCCACCCGGTGATCGACGTCGGATAAATCGAGTTGGGCGGTTGGTGATTGAGTCGTCTTCTTGGTCATCAGCGCTCCCGTCAGCGGTTGACGTCGATTACGATGCGGCCACGTACCCGGCCGTCCATCAGTTCCCCCGCCGAAGCGATCGCCTCACCCAGTCCGATCTCCTGAGCGATCGAATCGAGAGCGCCGGCATCCAGATCGCGCGACAGTCTTTCCCAGGCCGCCAAACGTCGCTGCTTGGGCACCATCACGCTGTCGATACCAAGCAGCGAAACGCCACGCAGAATAAACGGCGCAACCGTCGCCGGAAAGTCCATGCCGCCAGCCAGGCCGCAGGTGGCCACAGCGCCGCCATACCGGGTCTGCGCGCAGGCGTTGACCAGCGTATGGCTACCGACAGCGTCGACGACACCCGCCCACCGCTCCTTCTGCAGCGGCTTGCCGGCCTCGCTGAATTCGGCGCGGTCCAACACCGTCACGGCACCGAGCTGCTGCAGGAACTGCTCTTCCGACGACTTTCCGGTCGCGGCAACCACTTTGAACCCGGCTGCGGACAACAACGCGATCGCGACGGTGCCCACACCGCCGGTCGCGCCGGTCACCAGGATCTCGCCCTGATCCGCAGACACCCCGTGCTGCAGCAGTGCATCCACGCAAAGGCTGGCGGTGTAGCCTGCGGTGCCGATCGCCATCGCCTGGTGGGCGGTGAAAGCGGAGGGCAGGGCTATCAGCCAATCGCCGTTGAGGCGGGCACGCTGCGCGAGGCCGCCCCAATGCGTCTCGCCGACGCCCCAACCGTTGAGCACCACACGGTCGCCCTTGCCCCAGTCGGCGTGGCTACTCTCGGTCACCACGCCAGCGAGATCGATACCCGGAACCATCGGAAATTTGCGCACCACAGGCGATTTACCCGTAATGGCTAGGCCGTCCTTGTAGTTCAGCGTGGAGTACTCGACGTCGATGCTGACCGTGTCATCCGAGCCGTCCGGCAGCTGCGCCTCGTCCAGCTCGGTGACCCCAACCGTCTGTCCCGCCTCACCCTTCTCGATCAAAACTGCTGAAAACATCGATGAAATCATCTCCTTCTAACGTGATAACCGACCTAATCGACCGTCTTCTCGGCCGTGTGGCCCGAGATCGCCTTTGTCACCAGCGGATTGCCGCCTCGCCCGCCGATTGAGGAGCGGCCGCTGATACGACGGATCCCCCTTGCTGCGCGACGGCGCGCCGTTGCCGTGGATGTCGGGCACATCCGCGAATGGGATTGGCAGGGTGGGGACCATGCCTGACCATTCGATGATGTTGGTACGCAACGCGATCCGCCAGGCTCCATCACCCCGGTCCAGCCGATCGATATAGCGGCCTCCGGCCATCCAGTTCGTCTCGTCGCGGTTACGCCCGACGAACAAGTAATACGTCTCGCTGTGCGCGGTGTCGCCGTCGATCTCACAGGTGTTGTTGAGCAGATTGTGGTGCGTGGCCACCTGGCCCTGCTCATGCATAGCCGAAGCCCAGTCGTAGAGATCGGCGGGGCCGCCAACGAAGTCGCCCGCAGCGATCACCGCGTTCGGATGAAAGGCGGACAGCAGAAGTTCCCGGTCGAAGCGGTCCATGCCGCGACTGAACCGCGTCAGGCAGTCCAGGATGTCCTGCCGGTCGAGTAGCCACCCAAGACGTTCAGCGTCCATGGGCGGCTTCCGCGATCGGTCCCCAGATCGGCGAGCCGCGCTCGGCCCGCAGCGACGGGATCACCCGCCCATCGATGTCGGTGATCCCGTAGTCCTGCGCAACCTCGGCGGTGATGAATGTGCCTCCCGACCGCGTCATCACGTCGGGGTCACCAGCCAGTGCTGCGATCACCCGGCCCGGAAATTCGGGCGAGCAGCCAAAGGCCGGCTTGGTGACCGTCAGCTCCTGCATGGCTGGGTTGCGCGCCAAGTTGCGTTGCGCCCGTTCGGTGGAGGTCAATCCCTGCCACAACGACAGCGACGCGACGTGGTGTGGCTGCAACTCGATGGCCATATCGCGCGCCATTCGGTCGACCGCGGTCTTGCACATCCCGAACACAACGCCATAGGTGTAGGTCACCCCGACGTAGCCAGAGACCGCAACGATCAGCCCCGACCGCTGGCCGACCATGATCTTCGCCGCATGCCATGCCGCGACAAAGTTCGATCGCACACCGACGTCGACCATCTCCCAGTCCGACAGCGGCTTTTCCCAGAACGGCCTGGGCTCTGTCAGATCCTCGGGAATGGCGAAGGCGTTGTTGACCAGGATGTCGAGCATGCCCTGCTCACGATGAATCCGGTCGAACAGCGCAGCGACCTGATCATCATCACGGTGGTCAACCACCACCGCGACGCCCTTGCCGCCACGGCGGCAGACTTCCTCGGCGGTCTCCCGCACTGTGCCGGGCAGCGATTGCATGCCCGGGTCGACCGTGCGTCCCGAGACGTACACTGTCGCCCCTTCGGCTCCCAGCGCCAGCGCGATCCCCTTGCCGATCCCGCGGCTGGCGCCGGTCACCAGCGCGACTTTCCCTGTCAGGGGACCCATTGCCCGCTATCCGGCGGCTTTGTCGGGCGCGTAGCCCAAAGTGCTTTTGACCTCTAAATACTCGTTGAACCCGAACTCGCTCCACTCCCGACCGTTGCCGCTGTGCTTGTAGCCACCGAACGCCGCGTTCATGTCAAAGGCGTGATTGATCGTCACCCACCCGGCCCGGATCTTGCGGGCCACCTCTCGCGCCTTGTCGTGGTCGGCCCCCGACACATAGCCGGCCAAGCCGTACTCGGTGTCGTTGGCGATCTCCACGGCTTGATCGATGTCGTCATAGCCGAGGACGCACAGCACCGGCCCGAAGATCTCCTCGCGCGCAATCGTCATGTCGTTGGTGACGTTTGCGAAGACGGTCGGCTTGACGTAGTAACCCTTGTCCAACCCCGCCGGTCGACCCGGGCCGCCGGCCACGACGGTCGCGCCCTCGTCGATGCCTTTCCGGATCAGGCCCTGGACCTTGTCGAACTGTGCCCGCGACGCCACCGGCCCGATGGCGGTTTTATCGCTGGGGTTGCCCACCTTCACCTGCTCGGCGGTTTCCCGCGCGACGGTGATCGCCTCGGCCATGCGCGAATTCGGGACCAGCATGCGCGACGGCGCGTTACAGCTCTGCCCGGAATTGGGCATCATGTTGACCACGCCGGCGCGGACACTGTCGGCGAAGCTGGCGTCGTCGAGGACAATGTTGGGGCTCTTGCCGCCGAGTTCCTGAGTCACCCGCTTCACTGTCGGAGCGGCATTCGTGGCCACCTGGACACCGGCGCGGGTGGATCCGGTGAACGACACCATGTCGACGTCGGGGTGGCTCGCCAGCGCGACGCCGACGCCGGGGCCATCGCCGTTGACCAGGTTGTAGACACCGGCCGGCACGCCCGCGGCATCGAGGATCTCGGTGAAGATGTAGGCCGAGAACGGCGCCACCTCAGATGGTTTGAGGACCATCGTGCACCCGGTCGCCAACGCCGGGTACACCTTGACCGCGATCTGGTTGAGCGGCCAGTTCCATGGCGTGATCAGCCCGCACACGCCGATGGGCTCCTTGGCGATCAGCGTTGCCCCGTGCTGCTCTTCGAATGGGAAGTTCTTCAGCACGTCGATCGCCGTCACCAGGTGACCGATCCCGAGTTGGACCTGCGGGCCGGCGGCCAGCGACGGCGGCGCACCGATTTCCTCGGTGACCGCGTCGGCGAGGTCGCCCGCACGCTTCTGGTATTCGGCGAGGATGGCCTCCAGCAGATCGAGGCGCTGTTGACGACTGGTTTGTGACCAGCCGGTGAAAGCCCGTCGGGCGGCCTTGACCGCTACGTCGACGTCGGCGGCCGAACCGAGCGAGATCTGCCCGGACACCTGCTCAGTCGCCGGGTTTTCGACGTCAAAACTATTGGGCCGCAACGGGTCAACCCAGGATCCGTCGATGTAGAACTTCAAGTATTCGCGCATGACAACCTTCCTTCTTTTACTGGGTGCCTTCGGCGTACCAAGTGCGGAATTCACCATAGTTCGGCATCTCCTCGGAGTTCGCCTTCGGGTCGATGCAGACGTGCACGACGGCGGTCTTGCCGCTGGCATACGCTCGCTCGATCGCCGGGCCGATCTCCTCTTCCTTTTCCACGTATTCGCCGTAACAGCCGAAGCCCTCGGCGATCTTGTCGAAGCGCACGTCCTTGCTCCAGTGCACGCCGGGCTGCGGTGACGGCTGAGCAAACGTGCGCTTGTAGACGCCGACTTCAAGACCCCATTGGTGGTCGACACCCACAACGCACACCAGCGGCAGCTTTAGACGCGCGGCGGTCTCCAGCTCGGCGATATGGAACATGAACGAGGAGTCGCTGGTCAGCAGCATGACCGGGCGCTTGCCGCCGTCGGCGACCGAAGCGCCGACGGCGTAGGGCAAGCCCGTGCCCAGGTGTCCGAAGTTCTGGTTCCAGATGACGTCGTGCGGCTTGGCCAGCGAATAGGTCCACTGAAAGATGACCGTCGCGCCGCCGTCACGGACCATGATGCCTTCGGCCGGAAAGGCTTTGGTCGCCTCGACGACGAAGCGAGCAGGGTGGACCGGGGTGCGGCCGCTGGGCGCGGTCTCGGCCAATTCGGCAAGCTGGTCGGCATCCTGCTTGATCCAGCGGCCAAGATCGGCCGACGGCGAACGGGGGGTGTCCTTCAGCGCTTCGACCAGCTGAGGCACCACGCCGCGCAAGTCTCCCACCAGCGGCACGTCCACCGGCCTGTTCACCCCGATCGCCGTCGGATCCTGCTCGGCATAGATCCACTTGCGAGCGGCGTTGTTCTGTTCCCAGTGGCGTGTTCTGCCGTAATGAACCGGTTCGCCGAGCTCGGTCCCGAGCGCTATGCACAAGTCCGACGCGACCACGGCCTCGACTGCGGCGGACGAGAATCCGTAGGGAAAGGTGCGGTCCTCCAGACCGGAGATGAACGAGGTGCCACCCGATGTCTGGATCACCGGGCAGGCCATCAGCTCGGCCAGTTCCCTGACCGCATCTCCGGTGCGCGACGTGTGAACGCCGTGACCGACCAGCAGGATGGGATTCTCGGCCTCGCGCACCAGCCTGGCCGCCTCGGCGATCTCCCGCGCGCCAGCCCCGTGGTTGACAAGCCGATACGCGCTGGGAGGCAGCGGGTCTGGGACATCCAACTCTTCCAGAATTACGTGAGACGGGAACTCGACGTAAGCCGGGCCGGGCGTCGTCGACATCGCGCGCCGAATCGCCTCTCGAATGATTTCATCGGTTTGGTCGGCGTATTCGATCGACGCGCTGTACTTCACCGTCGGCGCGAAAAGCGCTTCCTGGCGGACGAACTGGATGCGTCCACGCCGTACTCGCCGCTCGGTGATGCGTGCCCGCTGGCCGCCGAGGAAGATGACCGGCGAGTTCTCGACCTTGGCGCACATCATCGCCCCGGCGATATTGGCCACGCCGGGACCCAGCGTGCCGATGCACAAGCCCGGCTTGCCCGTCATCCGCGAGACGGCCTCGGCCATGAAACCCGCACTCTCCTCGTGATGAGGCGAGATCACCGCCCAGCCACGCGATTCCGCCTCTAGGAACAGGTGCACGAAGTTCGGGTCGGGGATACCGAACAACGTATTCACACCCTCCGCCTCGAACAGGTCGAGCATGCGTTTGTAAACGGGCACAGCCATGGTGGAAAACTCCTTAGGGATAGATACCGTCGAGCGAGTCGTTTTCGGCCCGAGACATGGGTGTCACGTCGACCGCCAGATCTAGCTCGTCGAGGATCTCGGCGGTGTCGGCGCCCAGCTCTGGCGCCGGTCCCGCAACGCGACCCGGTGTTCGTGAGAACCAGGCGGGTACGCCCGGGAAGCGCACCGGTCCGTGCGGGGTGTCGACGGTCTCGAACATGCCGACGGCGTTGAGATGCGGATCGTCGAACAAGTCGCCGGGCGTATTGAGTGGCGCGGCCGGTATCTCGAGTTCGCCGAACAGCGCCAGCCATTCCTGCGTCGTCCGCTGTTTCAGCGTCTCGGCCACTAGTCCATACACCGTGTCAATCTGGCGGGCACGTTGTTCCAGCGTCGAATACAGCTCACTGGCCCACGGCGGCCGCACCGCGTTGATGAACGCATTCCAGTGCTTGTCGTTGTAAATCAATGCGGCGACGTGGCCATCGCTGGTGCGATACGGGCGACGGTTGGGCGCCACGGTACGCGGATACACCGCCGGCCCCAAGGGAGGATCGAACAGGGCGCCGTTGGCGTGTTCGACAAGCATGAACGTGGCCATGGTTTCGAACATGGCGACCTCGACTTCCTGCCCCTCCCCGGTGCGCTCGCGGTGAAACAACGCCATGGTCGTCGCATACAGCGCGGTCAGCCCGGCGACCTTGTCGGCCATGATGGTTCCGACGTAGTCGGCCTCGCCGGTCAGTTGCTCTTGTACCGCCGGCAGACCGCATTCGGCCTGGATCGTGTCGTCATAGGCGGGCCGGTCGCGGTCGGGTCCGCGGCGCCCGTACCCGTAGCAATTGGTGTAGACGATCGCCGGGTTGATCGCGGCGACGTCTTGGTAGCAGAAGCCGAGCTTGGCGATCGCTTTGGCGCGCATCGAGTGGATGAACACATCCGCGGTCTCAAGCAGCGCGCGCAGCGCCCGTGTACCGGCGTCGGTTTGCAGGTCCAACACGATGCTGCGCTTGCCGCGGTTGACGTTGACGAACACTCCACTCATGCCCGGCGCCGGACCTACCGAGATGTAGCGGGTGTTATCGCCCTGTGGCGGTTCGACTTTGATCACGTCAGCACCCATGTCGGCCATGATTTGCGTGCAGTAAGGTCCCATCACCATGGCGGTGAGGTCGATTACCCGCACATCGGCCAGCGGTCCCGTCCGCGTTGGGCTAGCCATGGAGTGCGCCTCGATCGCTCGACCGGTGCGCCAGTTCGAAGCTGTAGCGGATGTGCTGGTCATGGCCGTCGGGTACGACCGGAAAAACGAGCGGCGCCTCTACCTTTCGAATCGCCTCCAGATACTCGCCGACATCCTCAACCGTCCACGACGGCCGGCACACGCCCGGGGCCTCGGCGACGACCACCCGCGCCACCCGGCCCGCCAGCGCGATGAACATCTCCCCGGTCACCGAACAGGATTCGTGTGCGAGCCAACCCACCACGGGCGCAACCAGATCCGGGCCCATCGGCGGGTAGGCCGAGGTGTCGATTCCCGCGGCCATTCGTGTCACCGCGGCCGGAACGATCACGTTGCATGTCACGCCCTCGTCGGCACCTTCGATAGCCGCGACGTTGGACAGCCCGATCACGCCGGCCTTGGCCGCTGCGTAGTTGGCTACGTCGCGGTTTCCGTACAAGCCGCCGATCGACGACGTCAGCACAATGCGCCCGTAGCCAGCCTGGCACATCACCGGAAATGCGGGTCGCACAACGTTGAAAGCGCCACGAAGGTGCACGTCGAGTACCGCGTCGAAATCCTCGTAGCTCATCTCCTTCAGCGAGCCGCGACGGACGTTGCCCGCGTTATGGATCAGGATGTCGAGGCGACCGTAGTGTTCGAGCGCGGTCCGGACAATCGCATCTCCACCTTCGCGGGTCGTCACCGACTCGGCGCACGCGACGGCTTGTCCTCCGGCCGCGGCGATCGCGCTGACCACCTGCTCGGCCGGCCCGGCGTCCACGCCCTCGCCGGCGAGGCTGCCGCCGGAGTCGTTGACGACGACCTTCGCTCCGCGCGATGCCAGCAGTTCCGCGTATGCGCGGCCCAACCCGCGACCGGCGCCGGTCACCACGGCGACGCGGTCGTCGAATCTCAGTTGCTGCTCAGCGATTCCGCTCAAGTGAACGGTTCCTCACCGGCGAGTTTGGTCCGGGTCAGCATCCGCCCGGATTCGGGATTGTAGGGCCGCGCGCGATGCATCGTGCCGGTGTTGTCCCACATCACCAGATCGCCGACAGACCACATGTGGCGGTACACGAATTCCGGCCGAGTCGCCCAATCGCGCAGACGCACCAGCGTTTCGGTGCTCGCCATGATGTCCATGCCGAGAATGCGACTGGCGGTACAACCGAGGATGAGCGACTTGCGCCCGGACCGATGTGTCCAGACCAAGGGCAACTCCCGCTCGCCGAGGGCCATCATCTGTCTTAATGTCGTGATGTCGGGCTCGGGGCCGTAGTACAGCAGCGTATTCCACGTTGAATGCATCGCCCGCAGCGACTCGAGCGCCTGCTTGTCCTCGTCGGGCAGAGCTTCGTAGGCGGCATAGGTGTTGCAAAACTCGGTGTCACCCCCGCCGTCTCGGGGAAGCACCTTGCTAGACAATAACGACGCGAAGATGGGCACCTCGTTCATCGTCCCGTCGATATGCCAGTACAGGGATCCTTTCAGGTAATCCGCGTGCTTATTGACGGCGGTATCCAAAGTGACGTTGTAGACCTGCTCTCCGCGTCGTTCGGTCGCCAGCGTGCCCAACGTCTCGGTGAACGCGATGTGTTCCTCGTCGGTGAAGTGGATCTGCGGAAAAACCAACACCCCTCGTCGTTCGAGCAGCTCTCGGAGCATACCCGCGTGCACACCACTGAGCAGATCGCGCTTTTCGGCGCGGATTACGCTGGCGATGCGCGACGTGAGATCGCGGGTTGAGAACGTCGTGACCGTCATGCGCCCAAGACCAGACCTTCCAGGTCGCCCTTGTCGCGCCACTCCCGTATGAGGTCGTCGAACACGTAGAAGCCCGGCATGTAGGGGTCGCCGATGGCCGAGCGGATGCCCTCGCCCCCTCCGCCGCCCTCATTGTTGTAATAACCTGGCGTGCAGGAAATCGCGAATTCCGAGCCGTCTATCGAAGTTTCGCGGATTGTCTTGACCCAGTTGTCTTGAGCTTCCTGGCTCGGCTCGACGGTCGTCGCGCGGCGCGCCACTGCTTCGGAAATAATGTAAGCGATGTGTTCGGCCTGTTGCTCGAGCATCGCGGTGGTGTTCCCCGCCACGCCGCCCTGGATGAAGCCGGTGAAGAACTGATTGGGGAAGCCTCGGCTGGTCATGCCATGGAGCGATTTGTAGCTGTCGCGCCAGTGATCGAAGAGCGACAGGCCGTCACGGCCCTCGATTACATCGACCGCGTACCGACGGCTGATGTCAGTGGTGATCTCGAAACCGCTGGCGAAGATGACGCAGTCGACTTCGTACTCGACGCCGTTGGCGACGATCCCGTTCTCGGTGAGCCGTTCCACGCCTTTGGATTCCGACACATCGACCAAAGTGACGTTCGGGCGATTGAACGTCGGCAGGTATTCGTCGTTGCTGCAGGGCCGCTTGCACATGAATCGGTAGTACGGTTTGAGCGCTTCGGCCGTCTGCGGGTCCTCGACGAGCTCCCCGACGCGGCGCCGCAACCGCTCCATCACCTTGTAATCCTCTTCTTCGCGGATCACCATGATCTGCTCGATGGTCAGTGCTGCCGGATTGTCGGCGGCCGCAATCCGCGCGGTCAGGTTGCGCCCGAGTTCAGTCCAGAAATCGCAGACCATATCTGGCTCGTCGAATACCGCTCCTTCCCCCAACGGTGACCAGCGGTGGAAGTTGCGCTTGCGTTTCTCCTGCCAGCCGGGCTGCAGGGAAGTCGCCCACTGCGGGTCCGTGGGCTCGTTGCCACGCAGGTCCACCGATGAGGGCGTGCGCTGAAAGACGTAGAGGTGCTGGGCATCTCGGCCCAGGTGCGGAACCAGCTGCACACCGGTCGCACCAGTACCGATGAGCGCAACCCGCTTGTCATGCAGCTTGTGCAGTCCGCCGTCGGCGGCGCCACCCGTGTAATCGTAATCCCAGCGAGCGGAATGGAACATATGTCCCTTGAAGTCCTTAATGCCGGGGATGCCGGGCAGCTTCGGCCGGTTGAATGAGCCCTGTGCCATCACCACAAACCGGGCACGAATGTCGTCACCGCGATTAGTGCACAAGCGCCAGCGCTTGATCGTCTCATCCCAGCGCGCCGCACGAACCTGGGTGGAGAAGATCGCGCCGTCGTAGAGTCCGAAATGCTTTGCGATGCGGCGGCAATGCTCGTAGATCTCGGCACCGTCGGCGAACTTCTTTGATGGAAGGTAGTTAAGTTCTTCCAGCATCGGGATGTAGCAGTACGCGTCGTTGTCGCATTGGATTCCTGGAAAGCGGTTCCAATACCAGACCCCGCCGAAGTCCCCGCCCATCTCGATGATGTGCACGTCATCGACGCCCGCCTTCTTGAGGTATGCGCCGGCCAGCAGTCCGGTGATGCCTCCGCCCAGAACCGCCACCTCGATGTTCTCGTCGATCGGCATGCGTGGCGTCGCCGGGGTGTGAGGATCGACCTCGGAGAATTCTGCAAAGTCGTCCTTTAGTTCCACGTACTGTTTCGACCCCTCCGGACGCAGCCGCTTATCACGCTCCTGCCGGTATTTCTCGCGCAGCGCGTCGATGTCGACGTCGTCGGGGGTCTGTGTTGGCCCGCAGTCGTTTTGGTACATCGTCATGCCAGTGGGGACTCCTCGCCTGAAAGCTCCTGGGGTTCGCCGGTACCCATGTACTTCGACAACTGGTGGTGCAGATTGACGGTGCTGCGTTCGCGGTACGGGTTGGGCTTGGTGCCCGGGAAACCAAGGGATTTCATGCCCTGCTGAACTGCGGCCATGTTGGAGAAGTCCTGTGGTAAAACCGACCGCCACCGAGGGTCACCGACCGGTGTGTATTCCCACTCGGTCTCGGGCTCTTGGCCCTTCGGGTACAGCTCGAACACCGACACCTCGAAAAGGCATTTGTCGGGGTTGTAGCTGGGGTGCGGCCGCGCGCCGTAGCACAGTGCGCTGGTCAGGCCTTGCCCGATCTGGAAGTTCGGGAAGATCTGCCATGCGGTGCCGGCCTGTCCGAGAATGTCGGAGGGAATGGTCGGCCAGATCACGCCGCGGGCTTCGTCGTCTCGGCGCGCTGATGCCAGCCAATGCTCGAGAACCTTGTCGGCCGGTGTCCCCTCGGGCAATTCGTCAACCAGCCGCTTGGCGGCGTTCACCAGCGTCTGAGTGGTGGTGGCGTTGGTCTGCTCCATCGTGTACACCTGCATCTCCGCCGTCGACACACGCGGATCGGCGCCGATGCCGAGGCGGATCTTGGACTTGGTGGCCTCCAGATCCTCTGGCGCGTCATAGCCGATGTTGCTGTGTTTGCCCTGCGCCCTGGCCCATCCCTTGAATTCGCCGAACTTGTTGAACTCCGGATGGGTTGTGTAGACGTGGTAGGTCTCGTTGAACGCCTCCAGCGCGACTTTCCAGTTGCAATCGAAGGACAGCCACTTGCGCCATTTGCAGCGCATGTTTTCCAGGCCGAATGGGTCGAGAATCTTCGCAGCGGGGAACAAGTAATCGGCCAGCGGTTCGCTGTCGGGGTCCATGTTGATCCACAACCAACCGCCCCAGGTGTCGGCCTTGACTGGTCGAAGGTGGGTGTTGTCGGGCGTCAGCGCTTCCTGCCAGTCTTGCTGTTCGCGGATGTACGTGCACGCCCCGTCCAGGCCGTAGGTCCAGCCGTGGAAGCCGCAGACGATTGACTTGCGGGCGCGGCCGCAGGCGTTTTTCGCCCCCTCGGGTGTGTCGATCAGCCGGCGGCCGCGGTGCATACAGACGTTGTGGTGGGCCCTGAACTCGGTGTCGCCGGTGCGCACCACGATGATCGAGTCGTCGAGAATGTCGTAGGTCAGGTAACTGCCTACCTCGGGCAGTTCCTCGACACGGCCAACCTGCTGCCAGACTTTTCGCCACAGCTTGTCGCGCTCGGCGCGGGCGTAGCTCTCGCTGATGTACGCCTCGACGCCGATCGTCGTGGGTTTCGAAAGTTCCTCAGCCGCTGCCGAATTCACATCCTTGGCTAGATCGGTCATCACATGCTCCTTATCGCAGCTCGGAAGGAGTCGTCTTTGAGGAACAGCGAGGTGTTGTCGGCGTCCAGATGTGTCCATTTAAGGTCCAGGCCGCCGTCTACCAGAAGCGTTTGCCCGGTGATGTAGCTGGACAGGTCCGACAACAGGAACAGGATGGCGCCGGCGATTTCCTCGGGACGGCCGCGTCGACCCATCGCGATGGCGCGGCGATCGCGCCCGGCGTCCTCATCGACGTAAGTGCGCGAGGCCGGCGTCGCGGTTACCCCGGGGGCCACCGCGTTGACCCGAATTTCGTCGAGGGCCAGTTCGACGGCCATCGTACGGGTCATCGCCGCAACCGCCGCTTTGGCCGTGCCGTAGGCGATGTGGAACGGCGCGGTGTTCATCCCGCTGATCGAGGAGATCGAGACGATCGATCCCCGCCGTTTGCGTGCTTTCAGTTCGGCGGCCATCGCCTGGCTCATGAAGAACGTGGCTTCCAGGTTTTGGGTGAACAGGTCGCGCCAATCGCTGCGGGTCACCCGGGTCGCAGGCATCCAGGTCGACGGCGCGGCACCGCCAGCGACGTTGACCAGCCCATGCAGGTCGCCGTCGGCGCGCACCGCCTGTTCTATCGCGGCCGCCACGCCGTCGTCGGTCGCGACGTCGGCAGCCACTGGAACGATCGACAGTCCTTGCTCGATCAGCGGCGCAATATGGTCGTCGAGATTTTGCTTGCCCCGGCTGACCGCGATCACCGTCGCGCCGGCCTCGGCCACCATGCGCGTTACGGTGGTGCCGATGCCGCCGCCCGCGGCCCCGGCCACCACCACCACGCGATGGTCAAGACTGAGCAGGTTATCGGCCACTATTGCTTTTGTCCGGACAACATAGGCGGATGTGCATAATTGAGAATATGATTCTCTGCAAATGGCTGAGCGTCAAGTGGGGTCATCGGAGCCCTCCCGATCTATTGTCTGGACCAAGCTCTGTTGCTATCGTCACCGGCTGAAACGCCCTGACAACTCGGCCCGGAGGTCACCACCGATGTTGCTACAACAAGGGCGCTCGGGTGCCGGGATGTCACCGATCCTCGCCGAGGGCTGGCGGTGCGAGCGGCTCACCCCGCCGAGCCGGCTGTTCGGCGCGAACGGTCTGCGGACCGGCCCCGACGGCCGGATCTACATCGCGCAGGTGACCGGCAGCCAGATCAGCGCCCTCGACATCGGGACCGGTGGGCTGGAAACGATCAGCGCCAAGGGCGGCGACATCATCGCGCCGGACGACGTGGCTTTCGACCCGCGCGGCAACCTTTACGCCACCGAGGTCATGGACGGTCGGGTCAGCGCGCGCAGCGCCGACGGCCGCACTCGGGTGCTGCGCGACGATGTCCCGTCCGCCAACGGAATCACCGTCCATCAGGGCCGGTTGTTCATCGGTGAGTGCCGCGAGGGCGGGCGCATTCTCGAGCTTGACTTGGGCGGCGGTCCGCCGCGGGTGCTGCTGGAAAATGTCCCGTCGCCCAACGCGATGGAGGTCGGCCCGGACGGCTTGCTGTACTTCCCGGTGATGGGCGCCAACGAAATCTGGCGGATCGCCCTTGACGGCGGTACGCCCGAGACGGTCGCCACCGGCCTCGGCGTGCCCGACTCGGTGAAGTTCGATCCGACAGGCCACATCGTTTCGACCCAGGTACACAGCGGCCAGGTGTTACGCATCGAGCCGCGCACCGGCGAGCAGACAGTACTGGCCAATCTCAGCCCCGGCCTGGACAACTCGACCTTTGTAGGGGATCGGCTGTTCGTCTCGAATTTCACCGGCGAGATCACCGAAATCCTCAGCGGCGGGGGAACTTCGACCGTGTTGCCGGGCGGGCTGAACTGGCCGCTGGATCTGGCCGTCGGGGCCGACGGCAACCTCTACATCGCCGACGGCACCTACTTCTACGTTGTGACGCCCGACCGCACATTGCAGACCGTCGGCATGCTGTTCACCCCGGGCTACCCGGGTTTCCTGCGCGGCCTGGTGCCGGCCGGACCCGGTGAGTTCGTCGTCACCACCTCCGGTGGTCAGGTGTCGCGCTACCGGCCCGCCCGCTGCGAAACCGAGGTGCTGGCAGACGGATTGGATCAGCTCTACGGCGTGGCGATCACCGCCGACGGTGCCGTGGTCGCGGCCGAACTCGGGACCGGACGGGTGTTGTCGATCCACGCCGGCCACGTCGAGGTGATCGCGTCGCGCCTGCACGATCCGATCGGGCTGGCGATCACGCCCGACGGCGCCTGCCTGGTCGCCGAGGCGGGTGCAGGCCGGGTGGTCAGACTGACAGCATCCGGCGTCCAAACCGTGGTGGACGACTTGCAAAGGCCGCAAGGCATTCTCGTTCTCGGGCGGCAGCTATACGTTGTCGACGCCGACGCCAAGGCGTTGATCGCCGTCGATCTCGAGGATGCAAGCCGGCACACGATCGCCTCCGGCTTGCCGATCGGCGCTCCGCCCGGCGTATCACCCAAGCCGCTGAAGGGCATGCCGCCGTTCTCCGGGCCGCAGGGGCCGTTCGCCGGCATCGCCGCCGGGTCGGACGACACACTCTACGTGTCGGCCGACGCGGAGGGCAGCGTGTTGGCATTGCGGCAGGACGGTCTCCATGGCTGACGACCGATCAGCCGACCACCGCTACCTTCAGGTCGCGCGAGCATTGCGGAAAGAAATCGTCGACGGAGTATACCCGGTGGGGTCGCAGCTTCCCACCGAACATCAACTGTGCGAGCGGTTTTCGGTCAGTCGCTACACCGTCCGGGAGGCGTTGCGACGGCTACGCGACGACAATCTCGTCGCATCCCGACCCCGGGCCGGCACGCTGGTCGTACCGCGGCCCTCCTCAGACTCCTACGTTCAAGACGTCGTCTCGATCAACGACCTGCTGGCCTTCGCGACCGGCGCGCAATTCGCGATCGAGTCCACCGGAATGGTGATGATCGACGATGAGCTGGCCACCCGAACCGGGCTCAGCCGCGGCGAAGAATGGTTGGCCGTCCGTGGTTTCCGGCGGATCGAGGGTGCGACGTTTCCGGTGTGCCGAACCGAGTACTACATCAACCGGGCATTCGCGGCCGTGGGCAGACTGCTGCCACGTCATACCGGTCCGATCTTCCCGCTGATCGAAGACCTTTTCGGGCTGAGCATCATCGAGGTTCGCCAAGAGATCGCAGCGGTGTTGATCTCGCCGCTGCTCGCCGAGGAGCTCAGCGTCGACGGCGATAGCCCGGGACTCGAGGTGCACCGCACCTACACCACGTCCGACGGCGAGGTCGCCCAGGTGACGATCAACACGCATCCCGCCGCGCGTTTCCGTCACTCGATGACGATGCGACGCGTGCGCAGCTAACCTCACCCATAGATCGCGATGCCAAGCAATGTGACCGGAAAACTGATCGATGGACGACAGGTCCGCTGGGACGACGAGCGGGCCGCCGACGCCTACGGGCACGGGTGGTGGGTGCGTGGCACCCTTGCCGACTCGCTGGTCGAGGCCGCGCAGCGCACACCGCAGCGAATCGTGCTGATCGACGCGGCATGCCAACTGGACTGCCGAAGCCTTTACGACCAGGCGTCGGCACTGGCGCAGACGATGCTTGCCCGCATGCCGGTCGGCAGCGTGGTGTCGTTGATGCTGCCCAATTGGCATGAGGCCACGATCATTTACCTGGCCGCGACGATGGCCGGAATGGTGGTGAACCCGATTCTGCCGTCGCTGCGGGAGCGGGAGCTGCTGTTCATTCTCAACGACGCAGACACTCGGATGATTTTCGTGCCATCGGTTTTCGCGCGGCACGACTATGTGGCGATGCTGGATCGGGTGGTCAGCCAGATGGATTCACCGCCGGAGGTCGTCGTGGTCCGCGGTGGCGCATCGCTGCCCACGGCGACCTCGCCGGCCGTCGAGCTGCCGACGCTGGATCCGGATGCGGTGCGCATGATCCTCTATACATCGGGGACCACGGGTCGGCCTAAAGGTGTTCTGCACAGCCACAACTCGATGCACGCGCTGATCTGCCAGCTCCGCGACTACTGGCAGGTACGGCCCGGCGACAGGTTTCTGGTGCCGTCGCCGATCGCGCACATCGGCGGCTCCATCTACGCGTTTGAATGTCCGCTGCTGCTGGGCACGTCGACGGTTCTGATGGAACGCTGGAACGCCGATGAAGCGGTTGAACTCATCCGAGAACAGCACTGCACGCACATCGCCGGAGCGACACCCTTTCTGGAGCAGTTACTCGCCGCCGCCGAGCGCGCCGGTACCCGATTGCCGGAGCTCAAGCTTTTCGTCTGCGGCGGCGCATCGGTGTCGCCGTCGCTGATCCGCAGAGCGGCTGAGTATTTCGCGCGCGCCGTCGTGACCCGGGTGTACGGCTCGACCGAGGTTCCGGTGACGACGGTCGGTGCGCCGCTCGACCCCGACCATGCCGCGGACACCGACGGCCGCGCCGGATTCGCGCAGATCAAGCTCGGCGACGACACCGCCGGCGGTGGCGAGATCCTGGCCCGCGGCCCGCAGATGCTGGTCGGCTACGCGCACCCTGGCGATGAATCCGGATCGTTCGACGCCGAAGGCTACTTCCGCACCGGTGATCTCGCCCGCTGGGTCGATCACGACTACCTCGTCGTCACCGGGCGTGCCAAGGACGTCATCATCCGCAACGGCGAGAACATCGCGCCCAAGGAAATCGAGGACATCCTCATCGACCATCCCGGAGTCGCGGAGATCGCCGTTGTCGGCCTGCCGGATACTCGCACCGGCGAGCGGGCTTGCGCCGTCATCGTGCCGACGGATCAGTCCCGTCCTGACGTCGCGAGCCTGCGCAGTTTCCTGCAGGCCCAAGGGGTCGCCACATTCAAAGCACCCGAGCAAGTAGTGATCTGGGAACAACTCCCGCGAAACGACGCCGGCAAGGTGCTCAAGCACCAAATCCAGGCGGCCCTCACCAAGACGGATGGATGACATGCAGATAGCGATCGTAACCGGCGCAACGGGCGGTATCGGCTTCGGATGCGCGACCAAGCTCTCCGAAATGGGAATGGCGGTCGTTGCCACCGGCCGCAATGAACAGCGGCTCGCCGAGTTGGCGGAAGCCATTGGCGCACCTGACCGTATCGCAACCGTTGCGGTCGACCTGACCGACGACGATGCGCCCAGCCGGATCGTCGAAACCGCGGTCGAACGCTGGGGCCGGATCGATTTCCTGATCAACAACGCCGGGGTCGGAAACCCCACACCGCTGCACGGGACCGACGACGAGACGCTGGATTACTTCCTCAACGTGATGTTGCGCGCGCCGTTCCGGCTGGCGCGCGACGTGCTGCCGCACATGCAGCCCGGATCGGCCATCATCAACATCACCTCGACGTTCGCCGTCGTGGGCGGTCTTCGCGGCGGTCCGTACTCCGCGGCCAAAGGCGGGCTGACCGCGCTGACCACTCATATCGCCTGCCAGTACGGGTCGCACGGAATACGCTGCAACGCGGTGGCTCCCGGCGTCATCCAGACGGCGATGACCGAAGAGCGGTTGCAGGATCCGCGATTTCGTCGGATGCAGGTCGAGATGACACCGCATCAGCGGTTGGGTACCGTCGACGACGTGGCGAGCACGGTCGCTTTCTTGTGCTCGCCCGGCGGCAGTTTCATCAACGGGCAAACCATCGTGGTCGACGGTGGATGGAGCTCCACGAAGTACCTGTCGAAATTCGCGTTGACGTCGGAGTGGACGGCAAGGTGAACCTGTTCGCGCTGCTGGAGCAGACCGCGCAGCGCTTTCCCGATCGCGGCGCCGTGTATCACGGCGAGCGGCGCTACTGTACCTGGCAGGAGCTGCGGGACCGCGCGCTGCACCTGGCGGGCTCGATTCGGCAGCACTGCCCCGCGGGCGCGCGGCTTGCGATCATCAGTGAGAATCGCCCGGAGATCGTTGAACTGCTGTTCGGGATTTGGGCGGCGGAGTGCGTCGCGGTCCCGATCAACTACAAACTGCATCCCCGCGAAATGGTGCAAATCCTGGAAGATGCCGGCGTCTCACAAGTATTCGCCTCGGCAACGATCGCCGCGCAGCTAGGGTCAGGCTCCGGCTTTCCGGTGGAAAGCATTGAGACAGAAGACTACTCGGATCGTCTGCTCGCTGCGCCCGCAGCGGCGCCGTGCACCGATCCGTCGACGCTGGCCTGGCTGTTCTACACCAGCGGGACTACTGGCCGGTCCAAAGGCGCCATGCTCAGCCACCGCAACCTGATGGCGATGACGATCGCTCACCTCGCCGACATCGACGCACCCGACGAGGGATGCAGCCTGGTGCACGCCGCGCCGATGTCGCACGGTTCCGGCCTCTACATTCCGGCCTATGTGCTGCGTGGCGCCCGCCAGGTGGTGCCGCCGCGCGGCGGGTTCGATCCGGGCGAATTCCTGGACCTGTGCGAATGTCATCCGGGGTGCAGCGCCTTCCTCGCGCCGACGATGGTGCAGCGGGTTGTCGAAACCGGTCGCGCGCGCCCGAGCCAGCTGCGCACCATCGTCTACGGCGGCGGTCCGATGTACGTGGAGAGCATTAAGAAAGCGCTTGCTGCCTTCGGACCGGTTTTCGCCCAGATTTACGGCCAGGGCGAGTCACCGATGACCATCACGGGCTTGCGCCGTGCGAACCACGAAGCGGCCAGCGACGCGATCTTGGGCTCTGTCGGTTACCCGCGGTCGGGTATGGAAGTCGCGGTGCTGCGCGCCGACGACACACCTGCGAGCATCGGTGAGATCGGTGAGATCGTCTGCCGCGGAGACGTTGTCATGTCCGGCTACTGGCACAACCCCGATGCCACTGATGCGGCACTGCACAACGGGTGGCTGCGCACCGGCGATATGGGCTCCTTCGATGCACGTGGTTACCTGACACTGCACGACCGTTCGAAAGATGTCGTGATCAGCGGCGGCACCAACATTTATCCCCGCGAGGTGGAGGAGGCGCTGCTCGAGCATCCGGGGGTGTCGGAGGCTTGCGTGGTCGGAGCACCGGACGCCGAATGGGGCGAGGTCGTGGTCGCGTTCATCGTCGGCGCGGCCGAACCCAACGAGCTCGACGCGCATCTGCTGCAGCGCATCGCCCGCTTCAAGCGCCCCAAGCGCTATCTGATCGTCGACCAGCTACCGAAGAACAGCTACGGCAAGGTGCTCAAGCGAGAGCTGCGACAGCATCTGAGCTGATCGCTGTCACGCTTCGTAGCTGACGTGGTACCAGTGGCGGACCGGCTTGTGGGTCTTGTCGACCCGACCGGTGTCCGTCACGCTTAGCACGTTGACGTCGGTCAGGTCGGGATTGTGGGCCGCGATGTAGCGTTCCAACTCGCGCACAAGCGCGTGATGCGGCTGATCTGGGTTGGCGAGTGCGTTCGTCGTGTGTGGCACACGCCGATTATGCCGACTGCGCGAAGTGGCTGCGGATGCCCGCCAACATCGCGGTGTGCGCGTTGACCGCTTCGCGTCGGGTCGTCGCGGCCAGCAGCCGGGGAGCCGCAATCTGTAATCGCTCGGTCAGACGGGTGCCCGAGTCGATCGGCTCGAAGGTCACGGCGCCGCGCAGCCGCACCCGGGGGAACTGGCGCGCCTCGGTGAGCACATCTCCGTGCACCGGAACCTCGACGCGGGCCCAGTAGCTAATCCGCAGCGCGAACGCCCCCAACGGGATACGGTCGCGCACCCGATACGTCTGGACGTAGCCGTCAGCGGCCTCGCTGCGCGATATGGTTTGCACCGAAACGACCAGCGGGTGCACGACTTTGATGTTGTCCAGATCCACGTAGAAGTCGCGTACCTGGTCGGGTGTCGCGGGTATCTCTTCGGTCAGCGTCTCCGCGGCGTGGGCGATCCAAAAGCTCACAGTGGGCCAACTTAGCGGTTGCGGGCAAGCGCTTCGACAAATGCGGCGATGCGGCCGCGTGTTTCCTCGTTGATCCAACTCGCCCGCACCTCGGCATCCATTTCCGCGCCGCCGTCTATCGCGACGCGAACCGGCTGGTGCAGCTGTCGCTTGGTGGCCGCGTACGCAGACGGTGAGTACTCGCCGAGTTCGCGCGCGGTCGCAACCGCCTGGGAAATCAGCTCGTCATTCGGGACAACCTCGTCGATCCAGCCTCGGGCCAGCGCGGTGTTCGCGTCAATCGTCTTAGCCTGCAGCGCTGCTCGGGTCGCCGATGTTCCCATCGCAAAGCGGCATATCTCCAGCGCGGCCACCGGAAACGGGACGCCGACCGAAAGCTCCGTGAGGCCGATCGTGCCCGCCGACATCAGTCGTACGTCGGCGCACATGGCCAGGATACACCCGCCCGCAATGGCATGCCCGTTGATCGCGGCGACCACTGGCGCCGGGTGGTCGAACACCGCGAGGAACGCCTCCGACAGCGCGGCGACGAAGCGCTCGGCGTACTCGGTGCCACCGTCGATGAGCGCACGCAGGTCGACACCGGCCGAGAAGCACCGGCCGGCGCCGGTGATGACGACAGGTCCCTCTACTTTTCGCATCGATGCGATGATGACTTCGAGCAGGTCCAGATCTTGCGCATTGACCGGCGGATGGTCGAATCGGACGACCGTCACACCATCTGTTACCTCGTGGTTTGTCACAGATCGGACCTTACCGGTGTCGTGGTCCGCCATTGACATCTCGCGGGCCCGCTGTGATAGTGATCTAGCGTTAAGCGAAAACAATGTTCTCAGTTAAAGGTCCCCATATGTACGCACAGGCAGTGGCAATGTGACCGCCGCACAGCGGCCGATGGCGTGGTTGCCGCACTCGATTGCGGAGGCGGCTACCGAGACACCGCCGAACGGCGACGTCGACCTGGCTGCGGCGTGGTCGCATCTGCTGCGCCGGCTTGAGAGCGGGGCCCAGACCGTCGGATCCGATCCGGCAAGCCGAAATCGGGTCGATCTCGCGGCAGGGATGCGGCACCTGCTGGTGCTGCTGGCCGCCGGTATCGATGAGGCGTTGCGCTTCGATCCCGATCCGATCCTGTGCGTCCAGCGCGCAAGCACTACCGACCTCGTGAGCTGGGGAATGGAGTGCCCGGACTGCCTGTATACCGGCGCCAAGCTGCGCGGCGGTGAAAGCTATCGGCTGTTCGGTAACCGTGGCACCGCCCGCTATGTGGGACTGCAGACGATGAACGGCATCGCCTCGACCGCGAATGCCTTGGTCGACGAACTCGAACCCGACGGCGACGGCAACTTCGAGGTGGTGTTGTCCGCGCAGGAGCACGACGGCAACTGGATGCGGATCGAGGGCGACCACCCGACATTGACCGTGCGGCACTTCTTCTACGACTGGGATACCGAGGTGCCATCGTCGTTGCGGATCGAACGCATCGGCGATCGGGCGCACCGCAAAGTTCCCACGATCGATCCCGACCACGTGGTGTCACGGCAGCTGGCCGCCCTCGGCGACTTCGTTCACGACAATCTCGAGTTCTTTCTGCAGTTCGGCGCGGCAGCCCCAGCCAATGGCTTTTTGCCCCCGATCGACCGCACGGCAATGGGCGCGGCCGCGGAGAACAAGCCCGTCATCGGGCGTTGGGAACTCGGCCCGGATGAGGCGCTGATCCTGGAAGTCGAACCGCCCCAGGGGGTTTACTGGAGCTTCTCGCTCGGCAATCCGTGGTGGGAAACGATTCACTACGGTCGCCGCCAGTCCAGCCTGAACGCGCATCAGGCCGTCGTGGACTCTGATGGGCTGGTGCGGGTGGTGCTGTGCGGCCGCGATCCCGGGGTGGCGAATTGGCTGGACACCGCGGGATTCAGCAACGGCGCGATGATTCTGCGCTGCGTACGCACCACCACCGCGCCCACCCCGAACGCGCGAGTCGTGTCGTTCGACGAGATCGCGTCCGCGTTGCCTGCCGACACTTCAAGGATCACCGCCGACGAACGGGCATCGGTCCTCGAGCGGCGCCGGCGCGCCGTGCACGAAAGGTTCGCGCTATGACGTTCTCCGCTGACGAGCTTGAAGACGGCGCCTGCGCCGCAACGGGTTTGCGCGACTTCGGGTCGCCGTACTACCGGGAGGGCCTGCAACGCACGGTTGATGCGCTGAACAACGAGGCGGAGCTGTCCGAGATGGGCCGGATCATCCAGCACGCCACGATCAGCAACGCGCTGATCCAGCGCCTCAAGGTCGAGGCCACCTACGCGCAGCACCCTGAAATCGACGACGAGGTGGTCGACGGCCCGGTATTTGTCATCGGGCTACCCCGCACCGGGACCACGGCGCTGAGCCAGCTGGTCGCCGCCGACCCGCAGTTTCGGTCATTGCGGATGTGGGAATCGCAGGCTCCGACCCCGCCGCCGGAGGCCGCAACCCAAGACACCGATCCACGTATCGCTCAGGCCGAAGAAGGCCTGAAAATGCTGGACGAGATGTTTCCGTTGATGAAGACGCTCCATAACTCCGAGGCGACTGCCGCGACCGAATGTCAGGATCTTATGGGCATGAGTTTTCGTACCTTTCATTTCGACGGCGCCGTGCGCGTCCCGAGTTACCTGGCGTGGCTGATGCACTGCGATATGCGCGAGACTTACACCTTTCATCGTCGGGTGCTGAAGCTGCTGCAGTGGCATTGCCCACCGACCCTGTGGCACCTGAAGACTCCGGTCCACATGTTTGCTCTCGACGCCCTCATCGAGGCGTATCCCAACGCGAAATTCATGTGGAGCCACCGCGATCCCGCCAAGGTCATCGGTTCGGTGTGCAGCCTCATTCGATACGTACGCAGCTGGAGCAGCGACCATGATGACCCGGGGGAACTGGGCGCAGAGCAACTCGACAGCTGGGCCGAGGCTGTTCGGCGGGCGATGGACTTTCGCAAACGTATTGGTGACGAACGGTTTTCTGACGTGGCCTTCGCGGACCTTCAGCAAGACCCGGTGCGAACATTGCGGGCGAGTTACACGTCGTTAGGCTTGACGTTTTCCGACGCCACCGCGCGTTCCGTCGAGCAATGGGCCGGCGAACACAGACCCGGGTCGCGTGGCTCGCATGACTACGATCTGGCCGACTACGGGCTGACGCCCGAGGGCGTCCGCGAACGGTTCGCGGAATACCTCGCCACCTACGACGCGACCGCATGACCCGCCCACTCACCCGGCGACGAAACAAGCTCGCTCCCGACCCCGACGTGCGCCGCGCCATCATGGTCGCCGCGTCGGAAATCATTCGTGAACGAGGTGTTCGGGGACTCAGCATCGCGGTTGTGCTCGACCGCTCCGAGCTGAGCACCCGCGCCTTCTATCGGCATTTCGAATCGAAGGACCAACTGGTTGCCGAGATCTTCCT
Organism: Mycobacterium sp.; assembly: GCF_035314665.1. Taxonomy (GTDB): domain Bacteria; phylum Actinomycetota; class Actinomycetes; order Mycobacteriales; family Mycobacteriaceae; genus Mycobacterium. The sequence goes on along the minus strand of NZ_DATFZD010000137.1, from coordinate 10,889 downwards.
CGAGATGGCCCGCGCCGAAAAGCGGCGACTGCGAAGGAAAATGGCGAAGGCCACTAACCCAGTCGAGGCGGTAGCCGCCTGGATCGACGGACGCCTCGACCTTGCGTTCGACGAGACCACCAAGTCTGATCTGCGCGGCTTGTCTTTGGAGGCCCAGTCGCAGATGTTCGCCTCCCCCGGCCTGATTCAGCCCGCGTACGCCGAGATGCTCAAGCCGCTCGTCGAACAACTGCAACGCGGTCTGGTTGACGCCGTCTTTCACAACATCGATCCGGTGACAGATGCGCAGTCCATCCAGGGAGTGGTGTGGACGAGCACTGAACGGCAATGGACCACAGGCGATTGCGAACGCGCGGATGTCCGTCAACGTACCCTCCGCTTCTGCTTGCGCGGACTCGGCGTGACACCCGAAGCGATCGCGGACATCACCGCGCGCGACCGATGCTAAGGAGGCACGATGGACCTGGGTTTGGCCGGATCGAGAGCCGTCGTCACCGGCGGCAGTAAGGGCATGGGGCTGGCGATCGCCCAAACCTTGGCCGCCGAAGGGGCCAACGTCGCGGTGATGGCAAGAAACAGGGCGGCTTTGGATGCCGCGGTCGAATCGCTGCGAACGGCCGGCGCCCCCGACGCCGTCGGCATCAGCGTGGACATGGCCGACGCCGCGTCGATCGCGCACGGTTTTTCCGCGGTGTCCGACCGTTGGGGTCAACTGAACAGCCTGGTTCACACCATCGGCCCGGGCGACGGGTACTTCGAGCAGATGGACGACACCGAATGGGACGCCGCGTTCACGCTTGGCACCATGTCGGGCGTCCGTTCGATTCGCGCGGCGTTGCCGATGCTGCGCGCCGCAGACTGGGCCCGCATCGTGACGCTGTCCGCGCACTCCATTCAGCGGCAGAATCCGCGCATCGTCGCCTACACTGCATCGAAGGCAGCACTGTCCAGCGTCACCAAGAACCTGTCGAAAAGCCTTGCCAAGGACGGCATTCTGGTCAACTGCGTGTGCCCGGGCACCATCGTGACCGCGAGTTTCACCGAACAACTCAAGGATATTCTGGCCGCCGACGGTCTCGATGCCACCGACCCACATGACGTGATGACCTGGATCGACAACAACTTCCACCAGCCGTGCGATCTGGGCCGCGCGGGGCTTCCGGAGGAGATCGCCTCGATCACCGCTTATCTGGCATCACAGCGCAACGGCTACATCACCGGCGCAACGGTCAACGTCGACGGCGGCTCGGACTTCGTCTAGCAGATTGCGTCAATGCGGCGCGGAAGAATAGCATTCTCCTCATCCGCAAACTCGCATCTCATCCGAGGCGCGGCGGGTCGGGCTCGCGACGAAGGGCGCTCGATTGACGGCGAACGAGACACTGAGCGTGCAGACACCGCACGCCGGCGTGATGGTGTTGCAGCTCAACCGACCCGATCGGCTCAACGCAATCAACGACGTCATGGTCGGCGAGCTCAAAGAAGCTTTGGCCGCCCTGGCCACGGACACGTCCGTCAACGCAGTCGTGATAACCGGCGCTGGGCGCGGGTTTTGCTCCGGCATAGACATGCGCGACTTCGGCCCGGATTTACCCGAGGCGGCAGCGCCAGCGATCGACCGCCTGCGCTTCCAGGAGAGGATGGCCGCGCTGCCGCAGGCGGTTCGTGATATTCCGCAGCCGGTGATCGCCGCGGTGAACGGTCCCTGCGTCGGCGCGGGCCTGGCATTGTGTCTGGGTGCCGACATCAGAATCTGCTCGACCGCAGCGACATTCGGGAACGCTGCGATCCTGCTCGGGCTGTCCGGTGCCGAGATGGGCATGAGCTACTTTCTGCCGCGCATCGTCGGCGCCAGCGTCGCCGCCGACTGGACGCTGACCGGCCGCATAGTCTCGGCCGAGGAAGCCGACCGCCGAGGATTGGTCAGCGAGCTGGTGGAGCCCGCGTTGCTGTCCGAGCGGGCACTCGAAATAGCCGCTCGGATATCCGAACTCGCGCCACTGGGTGTGCAGCTGACCAAACGGGCGCTGCAGGTCAACACCGACGCCCCGGGGCTGCAAGCGGCCATCGAACTCGAGAACCGCAACCAGGTGCTCAGCCACGCCACCGAGGAAGCCGCAGCCCGTAGACAAAAGTGGTCATCAACATGAGTAGCGAAGGGACGGCCGGTGGCCTGGGATTTCTCGACCGACGCTGAATGGGCCGCACAACTCGCCTGGGTTGACGAGTTCGTCCGCGCAGAGTGTGAGCCAATCGATCTGATCGTCAAGGAATCTCACGATCTCAACGACCCGGTGCGCCAGGCGCTGATTCCTCCGCTGCAGCACATCATCAAGGAGCGTGGGCTGTGGGCCACTCATCTGGGTCCGCACCTGGGCGGACCCGGACACGGCCAGGTGAAGCTGGCGTTGCTCAACGAGATCCTCGGCCGTTCGGAATGTGCGCCGATCGTGTTCGGCTCGCAGGCCCCGGATTCCGGCAACAGCGAGATCCTGGCCCACTACGGCACTCCGGAGCTCAAGCAGCGTTACCTGGAGCCGCTGCTGGACAACCGGATCGTGTCGTGCTTCTCGATGACCGAGCCGCAGGGCGGTGCGGACCCGAAAGTCTTCACCACCTCCGCGGTGCAGGACGGCGATCATTGGGTCATCAACGGCGAGAAATGGTTCTCGTCATTCGCCTCCATCGCGTCGTTTTTGATTGTGATGGCCGTGACGGATCCGGATGCATCGCCGTACCAACGCCATTCGATGTTCGTCGTCCCCGCTGAAACGCCCGGTATCAACGTCTTACGCGACGTCGGTCTTGGCTACCAGCCGCTCGGCGGCGGAGGACGTGAAGGATACGTGCGATACGAGAATGTCCGGGTTCCGAGCGATCACATGCTCGGGCCGCGAGGTGGCGCCTTCGTGGTGGCTCAGACCCGGCTCGGCGGTGGCCGCATCCACCACGCGATGCGGACGGTCGGCCTGGTTCGGCGGATCTTCGACATGCTTTGCGAGCGCGCGGTTTCCCGGCACACCCAAGGCGACATGCTAGGCGATAAGCAACTCGTCCAGCAGATGGTCGCTGATTCGTGGATGGAGATCGAAGCGTTCCGGCTGTTGACGTTGCAGACAGCGTGGAAGATCGACCAGCACAACGACTACAAGGCCGTTCGGGCCGACATCTCGGCGGTCAAGGCGATGATGCAGAAGGTATTGCACGACGTGTCGGCCCGTGCGCTGCAGCTGCACGGATCACTGGGTGTCACACACGAGATGCCGTTCGTCCAGCACATGGTGGAGTCCTTCGTGCTCGGACTGGCCGACGGGCCGACCGAGGTCCACAAAGTCACTCTGGCGCGGCTGCTGCTCAAAGACCACAAGCCTGCGCCCGACATCTTCCCCTCCGAGCACTTGCTGCGGTTACGCGAGGCCGCGGAAGCCAAGTTCGCCGATAAGCTCGCGGGCATTCCGCGCGGCTAGCCCAGCAGCGAATCCTCGGCGCAGCCATCCGATCTCGCGCAAGAACGGCCGCTGTTGGGCGTCGTGAGGGCTAAACCCATGTTGAAGAATGCGACCATCGCGGTCATTGCCACGGGTTACTTTGACATTAGCTGTGCGCAACGCCTCTGCTGAATAGAAGGGCTCAGGCATGACAATGGCCTACACCCGAGCGATGGATCGGGTGCTCACACGTCGGGGTGTCCGCACGTTGGTCATGGCCGCGACGCTAGCGATGCTGGCGTTACTGGGACCCCTCGGAGCCGCGGCTCCGACCGCTCGCGCTCACCCTAACGACGACGATTTTCTGGCGGCACTGCAGGCCAAGGGCATTACCTACCAGTCGGGGGATGCGGCCATCGCTGCCGGTCATTTGGTCTGCTCTGAGCTTGATCAGGGCGAGACCCCGGGCCAAGTCGCCCAGGACGTGATCAACAACAGCGACCTCGACCCCTACCATGCCGGATACTTCGTCGGCGCCAGCATCGGTGCCTACTGCCCGTACTATTCCTCGGCAAGTTGACAGCGGATCAGCAGCAACCCAAGTGCGGCGCCAGCGGGTATCATCGGATTAGGTCTATCGGGAGAACCACACAATGATCATCAAAGCGCTCGCCACCGGCGCCATCGCCGCCCTCGTCGGTCTAGGACTAGCGGCGCCCGCGCTTGCTGATCCCACCACGTTCAACAACATCGCCTGCTCCTGCCAGGCGCCGGCCCCGCAAGCCGGCCCGTCCATCCAAGACCAGATCAGCCAGGGAATCCAGCAAGGCTTGTCTGATCTGAAGTCTGGCCCAGGTCAGCCCTAGAAGGCCAATCTCGCCGGCGTTCCTCGCAGTCAACCGAGCAATTCGCGGGCTCGCAAGAGCAGCCACGGCAACGCCAAACCCATCGCCTCCAAGTCTGGATCCGGCGAGTGGCGCCGCCGGTTGTGCTTGACGATCAGTGACCACGTCGCCGCGGACTTGAAGCAGGCCAGCGCCTGGAACCAATCCAGTTCCGGCACATCGCGTCCCAGCTCTTCGCGGTAGATCGCTGCCAGTTCCGACAACGGCGGAGTCGCGCGGATGTATCTCGCGGCCCGCGCGGACCGACGGTAGGTCGTCGGGTCGCAGTTGATCAGAAACCATCCGGCGTCGACGCGCGGATCGCCGACCGACCAGATTTCCCAGTCGATGACGGCGGTGATGCGGTCGTCGACAGCCAGCAGGTTGCCGAGCCGAAAGTCGCCGTGCACGATGGCAGGCCGCAGGGCCGGTGGCGTGCTGGATTCGAGAGCGGCGGCGACCTCGCGCCACCCCGGTGCCAGCGCGGGATCGACGGTCTCCAGAGTGTGACACCACCGCTGTACTTCCGCGGACGGCCCGATCACCGGCTCGGACCCCAGGCCCACGGCGCCGGGCTCGACGCGATGCAGCTGGGCCATGGCGGCAGCGGCGTTCCGAAAACGCTCAGTGACAACGGCTTTCGGTCCGGCATCGGCGTCATCGAACAGCGGCTCGCAGGTGGTCCCGTCCACGCGCGACATCACGAACAACGGCGGCACGTCGGGTGGGTCGCCCGGGTCGTCGAAAAGCAACTGCGGAACAGGTACGGGTGTCGGCGCGAGCGCCCGGATGACCCGGGCTTGCCGCAACACATCGCGGTGCGCGATCGGCCGAACCCCGGGCGGCGCCACCTTGACGACCACCGGCCGGTCGGAACACCTGCCCACATAGGTCAGGCTTGACGCACCGCCCGGCAGCGGCGCCAGCGCCGAAACATCACGTGACGCAAGCCGCTCAGCGAGCTGAACCAGCAGCGGGTCGCTCAGCGCAACCATCCGATCTCACGCAGAAACGGCTGCGTGTGCGCGATCCGGCCCGTCATCGACTTAGGGTCGCCGGTGCACAGCGTCAGCGCGGTCTGGGTGATGAGCTCGATGTCCTCGGTGTCGGTCTTCGCCAAGTCGAGCGTGCCCGCGCCCGGGGTGGCGACCGGGTTGGAGGGGGCGGCGGCGTTCACCGCGATGCCATCGTCATACAGTTCGGCCGCAAGGCTTTTGGTGAGCCGGTTCAGGGCCGCCTTCACCGTGCCATAGACCCCGAATCCGGCCACGCGATCAAACTCCGAGAACGGCGGACCCTCGGGCAGATCGCCGCCGACCGAGGTGACGTTGAGCACCCACCCGCGGCCGCGTTCGCGCATGGCGGGGATGGCCAGTTGAGTCAGATGCATTGGCGCCAGCACATGCATTTCGATCATCAGCCGCATGCGCCGTTCCGGGAATTCGTCGAGGGGACGCAGAAACGTCACGGCGGCGTTGTTGACCAGAATGTCCGGCGCACCAACGCGTTCGACCATCTCGGCGATGAGTCGCTCCCGGTCCTCCGGCTTTGACAGGTCGGCTTGAATCGCGATCGCCGCGCCGCCGGCGGCGGTGATCTCCTCGAGCGTTTGCCGAAGCGAACCCTGGTATTTGGGATCGGGTTCCATGGTGCGCGCGGTAAGCCCGACCGTGGCGCCTTCGGCGGCCAATCGCGCAGCGATCGCCTTCCCCAAGCCGCGGCTGGCGCCCGTGACCAGAGCGACTTTGCCGACACAGGCTCCTGTCACGTCCGACCCGCCTCCCACTGCATCGTCGCATGGGCGAGAACGGCTTCTCCTGCAGAGAGAATCCCGTTACCCGCCAGGTCGGAGTATAGGCACCGCGGCGGGGCCGCCGGGGCGCCTTGCAGCACCGGCAGCTGGTCTTCGGACGGGTCGCGACGGCTGAGCTTCATCTGAGCTTCAGGCCGGATTGTCTCAGGGACGTACTGAACCATGTTAACAAAAGCGCAGCTAGATCCCGCTATTGACGCGACGCCAGCCCTTTGACCTCGCTCGATGTCAACTGATCGGTTCCCTGGGAGTCTGCTGCCAACCTGAGATTTCTCCAAAAAATATATTGACTCCCTATATTACCTATGAGTAGGGTCCTGCGACGTTACTCACGAGTAATGAACACACGTCAAAGGAGCAACCCTATGAATCGTCGCTTGATCCTTGCCGGGTTAGCCGCCACCGGCGGGCTTGTGACCACGGCATTCCTGCAGGTGGCGGTGGCCGCCGCCGACACAGCCGGTCCGGACGCGTTCACCATCGGTGACTTCACGTTCGATCCCATCAGCGCGAGCGGAGCCGAGGGCTTCGACGGAGTCCCAACACTGGAAGGCGCTCCGCCGCTGTTGGAGCTTGGCGGCGGGACTGTCCTCGGCATCCTCCCTCTCGCCACCCAAGACTTCAACGTGTACGACCCCTCCACCGGCGCCGAACTCGGCAGCATCGAGGGCAACGAGAACGTGGCGAGTCTTTTCGGCTTGACCAACGCCGAGTTCACCGTCGCCAGCGACAACGCCGCCGCCGGTGTCGACGCCTCGTCCCTGCCGACGGTGGGATCGGTGTATGACGTGTTCAACCTGGGCAACGGGTACGAGAACATCTACACCGCGCTCACCCCCGGCACAGCCGGCGGAAGCGACACCGTCACCGACATCCTGGTGACGCCGAACGGCGATATCAACCTGGACTCGCTGTTCGGCAACATCGATGCCGCCGCCCCGCTCAACCCGGGCGACGCCTTCACCGGCTTAGAGGCAGGCGACAGCAGCATCGGCGCCGACGCCTTCAGCATCGGCGGCTTCACACTCGACCCCACCCTTGCGGGCGGAGCCGAGGGCTTCACCCCGGTCACCCCGTTGGCTAGCACTCCGCCGCTGTTGGAGATTGGCGGGTCGTCGCTCGGTGATCCCACCAACCCCAACGACGACTTCGCCACCCAGAGCTTCGATGTTTACAGCGGCAGCGGGTCAGGTGCTACCGACGTCGGCACCATCAGCACCGGCGAGGATGTCACAGACCTGTTGGGCTTCACCAACACTCAACTCATCGTCACTGGCGCCACCGCAGGCGACGGTGGAAGCACCTCGGACTTGCCGACGGTGGGATCGGTCTACGACGCGTTCAATCTCGGCAGCGGGTACGAGAACGTCTACACCGCGATCCCGGGCACCGGCGGCGCGCCGGACACCGTCACCGACACCCTGGTGACGCCGTTCGGCAACGTGAATCTGGACTCACTGTTCGGCAACATCGACGCGGCGGCACAGATGCAGCCCGGCGACGCCTTCACCGGTCTCGAGACAGCGGGCATCAGCGGCGCTCCAGACGCCTTCACCATCGGCAGCACCACCTTCGACCCCATCACCAGCGGCGGGACCGAGGGCTTCGATCCCATCTATTCGATCATCGGCGCACCGCCGCTGTTGGAGATCGGTGGCGGCACACCCGACCTCGGGGGCTTTGTGCTCCCGATCGACCAGCAGGACTTCGACATCTACAGCGGCTCCGGGTCGGGCGCCACTGAGATCGGAAGCATCGTCGGCAACGAGGATGTGACCGAGCTGTTGGGCTTGACCAACACGGAGTTCACCGTCGCCAGTGTCACCGGCGCGTCGCCGGATCTGCCCACAGTGGGTTCGATCTACGACGTCTTCAACATCGGCGACGGGATCGAGAACGTCTACACCGCGATCCCCGGAGTCAACGGCGCGGCCGACACGATCACCGACACGCTGGTGACCCCGTTGGGCAATCTCAACCTGGACTCACTGTTCGGTAGCATCGACGCACTTTCGCTGCTGGACCCGGGCGACGCCTTCACCGGTGGTCTCGACGCGGCGACGGCTGCGGCCTCCACCATCGACCCGCTGGCGTTCCTCGGCCTCTAAACCGAAACGGGGCACCAAACATCCCAGGCCCTTAGCGGCCTGGGATGTTTGGCGTTGAGGCCGCGGCGCGGTAGGCGTATGAAGATGCCATGGGTCAACCTGATGAAGCCAGCGCCGTGGAGCGCTATCTGGCGTGCCTGGCCGTCAACGATTGGGACGGCCTGGCAGCCACCATCGCCGACGACGACCTGATCCGGAACGGCCCGTACTGCGACATCGTCGAAGGCAAGCAGCCGTATCTGAAGTTCCTGCGCGGCGTGTTCGCCGCGCTGAAGGGTTACCGGCTGGACGTGAAGCGGATCTCGCATGCCTCAGATCGGGTCTGTTACGTCGAGCTGAGCGAGACCTTCAACATCGACGGTGTGCCTACCGAATACCCTGAATGCCTTGTCTTCGAGCGGAATTCGGACGGGCTGATCAACCGGGTCAGCGTGTTCATCAAGCAACTGGGCAGCTGAGCTTTACCCGTTGCCGCCGCCCATGACCGCAGCCTGGGCTTGGATCATGAAGTTGACCGCTTCGTTGCGGGTCACCGAGGATAGCACCTGCACGGCCGCGCGCATCATGTCGCCGACCATCAAAGTCGGGCCGTTGCTGATGTTTTCGAATGCCTCGCTGATGACCTGATCGACACCGCAAGCATCCGGCGGCGTCTGGTCTTCGGAGCTGAGCACCCCGCGACTGTGTTCGAGGCGGCGCAGCGCGGGGGTGTCGGTCTTGCCGAGAATAAGGCCGAGGACGTCGACGCCCTTGTCGTGCAGTTCGCTCCACAGCGCCTCGGCGAAGACCATGTCGAACGCCTTGGTGGCGCTATAAGCCACCATGTTGGGCCCGCCGGCAAGTCCGGCACCCGAGCCGAAGAGCACGATGCCGCCGTGGCCGCGCTGCACCATCGCCGGGGCGAAGTGATGACACAACTGCATCGGCACCGTGCAGTTCCGGTGCACCATCGCCTCCGCGGTGGTGATCGGGTTGGCCAGGAATGGCTGAAAGTTCGGATCGGCTCCCGCGCAGTAGACCAGAAAGCCGATATCGAGATCGTCGGTGGCCTCAGCGACGACGGAAGCCGCGTCGCGCTCAGCGAGATCGACTGCCAGCGCGCGCGTTTCGACGCCGGTGCGGGCGGCTATCCCGGCGGCCACCTCGTCCAGCACGCCTTGGCGCCGCGCAAGCAACACGACATTGACCCCACGCTCGGCAAGCCCCTCGGCGAAGGCGGCCCCGACACCGTCGGAGGCGCCGGCCACCAAGGCCCACGGGCCGTACTTGTCTGCAAACGTCAAGCTGAATCTCCCACGGGAGCCACGCGCACCTGGACGAATCGGCGGCGCGCGATCTGCCACCCATTTTCGGTACGAACGAAGTCGTCATCGTAGAAACCGGCCGCGTTCACGCCGGAGCTGTTGTCGGCCAGCATGATCAACGCGTCGACATAGGTGCGGGCGTGGGCCGAGTCGCCGTCGACAGCGATCACCTGGTTGGTCAGGCGGTGCATGGTGTGCCCGGCCAACTCGTGGGCCCGTTGCATGAACTCGGTCACCGCGTCGGCACCCTGCCAGGAACCGACCTCGCCGTAGTCCAGCTCGCAATCGTCTGTGAAGACGGTGCGGAATAACGGCCAGTCGCGCCGGTCGATCCCGGTGGCGTAGCGCATGAGAACATCGGCGATGTCTTGGCGGTCTTCTCGTTCGGTCATACCACGTCTCCGTTCGGGTGGACGACGATTCGTGGTGGGCCGTCGGACTTTCGGGCCAGATCGAGCGCGTCCGGGACCTCGTCGAGGTCGACGATCGCTCCGACGCTGGGCAGTGGGTCGAGTCGCCCGGAAGCAATGGCGTCCAGGGTGCCGTACCAGTCCTGCGGGTGCGGGCCGCCGCCAAACTGGATGGCGACGCCCTGCCGGGTGGCATCGGTGACGCTGAGCGAATCGCCGCTGTACCAGCCACCGGCGCAATAGATCCGAGTGCTCATGTCGGCGGATTCCACGATCTTCTGGATCAGCCCTGTCGCGCCGACGCATTCGAAGACGACGAGTGAACCCCATAACCCACGCTCGGCGCGTAGCTCGCGCCACACGTCAAACGGTGACCTTTCTGCCGGGTCGACGGCGACATGCGCCCCGAATCGATCGCAAGCCAGTTGGCGGCGTTCGGACTTGTAGTCCGACACGATGATCGGCTCGATGCCCCGGCTGGCCAGCGCCGCGACGGCCGACAGCCCGATTGCGCCGGCGCCGACGACGACCGGCACCTCCCCCGGCTCCATCCGCGCCGAGCGCACGTAGAACTCGCCGACCGCGAACGCATCGGTCAGTGCGGCGGCGTCGCTGGATACGCCGCTGTCGACGGACTTCGCCAATGCCTCGGCGATGACCAACAATTCGCCGAAACTGCCTTGCGCCTCCGGGTGCTGACCGATGATTCGCACACCGTCGGCGCCCCCGTTGACCATGCGGATCGGGATCGACGTCACCCGAGTGCCGACCGGAAACTGTTCCGTGCAGCCGGGTCCGTGGCCGACGACTTCGCCGACGAACTCATGGCCGAGCACGATGTCGCGATTCACGTCGTAGAGCGAGCGACCGGTCGGGTCGTCGATCCCCATCTCCGGGTGATCCATGAAGTGCACATCCGACGCGCAGATCGCGGTGCTCAGC